>JARLIU010000300.1 GCA_031291595.1 Ancalomicrobiaceae bacterium | reverse complement strand
TGGCGCCGCATCAACCATCCGTCCGAAGTCTTGAACATCGGCCAGACGGTTCGCGTGCAGATCATCCGCGTCAATCCGGAAACGCACCGCATCTCGCTCGGCTTCAAGCAGCTCGAGACGGATCCGTGGGACGGCATCGCCGCCAAGTATCCGGTCGGCACCAAGCTGCATGGCCGCGTCACCAACATCACCGACTACGGCGCCTTCGTCGAGCTGGAACCGGGCATCGAAGGCCTGATCCACGTCTCGGAGATGAGCTGGACCAAGAAGAACGTCCATCCCGGCAAGATCGTCTCGACCAGCCAGGAAGTCGACGTCATGGTGCTTGAGGTCGATCCGATCAAGCGCCGCATCTCTCTCGGTCTGAAGCAGACGCTGTCGAACCCGTGGGAGGTCTTCACCGAGAAGTATCCTCCGGGCACGGTGGTCGAGGGCGAGGTCAAGAACAAGACCGAGTTCGGCCTGTTCATCGGTCTCGACGGCGATGTGGACGGCATGGTCCATCTGTCCGATCTCGACTGGAACCGTCCGGGCGAGCAGGTCATCGAGGAATTCCGCCGCGGCGACAAGATCAAGGCGGTGGTACTCGATGTCGACGTCGAGAAGGAGCGCATCTCGCTCGGCGTCAAGCAGCTTGCCGGCGACCCCTTCGAGAAGGCGGGCGACCTGAAGCGCGGCCAGATCGTCACCTGCGAGATCATCGAGGTGAAGGAAGGCGGTCTCGAAGTGAAGATCGTCGACCAGGACCTGACCACCTTCATCAAGCGTTCGGAACTCGCGCGCGAGCGTGCCGACCAGCGGCCCGAGCGTTTCGCTGCCGGTGAGCGGCTCGACGCCCGCGTCATCCAGTTCGATCGCAAGACCCGCAAGATCCAGGTCTCGATCAAGGCGCTGGAAATGGCCGAGGAGAAGGAGGCGATCGCCCAGTTCGGTTCCTCCGATTCCGGGGCCTCGCTCGGCGACATCCTGGGCGCGGCGTTGAAGGCGCGTCAGGACGGCTGATCCGTCCGGCCAGACCCGAGCACGCAACACCATCACCCGCAGCGGGCAGCCGCTGCGGGTTTTTCATTTGGCTGTCCGCCGCATTCGGACGTAGATACGGGCGGTGACAGACACCGCACAGCAATCGCAGCCGGAGGCGACGCCCCGGCGGCAAGCAATGAGATGCATCATGAGCTTCGACCGCGCCATCAAGATCGCCCCGTCCATCCTGTCGGCCGATTTCGCCAATTTCGGCGCCGAGTGCCGGGCGATCGAGGCCGCGGGCGCCGACTGGGTGCACGTCGATGTGATGGACGGACATTTTGTCCCCAACATCACGTTCGGCCCGGCGACCTGCGCCGCGATCCGTCCGCACATCAAGACGGTGATGGACGTGCACCTGATGATCGCGCCGGCCGATCCGTACATCGAGGCCTTCGCCAAGGCCGGGGCCGACATCATCACGGTGCATGCCGAGGCCGGGCCGCATCTCGACCGTTCGCTGCAGACGGTGAAGGCGCAGGGCAAGCGGGCGGGCGTTTCCCTCAATCCCGCCACGCCGGTTTCAGCGCTCGACCACATCCTCGACCGCATCGACCTGGTGCTGGTGATGACCGTCAACCCCGGCTTCGGCGGGCAGTCGTTCATCCCGGCGCAGCTGGACAAGATCCGCCGCATCCGGGCGATGATCGGCGATCGGCCTGTTCACATCGAGATCGATGGCGGCATGAGCGCCGAGACGGCGCCGCTGGTGGTCGCGGCCGGGGCCGACGTGCTGGTGGCGGGCTCGGCGATCTTCAAGGGCGGCTCGGTCGATGCGCCCGACATTTACGCCGCCAACATCGCGACGCTGCGCGCCGCAGCCGAGAGCGGGCTGAGGTAAGCCGGCCGGCTCACTCCGGTATCAGCAGGCGTCTCAAGCCGACGATCGAGCCGATCACCGTGATGGTCGGGGCCTCGACGCCGGCAGCCAGCATGTCTTCGACCGCGCGTCCGAGCGCCGTGACGACAACCCGCTCGTCCGGCGTCGTCGCCTTGGTGACGAAGGCGACCGGCGTGTCCGGCGCCATGCCGGCCGCAATGAGCTCGGGTACGATCTTCGGCAGGTTGTTGGCCGCCATATAGAGGACGAGCGGCGATTTCGTCGCGGCGAAGGCGGCCCAGTCGATCTCGGCGTCGGCGGCCGAATGGCCGGTCATCAGCGTGATCGCCTGATTGGTCTCGCGCGTCGTCGCTGGGATGCCGGCCAGCGCGATACCGCCAAGGCCGGCGGTAATGCCGGGCACGACGCGGTAGGGCACGCCCGCCGCCACCAGCGCCAGCGCTTCCTCGCCGCCGCGGCCGAAGACGAAGGGATCGCCGCCCTTCAGCCGCAGCACGCGTTTGCCGCCGCGCGCCAGTTCGATCAGCCGCTCGGTGATGTCGCGCTGCCTAGCCGATGGCTTGCCGCCGCGTTTTCCCGCGAATTCGCGGGCAGCCTGCGAGCGGGCCAGCGACAGGACGTCATTGCTGACGAGCGCGTCATAGACGATGACGTCGGCCAGCGACAGCGCGTGGATGGCAAGCGCGGTGAGGAGTCCCGGATCGCCGGGACCGGCGCCGACCAGCCAGACGGAACCCGGCGCGAAGGCCGGCATGCGGGACGTCAGGGGGCCGAGATCGATAGCGGATGACATGAATGCCCTGGACTGGCGAAAGGCGAGTTCGCGGCTGAATCGGACCCTCCGCTTGGCCCTTCGGACGCAAAAGGTCAAGGGGGCATTGCCGGGTCGGCTCAGACCGCCGGCCCGCGGTCGGCGACGAGGCTTCCCGGCAGCACGAATTGCGCCACGACGCCCGAGGGCTCGCGTCCGATCAGGTCGAGGCTGCCGCCATGCCCCTCGGCGATGGCGCGGGCGATCGACAGACCGAGCCCGAACCCCTCGGCTTCGTTCATGGTGCGCGCCGCATTGCCGCGCCTGAACGCCTCGAACAATTCCTCGGCCTCGCTCTCGACGATGCCGGGGCCGGAATCGATGATCTGGATGACGACGTCGCCCTTGGCGGTGCGATTCAATTCGACATGCGCGTCCTTGCCGTAGCGTACGGCGTTCTCGACGAGGTTGGTGATGGCGCGCTGGATCTCATGCGGCCGCATGCGCAACACCAGTCGCGGCGGCGCCGACAGCGGCACCTCGTGGCCCAAATCGGCGAAATGGTCGGAGATCGCCTGCAGCAGGCTGGGCAGGTCGGCGGCGACCGTCTCCTCGCCGGTCTTGCCGTCGCGCAGATGCATGAGCGCGCCCTGGACCAGCGCTTCCATGTGGTCGAGATCGGCCAGCATCCGCCGCCGCTCGCTGTCGTCCTCCATGAATTCGGCGCGGAGCCTGAGCCGGGTGATCGGCGTCCTCAAGTCGTGGCCGACGGCTGCCAGCATTTTGGTGCGATCGCCGACCAGGATGCCGATACGGGCCTGCATGGCGTTGAGCGCGCGGGCGAGCGCCCGGATCTCGGCGGGGCCGACGGTCTCCTCAAGCCGGGTGCCGTCATCCGTGGCACTGAAACGCTCGGCCGCCTCAATGAAGTCCTTCAGCGGCGCGATGAGCGCCCTGGCCGCCCAGATGCCGAGAACGACGATGGTGGCGGTCAGGAACGCCATCGTGCCAAGGATGATCGGTCCGGAAGGAAACGGCAGCAGGCCGCGTGGCGGCGGCCGGCGCAGGCAATTGGTCCCGGCCTGTCGCGGCTCGCCAAGGTGCAGGCCGCTCTCCGGCGTATCGCTCCGGATGTCCGGCTGGGCATCCGGCTGCCGGCGTTCCGGCCCAAACCCCGGCCCGGGTGGCGGCTCGCACGGCTCGAACTGAAAGCGGTTCGGCCAGAGACGGTCGGACACCATATGCTCGACGGAAAACGACACGGCCAGCATGACGTTGAACATGACGGCCGCCAAGACCATCAGCACAGCGAGTTGGCTGGCGATGGTGCCCGGCAACAACGAGACCAGCCGGTTCATGGCTCGGCCGTCACATCCGGCGTGAACACATAGCCGCCTGACCGGATGGTACGGATCAAGTCGCCGGCGGGAGCATCGAGCACGATCTTCGAGCGCAGTCGCGACACCAGGATGTCGATCGAGCGTTCGGACGAGCCGTTCTGCCGTCCCTGGGTCAGTTCGATCAACTGGTCGCGGGCGAGCACGCGGCCGGGCCGCTCGCAGAACGCCTTCAGCAGCAGCAGTTCGGCGCCGGTGATGGTCACCCGTGCGCCATGCGGATCCATGAGCACGCCGGTCAGCACGTCGAGCGTCCAGCCGGCGAAGATGAAGTGGCGGGCACCCTCGATCGCGGTCCGACTGCGGCCGACGGTCGAGCGGCGCAAAACCGCACGCAGGCGCGCCAGCAATTCGCGCGGGTTGAAGGGCTTGGCCAGATAGTCGTCGGCGCCGACCTCGAGGCCGACGATGCGGTCGATCTCGTCGCCCTTGGCCGACAGCATGAGCACGGGCAGGTCGTGCGACTGGCGGAGCCGCCGGCACAGCGTCAGTCCGTCCTCTCCCGGCAACATGATGTCGAGGATCACCGCATCAATGCGCGAATCACCGAGCACCCGATCCATCTCCCGGCCGTCGCGCGCCTGACTGACGCGACAGTCGTTGGCGCCGAGGTAGCGGGCGACGAGACTTCTGATTTCGTGATCGTCTTCAACGATCAGCACATGGGGCTGCGCATTCATCTCTGACTCACAAGGCGCCAAGAATATTGTTTCCATTCGTTTCTAAAGCCATTGCAGAAATCATCCGCAAAAATTGCTTAACACTTGGTTACTTAGCCTTAACCTATGGCAGTCCAAATTGCAAACGCAAGTCCTGTAACATGCGTATCCCCACCGCAGGAGCCAATGATGACCTCCATTACGTCAACATCATTTGGCGGGCAGCAATACTCGCCAAGACAGTTACTGCAGAATGAACTGCAATCCGAGGTATCCTCGGGTACCATTTCTTCAACGGACGAAACCGCGCTCTCGTCGGCGCTCGACTCGATCGACTCATCTCTCAAGGCAGACCAGACGTCGCAGTCGAGTTCGTCGACTCCGCCGAGCCCGTCGGAGATGAAGTCGAAAATTTCGAGCCTGATCGATTCGCAAGTCTCGTCCGGCTCGCTCACCTCGTCGCAGGCCAGCGAACTCAAGTCCGTGTTCGACAACACGTTCTCGCAGGGCTCGACCGACTCCACCGCCGCGACCGGATCCATGCCGCCCGGACCGCCGCCCGGGCCACCACCGTCGTCGGATTCGACGTCGACCGACAGCGATTCGTCGGATTCGTCGTCGAGTTCCAGCACTTCGACATCGACGAGCTCGACCGATTCGTCGACGCAGACCGACATCGAAAAGCTTCTCGCCGACTTCGTGAAGAGCCTGCAGTCGTCGAAGTCGACGTCCTACGCGTCGTCCGGCACGACGTCGGCGACGGACCTGTCGTCGCTGTTGATGAACGTCTCGGCCTGACCCCCAGCTGGGTCGACACGGACATCTCAAGCCGCCGCCGGCCCCCTGGCGGCGGCTTTCGCTTGTCCGGCGGGTCGATTGCGTGGGCACCTGCCCACGAGCGCCCGGTGCGGGGATCAAGCGCGGCGGACAGCGGCGGTCTGGGCGGCCTGTCCGGCGACCCGCAACACGATGGCCACGGCCTCGGCAAACGCCGCCTCGCGATCGAGCTCGGAGGTATCGAGCGTGGCGGCATCCTCAGCCGCCTTCAGCGGCGCCGTGGCGCGGCTGGAATCGCGCTCGTCGCGCGAACGGATCTCGGCGAGGATGCGGGAATAGTCGATGTCGCGGCCCTTAGCCCGGAGTTCGTCGGTACGGCGGCGGGCACGTTCCTCGGCCGAGGCGGTCACGAAGATCTTCACGGTGGCGTCGGGGCAGATGACCGTGCCGATGTCGCGGCCGTCGAGCACGGCGCCGGGCGGGCGCCCGGCAAATTCGCGCTGGAAGCGGACGAGCGCAGCCCTGACGTTGCGATGCACCGCGACGCGAGAGGCGAGTTCGCCGGCCTCGTGGCCGCGCAGGCGCGGGTCCCGCAAGTCGTCGGGGTCGAGGTTTTCGGCGATGGCCGCAGCGATTTCCTCGTTGTCGACGTCGAAGCCGCGATCGGCCATGATGCGGCCGATGGCACGGTAGAGCAGGCCGGTATCGAGGTGCGGCAAGCCGAAATGCTCGGCAAGCCGGGCAGCGATCGTGCCCTTGCCGGCCGCCGCCGGACCGTCGATCGCAATCACCAGGGGCTTTCGTCCAGCTTCAGCATCCATCGTTTCAGCCTCAGTCGGTCCCGGCGTCAGAAATCGAGATCGGCGTAGACGGGTGCCGGCGGCATGGCCAGCACTTTTTCCATCAGCAGCGGACGGAACGAGGGGCGCGACTTCACCCTGGAGTACCAGCTCCTGGCGCTCTCGTCCGCATCCCAGGGCACTTCGCCGAGGTAGTCGGCGCAGGAAAGCGCCGCGGCGGCGGCGAGATCGGCAAAGCTCATGCGCGGCCCTGCGAGCCAGTCGCGCGTCGCGGCAAGATAGCCGATGTATTTCAGGTGGTTGCGCATATTGGCGCGCGCCACGCGCAGGATGCTCGAATCCGGCTCGCCGCCGCCCTGGTCGCGCGGGATCTCCAGCTTGTACAACTTCTCGTGCACCAGATAGCCGACCGCCTCGGCGTCGAACTTGGCCGAAAACCACTCGACCAGCCGCCGCACCTCGGCGCGCGCATCCGGATGATTGGGCATCAGCCGCTTGTCACCGGCGACGAATCCGCGCGTCTCGTCGAGATATTCCATGATCGGCAGCGCGCCGATCAGCGCCGGACCATCGTTCTCGACCGCAACCGGCAGCGTACCGGCCGGATTCATCAGCATGAATCCGTCGCGCCGCTCCCAGGGTCGCTCGACGACATATTCGGTCGGAATTCCATATTCGGCTGCGGCCAGTCGAATGAAACGCGACTGATGCGAAAAGGGATGATGAAAGAGCGTGAACATTAGGGCTAAGGTTTCATCCGTCTAGCGGCGGCCGGGATCGGGTCGCTCAAGGGCAAGACTTGGTGCATACGCCCCGATTGTGTCAATCAAAGCGCGCAAACGCCGACTGCCTACAGGCTCTCGGGCTCAGTAACCATGACCGGCCCTGCTACAGGAACCTCGGGGGCCTGCCGGCCGTCGAGATCAGGCGGGGTGGCGATCATACTGGCCGTGCAGGCGATATCTCCACAAATACGACGGCGCGATCGCCTCGATCGCACGCGGCTTGATCCCCAGCCCCTCGAACGTCAACCCGGCGGCGGCGGCCTCGGCCGAGACGATCGAATCCGACGTCATCAGCCTGACCTGGTCGACGGTCAGCAACGGGTTGGGCAACAGTTGCAGCACGCTCGCCTTCAGTCTCGCCAGCGCGAACGGCACCGGCAGCAGGAGGCGCTTGCGACCGGTCTCGGCGAGGATGAATTCGAAGATCTGCCGCAGGCTCATCACCCGCGGTCCGCCGAGTTCGTAGCTGGCGCCGGACTTGGCCTTACCCTCGATCGCATCGGCAATCGCCTCGGCGACATCGGCGACATAGACGGGCTGGAACCGGGTCTTGCCGCCGCCGATGAGCGGCAGTACCGGGCTCAGCGTCGCCAGCGTGGCGAAGCGGTTGAGGAAGGTGTCATCGGTGCCGAACAGCACGGACGGGCGGAAGATCACCGCATCGGGGAAGCCGGCCTTCACCGCCGCCTCGCCCGCCGCTTTGGAGCGGGCATAATGCGAGACGGAGTCCGCATCGGCGGCAAGCGCCGAGACATGTGCCAGATGGGGTATGCCGGCTGCCTTGGCGGCTTCGGCGACGATGCCGGCGCCCTCGGCCTGCACGGTATCGAATTTCTGCTTGCCCCATTCGCTGAGAATGCCGACAAGATTGACGACGGCGTCGGCGCCTTCCACCGCGCGTTCGACCGACCAGCGGAATTCCGGCCGAAGATTGGCCTGTACCGGCTGGATCTGGCCGACGGCGCCGTAGGGCTGCAACGGACCGGCCAGGTCCGGCCGGCGCACGGCGGCGCGTACCCGCCAGCCCCGCTGCACCAGGGCGCGGACGACGTATCTGCCGAGAAAGCCTGAGCCGCCGAAGACGGTCGCGAGTTTTCCGTTGAGCGCTGCGTTCATCTCGCCTCGTTCCCTGATCTGCGATATTCGGATGCCAGCGATTCGGTCGGATGCGTCAGGAGGCATCGACGACCGCGCCATAGGGTACATACCGGCTTCGCCGGCCGCTGTGAAGGTGCCGGCAGCTCTATCAGACATTCGGACGACGGGGGACCGTGTGGCGGTGATCGACGGAAATGCGCGCAGGATCGCGGTCGGCCGCGGTGCCGAGGCCCGCGACATCGCGGTGAACGTTCGCGCGGGAGCCGCGCCGGGGCTGTTCTGGCTCGGCGGCTTCCGCTCGGATATGGGGGGCACCAAGGCGTGTGCCGTCGATGCGCTCGGCGCACGGCTGGGCCGCGCCGTCACTCGCTTCGACTATTCCGGCCATGGCGCTTCGGGCGGCCGCTTCGAGGACGGCACCATCTCGCGTTGGCTGGAAGACAGCCTCGCCGCGTTCGATTCGGCGACTGCGGGGCCGCAGATCCTCGTCGGCTCGTCGATGGGCGGCTGGTTGTCGCTGCTACTGGCCCGCGTCGAACTGACGCGTTCGCCACGGGGGCAGTCGCGCGTCAAGGGTATGGTGTTGATCGCCCCGGCACTCGATTTCACCGAAGATCTGATGTGGGCGCGGCTGCCGGAGATCGCCAAGGCCGAAATCCTGGCAACCGGCCGCCATCTCCTGGCCTCGGACGACTCCTCCGAGCCGACGCCGATCATGCGCGAGCTGATCGAGGACGGCCGCCGACATCTGATCTTGGGCGGCATGATCGAGACCGGCTGTCCCGTCCATATCCTGCAGGGCCGCATGGACGCGGACGTGCCATGGCATCACGCGGAACGGCTGGTCGAACGGCTGGCCAGCGACGACGTCATCCTCACGTACGTCCGCGACGGCGACCACCGGCTGTCGCGCGCGGCGGATATCGATCTGTTGATCACTGCGGTCGAGCGCATGGTCGAGCGGGTGGCGGCCGAGGCTTGACGCCCCGGGCTCCCTGCCGTTTATGAAACGTTAAGCCTTTCGGGCAAATTTGACTTTGGCTGCCTGCATAACGGCGGGTCGCCACCGAGCTGCGGGTCCGATCGATGCCCTGCCTTCGCCGCCTGTTTCCGATCCTTTCCGCCGCGCTGCTGTTGGTGACAGGCGCCGTGCCGGCGCTGTCGCAAGCGAGCGGCACCGAGAGCGCACGCGCGATCGAAGCGGCGAAGGCGAAACTGCCGCCGGACTCGGCCAAAGTGCTGTTCGGCAGCCAGTTGACGCCGGCGCCGCTCGAAGCCCGCTCGATCGGCACCTACGCCCGCGGCTGCCTTGCCGGTGCGGTGGCGATGCCGGTCAACGGCCCGGACTGGCAGGTGATGCGGCTGTCGCGCAACCGCAATTGGGGCCACCCCAGCCTCGTGGCCTTCCTCGAGCGCTTCGCCGCCGCCGCCCAGACGGACGGCTGGCCCGGCCTGCTCGTCGGCGACATGGGACAGCCGCGCGGCGGACCGATGCTGACCGGCCACGCCAGCCATCAGATCGGGCTTGACGCCGACATCTGGCTGCTGCCAATGCCGGACCGCGTGCTCACGCCGGGCGAGCGCGAGACGATCAGCGCCGTCTCCGTGGTCAAGTCCGACAAAATCGAGATCGATCCGAAGATCTGGTCGCCGTTGCACCAGCGGCTCATCCGCCGCGCCGCACTCGACCCGGCGGTGGCCCGCATCTTCGTCAACCCGGCGATCAAGAAAGCGCTGTGCGAGAGCGCCGGCACCGATCGCGGCTGGCTGACCAAGGTGCGCCCCTGGTACGGCCACAACTATCATTTCCACGTGCGGCTCGCCTGTCCGCCCGGCATGGCCGACTGCCATCCGCAGGAGCCGCCGCCCGCGGGCGATGGCTGCGGCAAGGACCTAGCCTGGTGGCTCGGACCCGAGCCGTATAAGCCGGAACCGCCGTCGCCGCCGAAGCCGCCGCTGAAGCTCGCCGACCTGCCGGCGGCCTGCGCGAAGGTGCTCGACGCGCGTTAGTGCCGCATCCGCAGCGCGTTTCGGGGCGGACCAGGAAAATCCGGATTTCGTGCCGATGACAGCCGAAGACCTTGGCAGCGGAAGCTCGCTCGCCGACCAACTTGCGCAGTATTGCGTAAAGGATTCTGTTTTTTCAAAGCTGCTAACGGCTTAGCCGGCTCGTCCGTGGTGTTGCCGCAAGCGTTTCGGCTGCTTCCGAGCCGGTTCACTGTGGCGAATGAGACTCACTTGCATCGTATCTGTTGAAAATCGGTCTTCGCCCACCGTTTTTGATTCGGGCACAGTTGCTGTCGAGTCTAGGGGTGGTGTAGTTTACCTCTTGTTAAGCACGACATGTCGTGCAGCCGAGCCCATCTTCGACGCCACAGACACCACATCTGGCGTTCTGGAGAGGATTGGCCGGCTAGGCGCAACCCAGTGACACGTCCAGGGCGAAGTGCGGGCTCGTGCCCGGGGTGGGGGATTCTGCCGATTCCGGCCAGGAATCGCACAACCGATCGGCGCGAAACGCGAGGACTGTCAGAGAGTTATGGCGGCAACGCCGGCACGGCCCTGGTTAATCAAGCCGGAGCATGCTCCAAGGGGGACTAATGCTGAGCTGGACTGAGGAACGGGTAGAGCAGCTGAAAAAGCTGTGGAGCGACGGGTTCAGCGCGAGCCAGATCGCGGCTGAACTTGGTGGCGTCACGCGCAACGCGGTCATCGGCAAAGTGCATCGGCTTGGCCTGTCCGGACGCGCCAAGACGGCCATCGCCCAGCCGCAACGCGCCAAGAAGGCGCCGGTGCGCCAGCCGGGCGGCCCGCACGCCCGTCCGCATGGCGGACTCGATACGGTCGGCAATGCCGCGCTCAAGATGGACTTCCTGCCCGCACCGAAGCCGCAGCTCGTCGTTGCGCCCAAAGTGTTTACGCTGTCGGACGCGCCGCTGGTCGAAAATGCCGGCATCCTCGAACTGACCGAGCAGACGTGCAAGTGGCCGGTCGGCGATCCCGGCGACCAGAGCTTCCACTTCTGCGCCCGCCGCTCGGAAGGCGGCGTCCCCTATTGCGGCTATCATGCCCGCGTCGCCTACCAGCCGGCCTCCGACCGGCGCCGCGAAAAGCAGCGGGCGTTCGCCGGCTGATCTTCGTGCCAGCCCGTCAGGCGGCGGCGTGATCGGCGCCTCGGTTCATCAGGCGGCGGCGTGATCCGGACCACCAGGGTCGCCAGCCGCGGCCAGACCGTGGGCAAAATGCCGCGGCCGCTGTCGAAACAGCGCCTCGCCCAAGGCACGCGCCCGTTGGCGCAGCCGCCGTTGCCGCTTGGCGAACACCGCCAGCACGCGCCGTGCCGTCTTGCCATCCCCGGTCAGCGCCGGGTCGCGTTGCACCACCTCGGCTAGATTGGCGAGATCGTTGCACTCGCCGAGCAGTTCGGCGAGTGCGTCGAGGTCGGCGACGACGTCATGCGGCTTGGCTGCAGGCGTCCCGAGCTGGGTCAGGTGCAGCCGGTGCTTCACCGCCTTGCGCCAAGCGTGCCACGCATCCGGATCCGCCTCCGTCTCGATCGCCCGGAAGGCGGTGCGTCCGCGCTTGTACGCCGACGCCAACTCCTCGGCGATCAGTGCCTGAGCATCGAAGTCGGCGGGCATCGTGGCCGCATCGGCCTCCGCCGCCTGCAACAATTCGGCAATCCGCTCGATCGGCAGTTCGGCCGCATGTGTCCGCCTGGCCCTGTCGGCAAGCGCAGCAACCGTCGGCGCCAGAACCTCGGCGGAGGCGCCGGTCGACCGGCGCAACAGCCGCTCGGCGGTGGTCAGCATGGCATCGGCGTCGCGGGCGACCGAGAGGAGCTTGAACGCCTCCTTGACCGGGCGGAGCCACGGCCGATGGGTGTGACCCGCCGCCGCCTTCATCACCCGGAACAGGCTGCGCGCCCGCTTCAGCGCCCGCCGCGCCCGGTGCACCGCCAGCGAGCGGTTGGTGCCGTCGGCCGCATCGCACTCGGCTCTGGCTGTGGCGAGCTCTTGGACAAGCATCGCCCGCAATTCGAAGCCTGTGGACGTTTCCATCAAGCCGGCACTCGCCTTCGACCTGCCCGGTCGCGCCCCTCGCGCGTGTCCACCTCGCCACTCTCCCCACCGAGGGCGGAATGGACGGGGTCGGGCTCAGCTTCAGCTCGAGTTTACACCGATGCCGATGGCGCAGAAACCCCCATTGCCGCCACCACCCGCAACCGTCCGCCGCCCAAGCCGCCGGGCGGCTCTTCAGCGATAAGCGCCCCGACTGGCGCAGCCGGCGAGCGGATCCGCCGCTCGATCAGCGTGTCATTGGCCTAAGGTGTTTTTCGTATGGCGCCTTGCCAAAATTACACAAAAATGCAAGAAGTGAGAAGGTGGTTCGCCGGAGCCTTTCGGCGCCATCCATTACGAGGAGAGATCCGTGAGCAAGCATCTTATTCTACTCGCGATTGCATCGACCATCAGCATTGCCTCCCAGTGCCTTCCCGCCTTCGCCGACGCCGACGACGCGGCGTGGATCAAGAAGTGCGTCTCGGACAACAAGCGCGAAGGCGCCACGCCGGAAGTCGTTGCCGTCTACTGCGCCTGCATGAACGAGAAGATGTCGTCGAACGAAACCCAGTCGGTCTCCACCTGGGAGAAGTCGCATCCGAAGGAAATGGCGGAATGCGACAAGGAATCGGGCTGGAAGTGATCAGGGCATTGCCGCAAAACCCATTGTGACCGGACCGTATTCTTCCGGCCGAAAGCAATTGCTCCAAAGTCGATTGCATCGCGTGTCCCGTCCGTCCGGACTGCTTCCGGTCGGACGAGGCACGTCGCTCCATCGAGATCCGCAGGCCCGGTTGACGGCTTCGGCGGCGCCCCTGCGCCGAGCCTTCTTCAGCAAGCACCCGGCAGGGCAATGTCCGCGTTGCTGCCGGTGGCCTGACATAGGGCCGGCGATCTCGACATGCGAAACGGCTCGGGATGCGTTTCGATCCCGAGCCGTTTCCATCCATTGCCGCAGTGGCCGCTCGGCCACCATCGGGGCGACCGTCAGCCGACGGCTGAGATGCCGACGCCGATCGGGCAGGAAACCCCCGTACCGCCGAGACCGCAATAGCCGCTGGGATTCTTGGCGAGATACTGCTGATGGTAGTCTTCGGCGAAGTAGAATTCCGGCGCCTCGCGGATTTCGGTGGTGATCTGGCCGTGGCCGCGTTTCGCCAATTCCGCCCCGAATATCCTGGCCGAGGCCTTCGCCGCCTCGAGTTGGGCCGGCGTCGTCGCGTAGATCGCCGAGCGGTACTGGGTGCCGACGTCGTTGCCCTGGCGCATGCCTTGCGTCGGGTCGTGGTTCTCCCAGAACACCTTCAGCAGCTCCTCGTAGGAGACTCGCTGCGGCTCGTACACGACGAGCACGACCTCGGCATGGCCGGTCAGGCCGCCGCAGGTCTCCTGGTAGGTCGGGTTCTCGGTATGGCCGCCGGCATAGCCGACCGCCGTGACCCACACCGCATCGCCCAGCTGCCAGAACTTGCGCTCGGCGCCCCAGAAGCAACCCATGCCGAAGATCGCGGTCTCCAGCCCCTCCAGATAGGGCCCGGCGAGCGCGTGACCGTTGACGAAATGTGTCTGCGTCGCAGCCGTAGCTGTCGGCCGGCCTTTCGGCGCGGTCTCGGCGGTCGGCAGATGCAGCGCCTTGTTAAACAGGTCGATGACATGCATGCGGTCCGTCCTCCGCTTGTTCGCCGACCGCTCAGGTCACATAGACGACCGTGCGCCGCCGGCGGGTGCCTAAGAATACGAATATGGCGCCGATGACGATAAAGACAATCCACGCCGGCAGGTCGAGCACCCACAGCGCGAACGGATCCCAGGCCTTGGGCGACAGGTAGTGCTGCACCGCGACCTGCGCTTGCGCCAGCGAGCCGGGGGCGATGCTGCCCCAGAACCGCCCGAGCGAAGTCAGGATCCAGCGGCCGGCGGCAATCGATTTCATGCCGTCGATCACCATGGCAACCGTCGCCACGGCGAGGCTCCAGATGCCGATCGTCCGGCACAGGAAGAAAAACATCGGATACTCCTCTGCTCGCGGCCGGGAGCCATTCTGCGTGCGGCCTCACGTAGGCGCAGCCGTCGATCCACGCACTATAGCAGCGGCCACACCGTGGCGTGATGCGTCCCGCACCGAATTTTCGGGCAGCCGGCCACACCCAGCTGGCGCCCCGCGCCGGACACCGACGGCACCGGTCCGGCCCCGACGATCGGCCCCATGGTTCCGCTGGCGCGACTATGGTTTAACACGTAGTGCCGCTTCGCCGGCGGTGGAGGGAACGAGGAAACGCCACGATGGACATTCATCCGAACGAAGACGGCAGGCCGGCCGAGCCGCACCTGAAAACGCGCGATCTCGCCGAGGCCGCGCTGTTCTTCCACCGCCATCCCCGCCCCGGCAAGCTCGAGATCCAGGCGACCAAACCGCTCGGCAACCAGCGCGATCTGGCGCTCGCCTATTCGCCGGGCGTCGCCGCTCCCTGCCTCGAAATCGCCGCCGATCCGGAGAAGGCGGCCGATTATACCTCGCGCGCCAATCTCGTCGGCGTCATCTCCAACGGCACTGCCGTGCTCGGGCTCGGCAACATCGGGCCGTTGGCCTCCAAACCGGTGATGGAGGGCAAGGCGATCCTGTTCAAGAAATTCGCCGGCGTCGACGTGTTCGACATCGAAGTCGCCGAGACCGACGTCGACCGGCTGGTCGAGGTGGTCGCCGCGCTGGAACCGACATTCGGCGGCATCAACCTCGAAGACATCAAGGCGCCGGAGTGCTTCGAGGTCGAGCGACGCCTGCGTCAGCGCATGAAGATCCCAGTGTTCCACGACGATCAGCACGGCACGGCGATCATCGTCGGCGCCGCCGTGCTGAACGCGCTGGAACTGTCGGGCAAGCGGCTCGAAGACGTCAAGATCGTCGCCTCCGGGGCCGGAGCCGCCGCGCTCGCCTGCCTCAACATCCTCGTCTCGCTCGGTGCCCGACGCGAGAACGTCTGGGTCTCCGATATCGAGGGCGTCGTCTACCTCGGCCGCGAGACACTGATGGACCGCTGGAAGGCGCCGTATGCGCAGGAAACGGACAAACGGAGCTTAAGCGAGATCATCGACGGCGCCGACATCTTCCTGGGGCTTTCGGCGGCCGGCGTGCTGAAGCCGGAGATGGTCGCCAGGATGGGCGAAAAGCCGCTGATCCTGGCGTTGGCCAATCCCAACCCGGAGATCATGCCGGAAGCGGCACGGGGCGTCCGCCCCGACGCGCTGATCTGCACCGGGCGCTCGGACTATCCCAACCAGGTCAACAACGTCCTGTGCTTTCCCTATATCTTTCGCGGCGCGCTCGACGTCGGGGCGACCGCGATCGACGAGACGATGAAGCTCGCCGCCGCCAAGGCGATCGCGGCGCTCGCCCGCGAGGAGCCGTCGGACGTCGTCGCCCGCGCCTACGGCGGCGAGACGCATCTGTTCGGCCCCAACTACCTGATCCCCTCGCCGTTCGACCAGCGGCTCATCCTCAGGATCGCGCCGGCCGTCGCCAAGGCAGCAATGGAGGCCGGCATCGCCCAGCGGCCGATCGCCGATTTCGATGCCTATCTCGATCGGCTCAACCGCTTCGTGTTCCGCTCCGGCTTCCTGATGAAGCCGGTGACCGCCGCGGCCAAGCAGGCGCGGGTCAAGCCGCGCGTCATCTACGCCGACGGCGAGGACGAGCGCATCCTCAGGGC
>JARLIU010000299.1 GCA_031291595.1 Ancalomicrobiaceae bacterium | reverse complement strand
CTGACCAAGTCGGCGATCTGGGGCGAGGTCAAGGATCGGCTGCACAAGTCGGCGCTCGGCCTGTCGGGCGGCCAGCAGCAACGCCTGTGCATCGCCCGCACCATCGCGGTGAAGCCGGAGGTGATCCTGCTCGACGAGCCGACGTCGGCGCTCGATCCGATCTCCACCGCGCGCATCGAGGAACTGATCGACGAACTGAAGTCCGACTTCACCATCGTCATCGTCACCCACAACATGCAGCAGGCCGCGCGCTGCTCCGACATGACCGGCTTCTTCCTGCTCGGCCATCTGGTCGAGTTCGAGCCGACCAACGAGATCTTCCTGTCCCCGAAGAACCAGAAGACGCAGGACTACATCACCGGCCGCTTCGGCTGAGGATTTTTCGTCTTTCGGGGCAGGGTGCCCCGCGTCCGGGAATGGATGGTTCGGCGCGGCGGGTTCGGCTTCAGTCGGGCCCGCCGCCGGCATTTTCGGGCCATGCCGGCCGAATTCGGGTGCTCCGGCCGGCCATGCCTGACGCGCGACCGCTGCGAGGTTCTGCCGTGCGCCGGCGTGATCGATCGCTTCACAGCAATTCATTGGCGGGCAGGGTCGCGGCGTGCGAGTTTCCCCGGAAAGGCCGGCACCACGACATCCGTCGCCGGGCCGCCCGCAAGGAAAGGGTTGGGGCATGAAGCTCGTCATCGGCAACAAGCGCTATTCGTCCTGGTCGCTCCGGCCTTGGCTGCTGCTCAAGCATGCCGGCATCGAATTCGACGAACAGCTGATCCGGCTCGACGAGCCGACCACCAAGGCCGAGATCCTCGCCGTATCGCCCTCCGGCCGCGTGCCGTGCCTGATCGACGGCGGCATTTTCGTCTGGGAGACGCTGGCGATCATCGAATATGTCGCCGAAACCCATCCCCATCTCGCTATCTGGCCGCGCGACCGGGCGGCGAGAGCCGTCGCCCGCGCCATTTCCAACGAGATGCATGCCGGCTTCATGGGGCTGCGCTCCGCCTGTCCGATGAACCTCAGGCGACGCTTCGCCTGGCGCGATCGCGGTGCAGCTGCAGCCAACGACGTCGCGCGCATCACGCAACTCTGGCGCGATGCCAGGCGCCGCTTCGGTCAGGACGGACCGTTCCTGTTCGGCGCATTCTCGGCGGCGGATGCGATGTATGCGCCCGTCGTCTACCGGCTCGACGGCTATTCCTGGCCGCTCGACGCCGACATCGCCGCCTATGTCGCAGCGATGCTGGACTTGCCGGAGATGCGTGCGTGGCGTGACGGGGCGGACCAGGAGCCGTGGATCGTGCCGTCCGACGAAGTGCCGGAATAGGCAGGGAACGGCGAGCGGCGCGCGCGCCGGCCGATAGTCGGCTTGCGCGGCGGCGCGTTTCGGGAAATAAAGCCTGACCCAGGCGGTCGGCGACCGCCACGACACTTGCCGCGATAGGTACGCCGCGGCCGGCTCTGGCGCGCCCGCGCCGGACCCGTCAGACACGAAGGACCCTGCCGATGACCGCCGATCTCGATCCCGAAAACACGCTCATCCTCGAAACGACGAAGGGAAA
Organism: Ancalomicrobiaceae bacterium; assembly: GCA_031291595.1. GTDB lineage: Bacteria > Pseudomonadota > Alphaproteobacteria > Rhizobiales > Ancalomicrobiaceae > CAIYYN01. The sequence continues at coordinate 9,570 of JARLIU010000299.1, read as the reverse complement.
GGTCGTCATCCGGCTGCGCCCGGATCTCGCCCCCAACCACGTCGAGCGGTTGAAGGAACTGGCGCGCGAACAGTTCTATGACGGCATCGTGTTCCACCGCGTCATCGAAGGCTTCATGGCGCAGACCGGCTGCCCGCACGGCACCGGCACCGGCGGCTCGTCGAAACCCAACCTCAAGGCCGAGTTCTCGCGCGAGGAGCACGGGCGCGGCACCTGCTCCATGGCACGCTCGGCCAATCCGGATTCGGCCAACTCGCAGTTTTTCATCTGCTTCGAGCGCTCGCCGTGGCTCGATCGGCAGTATTCGGTGTGGGGGCAGGTCGTCGACGGCATGGACGTCGTCGACAAGCTCAAGCGTGGCGAGCCGGTGAAGGATCCCGATAAGATCGTCACGCTCAGGGTCGCCGCCGACGTCGCGTAACCGGCGACAACGGGCCGTGTCGCAGGTTCGACCCGGCCAGCCGGCCTGCTTCAAAGGCTTAAGCCTCTCCCCGGATAGGGCTCGACAGCGTCGCCCGGCGTGCTTACATCACCGCAAAGGCTGACGCCCTCTCCCCGCAAGATCGGACGCAATCGATGATCACTTCGCCCAAGACCTATTGGTATACCCGCCTCGACGAGGAGCCGGAAGAAAAGGACGACGAGAAGACCAAGACGCCGCAATCGATCCCGGTCGACAAGCACCTGTTCGAGGCGCGCAACGTGCTGATCACCGGCACGATCACGCAGGAACTGGCGCGCGATGTGACCGCACGCCTGCTGGCGCTGTCGCATGTCTCCAAGGATCCGATCAACATCATCGTCTGCTCGCCCGGCGGCCACGTCGAGTCCGGCGACATGATCCACGACATGATCCAGTTCGTCGCCGCCCCGATCAACATGATCGGCGTCGGCTGGGTCGCCTCGGCCGGCGCGCTCATCTACATCTCGGTGCCGGTCGAACGCCGGTTCTGCCTGCCCAACACCCGCTTCCTGTTGCACCAGCCGTCCGGCGGCGCCGGCGGCCCGGTCACCGACATCGAGATCCAGGCGCGCGAGATCATCAAGACGCGCGACCGGCTCAACCAGATGTTCGCCGATGCCACCGGCCAGACGCTGGCGAAGGTGGAGAAGGATACCGATCGCGATTTCTGGATGGGCCCGGACGAGGCGATCGCCTACGGTCTCGTCAACAAGGTGATCAAGACGGTCGCCGACATCGGCTGACGCCGGCACCGGCTAGAACCCTGACTGCATGACGATTTTGAAGGCGGAGGATCCCGACGGGTCCGCCGCCTTCTTCATATCGCAATCGATTGATTGATAAGAGCATTGCTGTGCCATCCCTCGCCAGACCTGGGAGACCCCATGTTCTATCTCGTCTCGAAGCTGGTCTTTGCGCTCGCGCGGCCGTCGCACCTGCTGTTGTTCATACTCGTCATCGGCTTTGCGGCGCTCCTCGTCGGCCGGCGGCGGCTGGCGACGGTGCTGGTCGGCGCGGCAACGCTGACATTCCTCCTCCTGTCGTTTACGCCCATCGCCTTCTGGGCCGTGCAGCCGCTGGAGGCGCGATTCCCGCGCCCAGGCGTACTGTCGCCGCCGCCCGACGGGATCATCATTCTCGGCGGCGCCTTCGACCCCAGCGCCGAAGTCGGCCATGGCGATGCCATTTCCCTCAACGAAGCAGCCGAGCGCATCACCGAGATCCCGCGTCTGGCCAAGCTCTATCCCAACGCCCGCATCGTCTATACCGGCGGTTCGGACGTGGCGCTGCCGCCCGGTGTCGTGCCCGAGGCGGAAGGAGCGCGGCGGCTGCTGATCGAGGCCGGCATCGCGCCGGACCGCATCACCATCGAGGACAAGTCGCTGACCACCTGGGAAAATGCGGTTCTGACCAAGCAGATCATCAATCCGGCGCCAGGTAGCCGCTGGCTGCTCGTCACCTCCGCCTTCCATGTGCCGCGCGCGGTCGGTGTGTTCCGCAAGGCCGGCTGGCCGGGGATCATCGCCTATCCGACCGACTACAGGGCGCCGTCGGCAGCGGACAGGACGCCATGGCGGCTGGTCGCCACGGACAATCTGCAACTGGTCGAGTTTGCCGTGAAGGAATATCTCGGCCTCTTCGGCTACTACGTCACCGGCCGGACGGATGCGCTGTTCCCCGCACCGTAACCTTGGCCCGGTGCCGTACATAGTTGTGCGTACGCCAATCTACCAAACTATAAAGAAATAATAAGGGATGAGAATTACACTTGGCACGATCCTGTGATCATCGATGCGTTTGGCGCTGTCTTTGATTGTGGAGTGGATTGTGAAATTCTTCTATTGGAACGCAAACCTCGAGATCGGAATTCCCGCGATCGACGCGCAGCACAGGCGCCTCGTCGATCTGATCAATGAATTGGCCGCGGTGATCACCGATGGCGGCCAGTTGCCCAAGGTTTCCGCCGTCATCGGCGATCTCCTCGACTATGCCGCGGTGCATTTTGCCGACGAAGAACGCATCATGGCGGCGGCGCCCATGGCGGAAGACTGCAAGCAGGCGCATCGGCGCTCGCATCAGTGCTTCATCGCGCGCGTGCAGGAGATCGCCCGGAGCAGTGAGCTGCACCAGAGCGAATTGGCGGAAAAGATCCTCGACTTCCTGACGACCTGGCTGATCTCGCATATCCTCGGCTCCGACCGCGAGATTGCCCGGTCGCTGCGCGGCGCGCACGAGGAAGCCTATCCGGCGCCGTCGCTGCTCGATGTCTCGCCGGTGGCCCGGGTGCTGATCAATGCCTTGAGCGAGACGGAGCGACGGTTCCGCCTCGTCTCCGACTGCGCGCCGGCGCTCATCTGGGTGTCGGACGCCAGCGGCCGGCGCAGCTACTATAATCGCACCTGGTATGATCTCGTCGGCGCCTGCGAGAGCTGTTCGGAGACTTTCGACCTACTCGAGTTCGTGCATCCGGACGATCGGCCGGGATACGCGTCGACGATCGCGCGGCTGTGCCGTGACCAGACCGACGGCGAGACCGAATACCGGATCATGCGGCCGGACGGCCACGAGGCCTGGCTCATCGAGCGCATTCGACCGCGCGCCGATACCAACGGCGCCTTCATGGGGCTGATCGCCTCGGCAAGCGACATCACCGTCATCAAGCAGTCGGAGGCGCTGCTGTCGCAGTCGAACCGCCTGCTCGAGGCGGAGGTGGCCCGGCGCACCGCCCAGCTCGAGGCATTGACCCAGACCGACCCGCTGATCGGCATCGGCAACCGTCGCATGCTGGACCAGCGGCTCGATGACGAGGTGCGGCGGGCCCAGCGCCATCGCCGGCCGCTGACCGCCATCTATTTCGACGTCGACCACTTCAAGGCGGTGAACGACACGTTCGGCCACGGCGTCGGCGACCAGCTGCTCATCCGGGTCGGCCGTACGCTCAAGGCCAATCTCGAGGACGGCGACATCCTGGTGCGCTACGGCGGCGAGGAGTTCGTTGCGATCCTGGTCGAAACCGGGCTCGATCAGGCATGGCGGACGGCGGAGCGCCTGCGCACGGCCGTCGGCCGCATCCGCTTGCGGGTGCTTGGCGACAATGCCATCACGATTTCGGCCGGCGTCGCTGAATGGCAGGTCGGTGAGGCCGGCGACAGCCTGCTGCAGCGCGCCGACCGGGCGCTGTTCATCGCCAAGAACGCCGGGCGCAACTGCTGCCGGGTCGATCTGGCGGCGTGAGGCGGGGCGGATGCTCTACGGCGCGCCGCCTTGGTCGTCCGAGGCCAGCGCGTCCTCGTCGTCCATCAGCGCGTTGCGGGCACGGCTCCAGAACTGCCGGTGGGTCAGCACCGCGGCGATCAGCGTCGTCGTCAGACAGAACACCACTGGCCCGAGGAACCAGCCGAGATAGCCGACGGAGAAGAACAGCGACCGCAGGCCCCAATGAAAATGCGAGCCGGCCTGGATCTGCATGGCGGCGGCGCGATTGGCAGCCTTCTTCGTCTCCGGCTCGTCGGCATGATCGGGCGGCGGCACGGCACCGACGAGGATGGCGGTGTAATTGAACAGCCGGTAGGCCCAGCCGAACTTGAAGAAGGCGTAGCCGTAGATCACGGCCAAGCCAAGAACCTTGATTTCGAGCAGTTGCTTCGATGCCGCGACGTGCAATGGCAGGTCGGAGAACAGCAGCTGCACGCGTTCGGATTGATTGAGCAGCGCCAATGTGCCGCCGAGTGCGATGAGCGAGGTGGAGGCAAAGAACGCCGTGCCGTTCTGCAGGCTGGAGAGAATGGCGGTATCGACGATGCGCACGTCTCGGCGCAGCATTTCCATCATCCAGCGATGGCGGCTGGCGTTCATCAGGCGCGACAGCGACGGGCGCACGTTGGGGGCGTAGTCGGACAGCCAGCCGAGCATGCCCCACGCCAGGAGATACCAGGCAAGCGCCGAGAGGTCGTAGCGGGTAAGCTCATCCATGGGATAGACTTGTGGCAGGAATCGGGTGCGGAGAAAAGCCGCGCCCTCAAGGCCGCGGCGTCAGCATAACCGCGAGCGGCGTCACGGCTCGAAGTGAAATCGCCGCCGCGGCCCAGAGCATCCCACCGCCAGCCGCATCGCACTGAAACGTGGCAATCCGATTTCGGTGGCCGCGATGCCATGGCCGCTTCATTCCCCGCCGAGCGTCGGTCGGATCGAGACAAACGCCCGCCACATTGAGCTGCCATCGACGCGCGGCTCGCCCTGACATCCACGGCCGTTGTCCGACGGTCGGTTCAATCGCGGAACTGCCCCATTGACCGCAAGCCCCCGATCAGCAACGGCCTTCGTTGCGATGCTGACGCAGTTTTTCGCCTTCGGCATCGCCGCCGGCCAATGGTCCGGCACCGTGCCGACGGTGGCGGCGGCATCCGGCGTCGATTCGGCGACGCTCGGGTTGGCGTTCACCGCATTCACCGCCGCCTATATTCTATCGATGACCTTCGGCGGTCCCATCCTGGCGCGCCTGCCGAACCGCCCGTTGCTGATCATCGGCAATGTCGCTTCGGCCGCCGCCGTGTCGTCGTTCGTCATATCGGCAAGCCCCATCGCCCTGTTCGTCTCGCTCGTCGGCATCGGCGTTGCCATGGGCTTCCTCGATCTCACCATGAATTCCGAGGGCGCCCAGGTCGAGGTCGAAACCGGCCGCCCCAAGCTGGCGCGTCTGCACGGCTGCGCATCCGCCGGCAGTGCGCTCGGGGCGATCGTCGGCAGCGCGCTGGCGCTGACCGTCGGCACCTGGGCGTCGATCGTCGCCTGTTGTCTGGCGCACGCCGGTGCGGTCGTCGTCGTCTATCGACTGACGCCAGAGCGTGTCGTGCGCACCAGGGCGGAACGGAAGGCGAGCGGCGGCTTCCCCGGTTCGCTCGGCCTGATCATCCTCGGCATCGTGTTCGGCATCGGCGTTTCCGGGGAATCGGCGGCCAACATGTGGTCGGCTCGCCTCCTCGACGAACAGGCGCCGCAGCTTGCGGTCATCGCCGGCATCGGCATTTCGTTCTTTGCCGGCTGCCAGGCGATCGTGCGCTTTTCCGGCGATCAGCTCAGGCGCCACTTCAGCGACCGCACGCTGATCGCGGCCTGCCTGACGGTCGCCGCCGTCGGCTTCGCCATCATCGGCCAGTCGAGCGGCTTTGCCATGAGCGTCGTCGGCTTCGCGCTCGTCGGCTTTGGTTCCGCCCTGACGGTCCCGTGCGTATTCGCCCTGTCGGTGGCGGCCTCGCCCGGACATGGCGGCGCGGCGCTGTCGTATATCGCCGCCGTCGCCGGCCTGCCGCGCATTCTCTCACCCTGGGCCTTCGGCCTCATCGCCGGACAATTCTCGACCGGCACGGCGTTCGGCCTCATCGCCGCGGCGTTGATCGTCGCAGTGGTGTTGAGCCAGGTGCGCGGTCAACGAGCTGCGCTGCAACGGCGCTGACCGGCCTGTTCGGTCCCACCCGTGCGGGCGCCAACACGGCCCGCCGAACGGCAAGACTTGATTCCGCCGCGCCGCCGTGGCCAAGTCGCCGCCGTTCATCGCAGTTTGGTCCGGATCCCAGCCATGGCGCGCGCCAGCGTTCCCCTCGAAAGCGCCCCCGAAGTCGACCAGCTCGACGGTTTCGCCCTGCCGCGCGAACAGACGCGGCTCGTCGGCCATGCCTCGGCGCAAGCCGCACTTCTCGATGCCTACCGCTCGCGCCGCATCCATCACGCCTGGATTCTCGGCGGGCCGAAAGGGTCGGGCAAGGCGACGCTCGCGTTCCGGTTCGCCCGGTTCGTGCTCGCCAATCCGGATCCGGGCTCGCCCGGCGTCGCCGCGGCGCACGATCTCGCCGTCGATGCCGCACATCCCACTGCCCGCCGTATCGCGGTCGGAGCGCATGCCGACCTCCTGCACCTGCGCCGGCCCTGGGACGACAAGGCCAAACGCTTCAAGACCGAACTGCCGGTCGACGAGATCCGGCGCACCGTCGGCTTCTTCGGCTCGACGGCAGGCGAGGGCGGCTGGCGCATCGCCATCGTCGATCCGGCCGACGACATGAACGGCAATGCCGCCAACGCACTGCTGAAGATCCTCGAGGAGCCGCCGGCGCGATCGCTGTTCCTGATCGTCGCGCACCAGCCGGGCCGGCTGCTGCCCACCATTCGCTCGCGCTGCCGTACGCTGTCGCTCGACCCGCTCGACCCCGACGACATCAGCCGGGCACTCGCCGATTTCGGCGTTGCCGCGCAGCATCCGCCCGGGGCAGTCGCCGCCGCGGCCGCCTTGTCCGAGGGCAGCATCCGCCGGGCGGCGCTGATGCTCGAGCTGAACGGCGTGGCGCTGTACGAGCAGATCCGGGCGCTGACCCGCGAGTTGCCGCGGCTCGATCTCAGAGCCGGCCATGCGCTCGCCGACCAGTTGACGCAGCGTGGGCAGGAGGATCTGTGGGAGCTCGGCCTCGAATTCCTCATCCGGGTGACGACCGAGCGCGCGCACGACGCTGTCGGCCGCAATCTGGCGGGCGCGGCACGCTGGGCCGAGCTGTCGGCCGAGATCGAAGCGCGCGCCGCCACCGCCGACGCGCTCAATCTCGACCGCAAGGCGCTGGTGCTGTCGATCCTGCGTGCCCTTGTCGACACCGCCCGCAATTCGCTATAGCAGCCAAAGCAAAAGGCTCGAAGCCGTCGAGTGGCCGCGCCGCGATGCCAGACCCAAGACCTGCCGGCGAATGTCCGCTCTCGTCGAAGGCCGTACGAGAGGCGGTGAGGCTGTCGCCGATGCCGCAGAGGATGGACCGATGACTGCCCCGAAATTCTTCATCACCACGGCGATCGACTACCCGAACGGCCGGCCGCATGTCGGCCATGCCTACGAGAAGATCGCCTCCGATGCGCTGGCGCGCTTCAAGCGGCTCGACGGCTACGACGTGCATTTCCTCACCGGCACCGACGAGCACGGGCTGAAGATGCTGCAGACGGCCGAGCGCGAGGGGCTATCCGTGCAGGCGCTGGCGGACCGCAATGCCGCGGTGTTCCAGGAGATGGACGCCTTCCTCGGCGTCTCCTACGACGACTTCATCCGCACCACCGAGCAGCGCCACCACCTGTCGGTGCAGGAGATCTGGCGGCGGATGCTCAAACGCGGCGACATCTACCGCTCGAAATATGCCGGCTGGTATTCGGTGCGCGACGAGGCCTATTACGCCGAGAGCGAGACGGAAGTCGTCGACGGCGAGCGCCGCGCCATTTCGTCCGAGACGCCGGTCGCCTGGACCGAAGAGGACAGCTTCTTCTTCAAGCTCTCCGCCTACCAGGACAAGCTCCTCGCCCACTACGAGGCGAACCCGGAGTTCATCGGCCCGCGCGAGCGCAAGAACGAGGTGATCTCGTTCGTCAAGGGCGGGCTCGACGACCTCTCCATCAGCCGCACGACGTTCGACTGGGGCATTCCGGTGCCGGACGTGCCGGGCCACGTCATGTACGTGTGGATCGACGCGCTCACCAACTACATCACCGGCGCCGGCTTCCCCGATGAGGCTTCGGCCAAGTACCAGAAGCTCTGGCCGGCGGATCTGCACATCATCGGCAAGGATATTGTGCGCTTCCATGCGGTCTACTGGCCGGCGTTCCTGATGTCGGCCGGCCTGCCGCTGCCGAAGCGCGTGTTCGCCCATGGCTTCATCTTCAACAAGGGCGAGAAGATGTCGAAGTCGGTCGGCAATGTGGTCGACCCGTTCAGCCTCGCCAAGGCTTACGGCGTCGACCAGATGCGCTTCTTCTTCCTGCGCGAGATCCCGTTCGGCCAGGACGGTTCCTACAGCCACGAGGCGATCGTGGCGCGCATGAACGCCGATCTCGCCAACGATCTCGGCAATCTGGCGCAGCGCTCGCTCTCCATGATCGCCAAGAACCTCGAAGGCAGGGTCCCGGCGCCCGGGCCGCTTTCGGCCGACGACGAGGCGTTGCTGGCTGAGGCCGACGCGCTGCTGGCCACCTCGCGCGCCGCCTTCGACGTGCAGGAGATCAACAAGTCGCTCGAAGCCATCTGGGCGGTAGTCGCCGAGACCAACCGCTACTTCACGCGAGAAGCGCCCTGGGCGCTGAGGAAGACCGATCCCAAACGGATGCAAACCGTGCTGTGGCTGACGGCGGAGATCCTCAGGATCGTCGGCATCCTCGCCCAGCCGGCGATCCCGACGTCGGCGGCGGCGCTGTTGACGGCGCTCGGGCAGGCGGAGGGCGCGGCGCGCACCTTTGCGGCGCTCGGCACCCGCATCGCTGCCGGCACGCAATTGCCGGCGCCGACGCCGATCTTCCCCAAATATGTCGAGCCGATCGAGGGGGAGGGGGCGTGAACCGTCCCCACCATCGGCCCGGCGGTTCTGCCACGGTGTCAGGTCGCTCCGCTTGCGGCTCGTACCACATCGACCATGCCGGCGGCGATGGTCTGCTCGCCCCAGCGGTGTCATCCCGGCGAATGCCGGGATCCACTCGCCGGTCCACGATGGCCGGGCGCGCGGCTCGGCCGAGAGGCTTCAATGGCCTCCGGCAACCAATTGATCACTCAACGGATCCCGGCTTTCGCCGGGATGACAGCGTGGTGGGATCGCGGCCCACAGCTGCAGCTGCCCATTGTCGCGCCCGTGTGGATACCCCATGACCCTCGTCGACAGCCACTGCCATCTCGATTTTCCCGATTTCGCCCCCGAACTTGAAGCCGTGGTGGCACGCGCCCATGCCGCCGGCATCGCCCGCATGGTGACGATCTCGACCCGTGTCAAACGCTTCGACGAGATCCGCGCCATCGCGGACCGCTTTCCCGAGGTCTATTGCTCGGTCGGCACGCACTGCCTGCATGCCGCCGAGGAGCCCGACACCTCCGTCGACGAACTCTGCCGGCTGGCGGAACATCCGAAATGCGTGGCGATCGGCGAGGCCGGGCTCGATTACCACTACGACTATTCGCCGCGCGACGTGATGGAGCGGGGCTTCCGCACCCACATCGCCGCGGCTCGGATCATGCAATTGCCGCTCGTCATCCACGCTCGCGAGGCCGACGACGATGTGGCGGCGATCCTGGAGGAGGAGACGGAGAGGAGCGCCTTCCCGTT
>JARLIU010000298.1 GCA_031291595.1 Ancalomicrobiaceae bacterium | reverse complement strand
GGTCGCCGTTGTTGCGGTTCAGCATGTTGCTGACGGCAAGCCCGATTTCGCCATCGGGGCGACCGAGCTGGGCGGCAAATTCCTCGACAGTCAAAGCGGACAGATCGATCATTGCGCCCCTTCAGTCTGTTATACGTAGACTTTCGCATCAAAGTGGAGTTTCGGCAAGCGGCGGCGCCAGTGGAGCTCGAAGGCGACATCAGCTGTCGCATTTGCGATAATCAGTCGTACGGAATGCCTGCATTCTGGCAAATGACGTCGCTTTCGGCAAACAGTGGCGGCCGCGGGACCGGGGTGTCGACTGTTGTTTCAGGCGATTGCGCGGTTCACTCATGGCGCCATCGAAAAAACAGTGTCGCATGTTGGCCAGTACTCGTGTCGACTGCGGATGCGCGTAAGCGACGGCGACCGGTGGTGCTGGGCTGCTGCGGCCGGCGACGGTGCGCGATTGCGATGCGCCCGGCGGGGCTGCCGGCGGACGAGCGGGTGAACGGCTGAGGGGGATTGGTGATGAACGTCAGGCCGGAGGTCGGTACCAGCCACACGATTGGATTCGTTCTCGTTCCCAATTTCTCCATGATCGCCTTCGCCTCGGCGATCGAGGTATTGCGGCTCGCCAACTACGTCGCCGGCGTGCAGGCGTTCGAATGGCGGCTGTATTCGCCCGACGGGCTGCCGATCGGCGCCTCCAACGGCATTTCCGTCTCGGTCGACGGCAGCTATCGCGACCTCGGCCCGATGCCGGAGGTGATCGTCTGCGCCGGGCTCGATGTGCAGAAGATCGACCATTCGCTGCTGATCACCAAGCTCAGGAAGCTGGCGTTCTACGGCGTCTCCATCGGCGCGGTCTGCACCGGCACGCATGTGCTTGCCAAGGCCGGCCTGCTCGACGGCTACCGCTGCGCCATTCATTGGGAGAACTATGATTCGTTCCGCGAGGAGTTCCCCGAGATCGAGGTGACGCAGGAGCTGTTTGAATTCGACCGCAGCCGCTTCACCTGCGCCGGTGGCACCGCCGCGGTCGACATGATGCTGGCCCTCGTCGCCACCAAGAAGGGCGCCAACATCGCCGCCCTGGTCACCGACGAGATGATCCACCACCGCATGCGCGACAGCCACGAGCGCCAGCGCATGGAGCTGCGCGCCCGGCTCGGCGTTTCCCACCCCAAGCTGCTCTCCGTCATCGCCGAGATGGACAAGCGGTTGGAGCGGCCGTTCTCCTGCGCGCAATTGGCCCGTCTGGTGCAACTGTCTCCGCGCCAGCTCGAACGGCTGTTCCAACGCTATCTCGATACGACGCCGACCCGCTACTATCTCGGTCTGAGGCTGGCGCGCGCCCGCCACCTGATCCGCCAGACGTCGATGCCGATCCTCGCCGTCGGACTCGCCTGCGGCTTCGTCTCTGCATCGCATTTTTCCAAGTGCTACAGCGAATACTTCAAGAAGACGCCATCCGAAGAGCGGTCCGGCCTCAGGGCCGAGAAGAAACCGGTGGCAGTCGGCGCGTGAGCCGCCAAGGGACCACCGCACAGCGACCGGCCGCCACGGGGGATCCGCGTTCCGGCCGGGGTGGCCGACCGCGTCATCACCGGGCGAGCGGCAAACCGGTGTCGGCAAGGCCTCGAGGATCGGGCTGTAGCGCCGCCAAGATCTCCGCCGTCGTCACGACCTCGGCGAACTCGAAGCGGAGCGTCGCCACATGGGCGGCGTGGATGCTCTCGGCGGCGATCGTGCCGCCGCGGCCATCGGGGAGATCGAAGCAGTCGCAGGCGTCTTCGACCAGCACCATGCGCCAGCCGGTATTGGCGCCGACGCGGACGGTGGTCGACACGCACTGGTCGGTGGTGATGCCGAAGACGACGACGCTGTCGGCCGCAAGGCGCCTGAGGCGCAGGTCGAGGTCGGTGCCGATGAAGGCGGCATTGACCGATTTCGGCACCACCGGCTCGCCCTGTTCCGGCGCGAAGCCTGGCCGGAAGCGGTTGCCGGGGCTGTCCGGTCGCAGCGATGATTCCGGCTCGACCGAATCGTGCCGCACGTGAATGACCGGCCGGCCGGAGGCGCGGAAGGCGGCGAGCACTTCCAGCCCGTTTTCATCGACTCTTCGGTTCCAGCGACGCGGCCACGACGGCTCGTCGAAGCCCTGCTGCATATCGACGATGACGAGCACGGCCCGCTCCGACACGCTGAACGTCATTGCAACGGCTCCTCTTGCGTGCCGGTCTCAATCATCCCCGGCAAATTGCGGCACGCCCGGCTCGATGGCGTAATAGTCGCCCTTGTCAGCGCAGAAAATGTGCCGGTCGAGCACCAAGCCGCTGGGCCCGTCGATCGAGCCGGCGGCGATGGCGAGCCGCGGCTCCGCGTCCGGCTGCCAGAACAGCGTCGAGCCGCAGGTGGCGCAGAAGCCACGCCGGGCAATGGGCGAGGCGCGATACCAAGTGATCGCATCTTCGCCGTCGATGTCGACGTCGGCAAGCGCGATGCCGGTGAAGGCGCCGAAATGCCCGGTCCATTTGCGGCATTGCGTGCAATGGCAGGCCGAAATCGCCCGCATTGGCGCCCGCGCCCGCCAGCGGATGCGGCCGCACAGGCAGCTGCCGGAAAGCTGATCGTCTGTCATGATCTTCCCCCACTTCGTCCGCCGCAGTCGATCCGCCATTGCTTCGGCCGGCGAATTCCGGTTCTATCGCGCCGATCGAGGAGACCGCGTTGCCAGAACCGACCGAAACCGTTGCGAATGAGATGCCATCCGAAGCCGAATGCCCGCATTGCGGCAAGCCGCCGACGCTGTGCATCTGCGCGGAGGTGCGCGACGTCGACAATCGCATCGAGGTGCTGATCCTCCAACATCCGCAGGAGCAGGACAAGACGCTCGGCTCCGCCCGGCTGGCAGCGCATCAGCTCAAACGGGCAAAATTCAAGATCGGCCTTTCCTGGCCGAGCCTGTCAAAGGCGCTCGGCCGCGAGGTCGATCCCAAGCGCTGGGGCATCCTGCATCTCGGCTCGATCACGGGGAAGGACTTTCCGCCCGGTCTCGACATCGCCGTGTTCGACGGCAAGGGACAAGCGCTCGCCGAGCAGAAGGCGGCGCTCAAGGGCCTCGAAGGCGTCGTCCTGTTCGACGGCACCTGGGCGCAGGCCAAGACCTTGTGGTGGCGCAATCCCTGGGTGTTGAAGGCCCGCCGCATCGCGCTGAAGCCGGCCGCGCCGTCGCTTTACGGGCGGCTCAGGAAGGAACCGCGCCGCGAGGGCCTTTCGACCATTGAGGCCGTCGGGCTGGTGCTGTCGCGGCTTGAAGGCAAGCCGGACATCGACGAGACGCTGAAGCAAAGCTTCATGCTGATGCTGACGCGGTACAAGATGGCGAAGAAGGCGGAGGGGGGGACGCGAGCTAGCCGAGACCCAGAAACAGCGCCAAAAGCCGATTGACCTCCAGCATCGTGGCCGCGTCGAGCGAGCCGATCACCGGCCCGGCCTTGTCGCGACGGATGGTCATCAGCTTGTCGATCATGACCTGGGACAGACCCTTCAGTCCATTGCGCGGACTCGGCTCGACTGTCTGCCGCCCGAGCGGAGATACGACCAAGCTGCCTGTGAGCGGCAGGACCGTCACGCTATCGGTCTCCGAAAAGAGATCGGACTGCACGACAAGCGCCGGCCGCGGTTTGCCATAGTCACCCGCGAGCGAGACGACAATCAGGTCGCCGCGCGTCATTCGGGCAGGCTCGCCCACAGATCGTTAAGCGCCGCGTCCATGAAGTGCTGCAGATCCTCATCATTGCGGTCCGCTTCCGCCATGAGCCGTGCCTGCCGGGCGCATTCTTCCGCGAAACCTGGCCGGCGCGTGTCCGGCACCCAGATCTGGATCGGCCGCAGTCCCGCTGCCCGCAGAGCATCCCGCCGCTTCTTCACCCGCTCGTTGCTGCTGGCCGCCATGTCGCGCTCTCCCGAGCGTTACATGTAACATGTGGAGAGCGCAGTTTCCAGCAGATCGCTGTCAGGAGCGCATCTTCTCCCCCTTCGGGTCATACAGCGGCTCGGCCTGCACAACCGCCTTTCGCCGCTCGCCGATGATCTCGATCTCGTAGGTCCCCTCGATGCCGCCCTGGGCGCGGCTGTTGACATAGCCGAGTGCCACCGACTTTCCCGACCAATGCGCATAGCCGCCGGATGTCACCCAGCCGACCACCATGCCGTTCCTCCAGATCGGCTCGTCGCCGATGACGTCGGCGTTGTCAGCCTCGACGACGAAGGTGGTGAGCACACGCTCCGGATGGCCGTCGTGCTCGCGATGAGCGGCATCGCGCCCGACGAAATCGCGCTTCTGCAAGGCGACGAAGCGGTCGAGCCGCGCCTCCCACGGGGTATAGATCGGCCGGTACTCGCGCGACCACGAGCCGAAACTCTTGTCGAGCCTGAGCGCATTGAGGGCGCGGGCGCCGAACAGCTTCAGCCCCAGATCCTCGCCGGCGCGGGTGAGGAGGTCGTACAGCGCGCGCAAATGTTCGGGCGCGACCCAGATCTCATAGCCGAGTTCGCCGGTGTAGGAGACGCGGCCGACCCTGGCCGGCACGTGACCGACGTCGAACTCGTCATAGGCCATGAACCTGAAGGCATCGCCGGAGACGTCGCGGCCGGCCAGACGGGAAAGAAGCTCGCGCGACTTCGGTCCGGCGATGGCGAGGCCGGTCAGGCCAAGGCCGAAGCCTTTGACCGTGACGTCGTCGGGTTTGTGGGCATCGAACCAGCGCAGGTGGTACTGTTCAGCCAGTCCCGAGCCGAACATCATGAAGCGGTCGTCGGCCGCGCGGGCCACGGTGAAGTCGCCGATCAGCTTGCCTTGCTCGTTCAGCATCGGCGTCAGCACCATGCGGCCTTGAGCCGGCAGCCGGTTCGGCAAGAGGCGGTCGAGGAAGGCCTCGGCGCCCTTGCCCGAAATCTGGTATTTGGCGAAATTGGAGATTTCGATCAGCCCGACGCCGGTCCTGACCGCTCGCACCTCGGCGGCGACATGGGCAAAATCGTTGGAGCGGCGGAAGGAGAACTCGTCTTTCGCCTCGGCTCGAGACGGCGCAAACCACAGCGCGTGTTCGAGCCCGCACATGTCGCCCATCACTGCGTTGGTCTCGACGAGCTTGTCGTAGATGGCCGTCGTGCGGAACGGCCGCGCCGCGGGCAGTTCCTCGTTGGGGAAGCGAATGCGGAAGCGGCGGGAATAGTTTTCCTTCACCTTGGCATTGGTGTGGCCCATGGTCGTCCAGTCGCCGTAGCGCGCCACGTCCATGCCGAACACGTCGAAGCCGGGATCGCCGTTGACCATCCATTGCGACAGCGCCAGCCCGACGCCGCCGCCCTGGCTGAAGCCGGCCATCACCGCGCAGGCGACCCAATAGTTCCTCAAACCCCGGATCGGACCGACCAGGGGGTTGCCGTCGGGAGCGAAGGTGAAGGGGCCGTTGATGATCTTGCGCAGGCCGGCATTGGCAAACGCCGGGAAATGCTCGAAGCCGACCTCCAGCGACGGTGCGATGCGGTCGAGATCGGGCTCTAGGAGCTCGTGTCCGAACGACCATGGCGTCTGGCGTTCGCTCCACGGCCGGCACGCCTTCTCGTAGGTGCCCATCAGCATGCCGTCGCGCTCCTGGCGGATGTAGATCTCGCCCTCGAAGTCGAGCGCCGTCAGCACCCGCCTGCCGGTCGTGGCGTTGATCTCGGCCACCTCCGGCATGGTGTCGGTCAGGAGATACATATGCTCCATGGCGAGCAGCGGCAGTTCGAGTCCCACCATGCGGCCGCATTCGCGCGCCCACAGGCCGCCGCAGTTGACCACATGCTCGGCGTGCACATTGCCCTGCTCGGTGATGACGTCCCACGTGCCGTCGGTGCGCTGGATCGTATCGACGACGCGGTTCCTGAGCACGATCTCGGCGCCGTTCTTGCGTGCCGATTTGGCATAGGCATGGGTGGTGCCGTAGGGGTCGAGGTCACCCTCGTGCGGATCGTACATGCCGCCGACGAACTTCGATTCATCGATCAGCGGTAACAGCTGCTTGCATTCGGCGGCCGAGATGATCTCAGTCTGCATGCCGAGATAGCGGCCCTTGGCGTGCGCCATCTTCAGCCAGTCCATGCGCTCCTTGGTACCGGCGAGCATGATGCCGCCGGTCAGGTGCATGCCGCAGCTCTCGCCGGACAGTTCTTCGATCTCCCGGTACAGTTCGACCGTATAGCGCTGCAG
>JARLIU010000052.1 GCA_031291595.1 Ancalomicrobiaceae bacterium | reverse complement strand
CACCAATGTCCTCATCGTCGACGCCAAGCTCGGCATCGTCAAAGCCGACGTCGGCCTCAAGGACGGCAAGATCGCCGCCATCGGCAAGGCGGGCAACCCCGACATCCAGAGCGGCTTCGGCAACCTCGATCCCGCGACCACTATCATCGTCGGCCCGGGCACCGAGGCCATCGCCGGCGAAGGCAAGATCCTCACCGCCGGCGGCATTGACTGCCACATCCACTTCATCGCCCCGCAGCAGATCGATGACGCGCTGTATTCCGGCGTCACCACGATGCTCGGCGGCGGCACCGGCCCAGCCACCGGCACGGCGGCCACCACCTGCACCCCAGGCCCCTGGCATCTCGAACGCATGATGGGCGCGGCCGAGGCCTTCCCGATGAACCTGTCGTTCGCCGGCAAGGGCAATGCGGCGCTGCCCGCCGGCCTGGTCGAACAGGTCATGGCCGGCGCCTCCTGCCTGAAATTGCACGAGGATTGGGGCACGACGCCGGCGGCGATCGACAACTGCTTGAGCGTCGCCGACGATTACGACGTGCAGGTGATGATCCACACCGACACGTTGAACGAATCCGGCTTCGTCGAGGACACCATCCGGGCCTTCAAGGGCCGCACCATCCATGCCTTCCACACCGAAGGCGCCGGCGGCGGCCATGCCCCCGACATCATCAAGGTCGCCGGCCTGCCCAACGTCATCCCGTCCTCGACCAATCCGACCCGGCCCTACACCAAGAACACGCTCGACGAGCACCTCGACATGCTGATGGTCTGCCACCATCTCGATCCGTCGATCGTCGAGGACGTGGCGTTTGCCGAAAGCCGCATCCGCCGCGAGACCATCGCCGCCGAAGATATCCTGCACGACATCGGCGCCCTGTCGATCATCGCCTCCGACAGCCAGGCCATGGGCCGCGTCGGCGAAGTGATCATCCGCACCTTCCAGACCGCGCATAAGATGAAGGTGCAGCGCGGCAGCCTCGCCGAAGACCGGGGTGCCGGCAACGACAACATCCGCGTCAGGCGCTACATGGCCAAGGTGACGATCAACCCGGCCATCGCGCACGGATTGTCGAAATATGTCGGCTCGATCGAAGTTGGCAAATTCGCCGATCTCGTCCTCTGGTCGCCGGCCTTCTTCGGCGTCAAGCCGGACCTCATCCTCAAGCTCGGCACCATCGCCGGCGCGCCGATGGGCGATCCCAACGCCTCGATCCCGACGCCGCAGCCGGTGCACTACCGGCCGATGTTCGGCGCCTTCGGCCGCGCCGGGCTGATGTCCAGCGTGATCTTCGCCTCCAAGGCCTCGATCGAGGCCGGCATCGTCGAGCGCTATGCCCTGGGACGCCCGGTGCTGCCGGTCGAGAACACCCGTTCCGGCATCGGCAAGAAGGACATGGTGCTGAACGACGCCTGCCCGGTGATCGAGGTCGATCCCGAGACCTACGAGGTCCGCGCCGACGGCGAACTTTTGACCTGCGAGCCGGCCGAGGTGCTGCCGATGGCGCAGCGGTACTTCCTGTTCTGACTTTCAGGATGGGGCGGGCGCTCCGGCACCCGCTCCGCCGATTAAAATTCCGCAATGCACTCCCGGCCATGCAGCCATGGTCCGGCGAGTTGCGTCTGGCCGCGGGAGCGAAGACGCGCTATGCGAAGGACCTCCTTCCTTCCAGCGCGACTTTGGTGCTCCGCATCGCCGCCGAGCGACACCAGCCCATCGCGACAACTCGGTCATGCCGAGCAGGACGCTCAATCGGTGTCGCTTTTCGCTGCCATTCCGGCCCGCCATCGCATCGTCGCCACGCTCGCCGTGACGCAGCTGATCGGCTGGGGCATGTCGTATGACATGCTCAGCCTGTTCGGCCGCGACATCGCCCGCTCGCTTGGGCTGGCGAACGAAACGATCTTTCTCGGCCTGTCGATCATGATGCTGGTGGCCGGCCTGTCCGGACCGGTGATCGGCCGGGCCATCGCCCGCTTCGGCGCGGCAAAGATCCTGGCCGGCGGCTCGCTTGCCTTCGCCGTCGGGCTGGGCTTGCTGGCGACTGCCACCGAACCGGTCGGCTATTTCATCGCCTGGACCATCATCGGCATCGCCGCCGGGCTTGGGCTCGCCGTGCCAGGCTATGCCGCCGTGGTCGAACGCATGGGCGAGGACGCCAAGGCGACCATCAGCTGGCTATTGATCTTCACCGGCCTGTCGGCGGCACTGTTCTGGCCGATCAACTCCTGGCTCGCGGACGTCGTCGGCTGGCGTGGCGTCTTATGGATCGGCGTGGCGGCGCATCTCTTCGTCTGCCTGCCGCTGCATCTCCTGCTGCTCCGGGTTCCCCGCCGCGAGCAGGTGGGCCACGAATCCGCCGATGGCGAGCCGTTGCCGCTGCTGTCGAAAGCCGCCGGCCTCGCGGCTTTCCTGCTGCTCGCCCTGGCGACGACGGTCTCGACCTTCATCACCTTCGGCGTGTCGCCGGCGCTGTTGGAAATCCTGCGGCAGGCCGGAGCCTCGCCGGCTTTCGCCGTGCAGTTGGGCGCGCTGCGCTCCGCCCTCGGCATTACCGCCCGGCTTGCCGATCTCATGCTCGGCAAGCGCGCGACGGCGCTCGGCACCGCGGTCGTCGCCGGCTGGATGACGCTCGCCAGCTTCGCCGTCCTGCACGTCGGCCCCGGAAACCTGTGGGGCCTCGTCGGCTTCATCGCGCTGTACGGCTTCGGCACCGGCGTCATGACCGTGGCGCGGGTACTCATGCCGCTGAACCTGTTCTCCGCCGGCGACTACGCCAGACTGTCGGGCCGGCTGATCCTGCCGCAGAACATCGCCAATGCGGTGGCCCCCGTCGCCTATACCGCCCTCATCGATCGCTCCGGCCTCGACACGGTGCTGGCGGTGAGTGCCGTTCTGACCGCGACGACCCTGGTGGCACTGTTCGGGCTCGGCCGGCTGGCGCGGCGCGGCCGGCGCGCCGCCTTGGCGTTGCAGCCGGCGCAATAGGGCGAAAGCGGCAGGATGACGCACTCGGGCCGATCGGGCCCGGGCCGCGTCGGGTGATCGCAGCTTGGCGGCGGGATCCGCCCGAGCGGTGCCGGCATTACGCCCTGACGATCTCGACCTTGTCGGGATAGAACGCCAGATGGCCGGCGATTTCGCCGACGCCCTGCTTCGGCTGTTCGTAGGTCCAGACGGCATTGGCGTCGCTGATGCCATCGGCCGTGAGCGTGAAGTAATTGGCGATGCCCTTATAGGGGCACGTCGTCTCGCGTGTCGTGCGCTCGAGATAGGCCATGTCGGCATCGGCGCGTGGAATGTAGAAGACCGGCGGATAGCTTGCCTCGCGCAGTTCCAGCGCCGACGTCGTCCGGGCGATCGTATGGCCCTGCCATTTCACCGAAATCGTCCCCGCTGCCTTGTCGATCGTGATGGTGTGACCGTCGGACATGCTTGGCCTCCATTGTATCTGCCGATCATATGGGGCACGACCACCGACAGCGCCAGCCGGCGGCGCCATCTCCCGTGGCACCTGTGCCATCGCGCCAGCGAATTCCAGCCTCCCGCCAGCCACCCCATTGACCGGAAGGCCGGTTTGGGTTGAAGGTCTGCCGCGACAAAATCGGCGGATCGGCCTGCGTTTCGGCGGGACGTTGAGCGATTCGGTCTCCGCCGGACGGGTACATCGAAGATCCAGACGAGACGAAATGGCAATCGAGCGTTACAACGCCCGCGTGGCGGAACGGAAATGGCAGGCGGCCTGGAACGGGGCCAGCGTTTTTGCAACCCGCAACGACGATCCCAGGCCGAAGTACTATGTCCTGGAGATGTTTCCCTATCCGTCGGGCCGCATCCACATGGGCCACGTCCGCAACTATACGATGGGCGATGTGGTGGCGCGCTACAAGCGGGCCAGGGGCTTCAGCGTGCTGCATCCGATGGGCTGGGACGCCTTCGGCCTGCCGGCGGAGAACGCCGCCATCCAGAACAAGGTCCACCCCGCCAAATGGACCTACGAGAACATCGCCACCATGCGGGCGCAGCTGAAATCGATGGGCCTGTCGCTCGACTGGGACCGCGAGGTCGCCACCTGCTCGCCCGACTATTACCGGCACCAGCAGAAGCTGTTCATCGATTTCCATAACGCCGGACTGGTCTATCGCCGCAAGTCGAAGGTCAATTGGGATCCGGTCGACCATACCGTGCTCGCCAACGAGCAGGTGATCGACGGCCGCGGCTGGCGCTCCGGCGCCGTCGTCGAGCAGCGCGAACTGGAACAGTGGAACTTCCGCATCACCGCCTATTCCGAGGACCTGTTGACGGCGCTCGATACGCTCGACCGCTGGCCGGACAAGGTGCGGCTGATGCAGCGCAACTGGATCGGCAAGTCGGAGGGACTCAAGGTCCGCTTCGAGTTCGAGTCGCGCCCGCCGTCCAACGAGGCGACGATCGAGATCTTCACCACGCGGCCGGACACGCTGTTCGGCGCCTCGTTCCTGGCGCTGTCGCCCGACCACCCGATCGCCGTCGCCGAAGCCGCCAAGGACCCGGCGCTCGCGCAATTCCGCGACCGGTGCCGACAGATGGGAACATCTGCGGCGGTGCTGGAGACGGCGGAGAAGGAAGGCTACGACACCGGCCTGACGGTCAAGCATCCGTTCATTGCCGGCAAGACGCTCAGGGTGTTCGTCGCCAACTTCATCCTGATGGACTACGGCACCGGCGCCATCTTCGGCTGCCCGGCGCATGACCAGCGCGACCTCGACTTCGCCCGTAAGTACGGGCTGGAGGTCACCCCCGTGGTGCTGCCGACCGGGGCCGATCCGGCCAGCTTCGACGTCGGCGACGTTGCCTATACCGACGACGGCACGCTCTATCACTCCGACTTCCTCGACGGCCTCACCATTGACGCCGCCAAGCAGGAGGTCGCCCGGCGGATGGAATCGCATCAGGTCGACGGAGCGCCGCAGGCGGCGCGTCAGGTCAACTATCGCTTGCGCGATTGGCTGATCTCGCGGCAACGCTATTGGGGCTGCCCGATCCCGATGATCCACTGCGCCGAGTGCGGCGTGGTGCCGGTGCCGGTCGAAGACCTGCCGGTGAAGCTGCCGGACGACGCCACCTTCGACAGGCCGGGCAATCCGCTCGCCTATCATCCGACGTGGAAGCACGTCGCCTGCCCGAGCTGCGGCAAGGCGGCGACGCGCGAGACCGACACGATGGACACGTTCGTCGATTCGTCCTGGTACTTCGCCCGCTTCACCGATCCGTGGAACGAGGGCCTGCCGACCACGCGCTCGGCGGTCGATTCCTGGCTGCCGGTCACCCAGTACATCGGCGGCATCGAGCACGCGATCCTGCACCTGTTGTATTCCCGCTTCTTCATCCGCGCCATGAAGGCGACCGGCCATGTCGCCATCGACGAGCCGTTCGCTGGCCTGTTCACGCAAGGCATGGTGGTGCACGAGACCTACAAGGACGCGAGCGGCCACTGGCAGGCCCCGGCCGACGTGCTGATCGAGGACATCGGCGGCGAGCGCCGCGCCCGGCTGAAGGCCGACGGCGCGCCGCTGACGATCGGCTCCATCGAGAAGATGTCGAAATCGAAGAAGAACGTCGTCGACCCCGATGAGATCATCGCCAACTGGGGCGCCGACACCGCCCGCTGGTTCATGCTGTCCGACAGCCCGCCGGATCGCGACGTGATCTGGACCGAGGCCGGCGTCGAAGGCGCGCATCGCTTCGTGCAGCGTGTCTGGCGCCTCGTCGGCGAAACCGCCGAGCTGATCTCGGGTGCCACCGCCCCTGCCCTCGCTGCAAAGCTGTCGCCCACCGCCGGCGCGCTGCGCAAAGCCGTGCACAAGACGCTCGCCGCGGTCGAAGACGACATCGAGCGCCTGGCCTTCAACCGCGCCGTCGCCCGCATCTACGAACTGGTCAATACCGTCGCCAGATTGCTCGTCGAGACCAACGTGGCGGCCGACGCCACGCTGAAGGGCGCGCTCGGCGAGGCATTTGACGTATTGCTGCAACTGATCCAGCCGATGATGCCGCATCTGGCCGAAGAGTGCTGGGCGACACTCGGCCGGCATGGCATGCTGGCACAGACGCATTGGCCGGCCTATGATCCCGCCCTCATCGTCGACGACGAGATCACTTTGCCGGTCCAGGTCAACGGCCGCAAGCGCGGCGAGGTGACGGTGGCCCGCGCCGCCGGCGAGGCCGAGGTCAAGGCCGCGGCGCTGGCGCTCGACGCCGTTCGCATGGCGTTGGACGGCAAGTCGCCGAAGAAGGTCATCGTCGTTCCCCAGAGGATCATCAATGTCGTTGCGTGACACACAGGCGAAGACGATGCGTCGGCCCGCCCTGCTGCTCGCCGTGGGGCTGGCGGCCGGCCTGCTGTCGGGCCTCGGCCCGACCGGCTGCACCACAGTGCAACCACTCTACGGTTCGCTCGCAACGCCCGGTCATAACCAGGTGGTCGAGCAGCTGCGGCACGTCGATGTCAACGCCGGCGGGCGCGTCGGGCAGCACATCCGCAACGAGTTGGTGTTCGGCTTCTACGGCGGCGACGGCGTACCCGACAAAGTCGCCTATCGGCTGAACGTGCAGGTCGCCGACAATTCGATCCCGGTCGACACCGCGCGCTACTCCGATCTGCCGGCCGCCTACCTGCAGCAGCTGAGCGTGTCGTTTACGCTGGTCGACACCAAGACGCAGAAGACACTGCTGACCGGCACCAGCTTCGCCAACGCCGCTTACGACATTTCCACCCAGCGCTTCGCCAATATCCGCGCCGCCCGCGATGCCGAGGACCGTGCTGCCGTCGTCATTGCCAACGATATCCACGTCAAGCTCGCAGCCTTTTTTTCCAAGAGCCACTGATTCGCAGCGGCCGGCTGTTGATAGCGGGGATGTTCCACGTGAAACGCGGGGAAAACACCGGGGCAGCCCTTGACGGCCAAAGCAATGGGTATCCGACGGCAAGCCAGTTCCGGGGTGGATCCAATGCTCAACCATGACAATAGCGCACAGGGCCGACGCCGATCGGCCCGCCGGCGCTCCGGCGGCAGATCCTGCCCGGCGAGTGCGTGCTCATGGTCGCGCTGAAGACCAGCGAAATCGACGGTTTCTGCGCCCGCCCGCCCGAGCGAGCCACGCTGGTGCTGGTGTTCGGCCCGGATGACGGGCTGGTGTCGGAGCGGGCCAAGGCACTGGTCAAATCCGCGACCAAGGGCGTTGACGATCCGTTCTCGCTGGTCCGTCTGACCGGTTCCGACGTTACATCCGATCCGATGCGGCTGGTCGACGAAGCCTTGACCGTGTCGCTGTTCGGCACCCGGCGCGTCGTGTGGGTGAAGGATGCCGAGCCAAAATCCTGCCTCGAGGCGATCGGGCCGCTGCTCGCCCATCCCGATCCGAACAGCCTCGTCGTCATCGAGGCCGGCGATCTGAAGAAGACCGTCGGCTTGCGCAAGCAGGTCGAGGACGACGCCAGAGCCATCGCCATCGCCTGCTATGCCGATACCGCCGAAGACCTGCGCCGGCTGATCGAGTCCGCATGTCGCGCCGCCGGCGTGGCAATCGCCCCCGAGGCCCGCGAACTGCTGGAATCGCTCATCGGCGGCGACCGGTTGGCCTCGCGCGGCGAGATCGAAAAGCTGCTGCTTTATGTCCAGGGCAAGCCGCGGATCGACAGCGAGGACGTGCTGGCCATCGTTGGCGATGCTTCGGCGATCGCCATGGACGAGCTGGTCGACGCGGTCGCGGCCGGCGACGTCGATGCCGCCGACCTGATCGACACCAAGCTCGCCGCCTCCGGTACCCATGTGTCGGTCAGCGCCGGCGCGCTGATCCGGCACTTCCAGCTGTTGCAGCGGTTGCGGCTCGACGTCGACGGCGGACTGTCGCCAAGCGAGGTGACCGACCGCATCCGCCCGCCGCTGTATTTCCGCCGCAAGCCACTGATGGTGCGGCAACTGGGGCTGTGGTCGTTGCCGCGCATCGACCGGGCGCTGTCGATCCTCGATGAGGCGATGCTGCAGTCGCGGCTAAAGCCGGCCTTGGCTTCGGCCGTCGTCGCCGACGCCTTTCTCGCCATCGCCCGGGCAGCGCGCGCTGCCAGACCACGATAGACCGCTCGGCCATGCCGACTGGCGAGCTCGATAACTCCAACGATCAATTGCGCCCGCGGCGACGGCTGCGTCCAGGCGTCGGCCGCTACGACCGGACCGGCAAATAGTTGTCAACCCAAACGCATCGCGCCGGAAACCCAGCGGCTTCCGGCGCGACCGATGTCCGTTCAAATCGGAACTTGCGACCTCAAGCCGTCCTGAGCCGGCGGACGATCTCGTCGAGCTGGTCGAGGCTGCGATAGCGCACTTTCACCTCGCCGGCACCGCCATCCTTGTGATCGATGATGACGGCGAGCCCCAGCAGCTCGGTCAGGCTCTTCTCCAGCGCCAGCGTGTCCGGGTCCTTGATCCGCTTCGGGCGCCCGCCCTTCGACGGATCGACCGGCTTCGGCGCCTGCGCCAGCGCCTCGGCATCGCGCACCGTCAGGCCCTCGTCGACGATCTTCTGCGCCAGGCCTTCCGGATCGTCGCAACCGACCAGCGCCCGGGCGTGACCGGCGGTCAGCTTGCCCTCGGCAACGAAGTTCCGCACCTTCTCCGGCAGTTTCATCAGCCTGAGCGTATTGGCGACATGGCTGCGGCTCTTGCCGATCACCTGCGCCAGATCCTGCTGCGTATAGGAGAACTCGGCGATCAGCTGCTCGTAACCGTGCGCCTCTTCCAGTGCGTTCAGGTCGGAGCGCTGCACGTTCTCGATGATCGCGAGTTCCAGCGCTTCCTTGTCGGTCACGTCCTGGATGATCACCGGCACGTCGTGCAGCCCGGCGCGCTGCGCCGCCCGCCAACGCCGTTCGCCGGCGATGATCTCGTACTGATTGATCGCACCCTTGGCGGTGCGGACCAGCACCGGCTGGACGATGCCCTTCTCCTTCACCGACTGGGCGAGGTCGGAAAGCTCCTGCTCATCGAACGACTTGCGCGGATTGCGCGGGTTCGGCCGCAGGAACTCGATCGGCACCCGACGGAGCCCGCCGCGGTCGACGACCTGCGGCGCTTCCGGCTCGGCCACATCCCCGAGCAGCGCTGCCAGCCCGCGCCCCAGACGCCTGCGATCGTCAGCCATGGTTCAGTTCCTTCCTGTTCCCTCGGTCTCGCCGATTCCGCTGCTTGTGCGTCCGTGTCACGCCGCCGCCGCGCTCATCGCCTGCAGCCGCCGTTCGCGCTGAATAACTTCGGAAGCAAGCTTCAAATACGCTTGACTGCCGGAACACTTCAAATCGTACAGCAACGCCGGCTTGCCGTAAGACGGCGCCTCAGAGATCCGCACGTTACGCGGGATCATCGTCTCGTAGACAGCATCGCCCATGTGCTCCCGCACGTCGGCCACGACTTGGCTCGACAAATTATTGCGCGGATCATACATGGTCAATACGATGCCATGGATCGTCAGATCCGGATTAAGGCTTGCTTTGACTTGGTTCACCGTCGACAACAACTGTGACAAGCCTTCGAGCGCGAAGAACTCGCACTGCAACGGCACCAGCACCGCGTTCGACGCCGCCATGGCGTTGATGGTCAACAGGTTGAGCGACGGCGGGCAGTCGATCAGCACATAGCTGAATTCCGGCAGGTCGTCGCGCCCGGCGCCGAACGCCGCCACTGCCGCCATATAGGCCTTCACCGCCCGTTTCAGCCGATAGGCGCGATCGGACGAATCGGCGATCTCCAGCTCGACGCCCAGCAGGTCGAGCGTCGACGGCGCCACGTAGAGCCGCGGCACCGATGTCTCCACGATCACCTGATCGAGCGTCGCTTCGCCGACCAGGATGTCGTAGGTCGACCGCTTGCGCGAACGATGGTCGATGCCGAGCCCGGTCGACGCATTGCCCTGCGGATCGATATCGACGATCAGCACGCGCTCGCCGATGGCGGCCAGCGCCGTACCGAGATTGATGGCGGTGGTCGTCTTGCCGACGCCGCCCTTCTGATTGGCCAGGGCGAGGATGCGGGGTGCCTTGGTATACGCGCTCATCCGGCGATGCTCCTTGCTGTCGGATCCCGCCGCCTCACGTTCGAGAGGACGACGATTCGGCTGCCAGCTTCGATGGGACTAGACTGTTCTACCAGATCGAAGGCCCAAGATGGAGTAGCTTTCGTCAACTCCGACACAAAATCTTGACCTTTGTGGAAAACGCCGCGAGCGTTTCCGGTCAGTAGCGGCTCGGCAAGCCTCAGGAGCTCGTCGAGCGGCGCTAGCGCTCTGGCCGACACGGCGTCCACCTCCTCGGCGAATTCGGCTGTAAACGCCTCTATCCGCTTTACGTGAATCGCCACCCTCGCCCCCGTCTCGCGTGCCACGGCCCGAAGGAAAGCGGCCTTGCCCGAATTGCTCTCGACCAGGTGCACCAGCCCCTCGCCGATCTCGGCGAGAATGATCCCGGTCACCAGTCCGGGAAAGCCGGCGCCCGAGCCGAGATCGACCCAGGTCCGGGCGTCGGGGGCGACCGCGAACGCCTGCGCGGAATCGGCAACATGCCGGACCCACACAGTTTTCAACGTTGCCGGCGCCACCAGATTCTGGCTCTTCTGCCATTTTTCCAGGAGCGCGACGTAGGTCTGAAGACGTTCTTTCGTTTCACGTGAAACGGTCAGAATGGCGTCCACGGCCTCTGCAGAGTTGGGTAGTGCTGCGGCCATCGCCCGCCCGAATCACTGTCTCGACACCAGCGATTCTGACCCATAATGCCGGCCGTGCGAAAGAGCAGAACGCTCACGATCTCGTTCCGGTACAATCGAACCGGTGGAAATCCCAAAACGACTCACCAAAGACGGCAGCGGCATCTCACGGGACTACCGCGTCGTGTCACACTGGCACAACCAGCCGCACGTTCAACAAATGTCATTAAAATCAATATGTTATTGGATAGGCGCCGTTGAGCGGGCCCGTCGCCAGCCGCCCGGAATTCCAGCCGTCACAGCCCGACCGACGCCCGGCGGCCGTCGCTCGGCCCGCCGCGACCGCCCTGCACGTCAGCCCCGCGCCGTTGACGCTTCAACACCCCGAGAATCAGCGTCAGTGCCGCCGGCGTCATGCCCTCGATGCGGTCGGCCTGGCCGATCGTGGCCGGTCGCACGGTTTCGAGCTTCGAGCGCAATTCGTTCGACAGACCCGAGAGCTGGCCGTAGTCGAGGTCCGCCGGGATCCCGACACCGTCGTCGCGCTTCAAGATCTCGATGTCCTGATTCTGCCGATCGAGATACACGGCATACTTGGCGTCGATCTCCAGCTGCGCACGCACGTCGGGGCCGAGCGCTCCGAGTTCCGGCCAGATGGCCAAGAGCCGCGCCACGTCGACGTCCGGATAGGCGAGAAGATCGAAGGCCGAGCGCTTGACCCCATCACGGTTGACCTGGATGTCATGGCGCAGCGCCTCGCTCGGCGTGATCGACAATGACCGCACCAGCGCGCGCGCCGCCTCGAGCCGGTCGAGCTTTTCGGCAAACGCTTTCGCGCGGGCCTCGCCGACGAGCCCGAGCACCCTGCCCCGCTCGGTCAGCCGCTGATCGGCGTTGTCGGCCCGAAGCGTCAGCCGGTATTCGGCGCGCGAGGTGAACATCCGGTATGGTTCGCTCACCCCGCGCGTGACGAGATCGTCGACCATCACCCCGAGATACGCCTCGGCCCGCCCGAAGATCGTCGGCGGTTCGCCGCCGACCGAACGGGCCGCGTTCAGCCCGGCAATGAGCCCCTGCCCCGCCGCCTCCTCATAGCCGGTGGTGCCGTTGATCTGGCCGGCGAGGAACAGCCCGGGCAGCCGCTTGGCCTCGAGAGAGGCGTCGAGCTCGCGCGGATCGATGTGGTCGTATTCGATCGCATAGCCCGGCCGCAGCATGATGACGCGCTCGAGCCCCGGGATCGTGGCCAGCAGCGCGCGCTGCGCATCCTCGGGCAACGAGGTCGAGATGCCGTTCGGATAGACGGTCGGGTCGTCGAGCCCTTCCGGCTCCAGGAAGATCTGGTGACCGTCGCGCTCGCCGAAGCGAACGATCTTGTCCTCGATCGACGGGCAGTAGCGCGGCCCGCGGCTGTCGATATGGCCGCCATACATCGCCGAACGGTTCAAATTGGCCCGCACCACCGCGTGCGTGGCCTCCGTCGTGCGCGTGATGCCGCAGGCGATCTGGCGGTTGGGAAGGACCGTGGTCAGCGTCGAGAACGGCTCGGGATCATCGTCGCCGGACTGCATCTCGATCGCCGACCAGTCGATCGTCCGCCCGTCGAGCCGTGGCGGCGTACCGGTCTTCAGCCGCCCGAGCCGAAAGCCGGCGCGCTCCAATGTGCCCGATAGACCCATCGCCGGCTGCTCGCCCATGCGGCCGGCCGGCGTCTTCAGTTCGCCGATATGGATCAGGCCGCGCAGGAACGTGCCGGTGGTCAGCACCACGGCGCCGGCCGGGATGCGCCGTCCGTCTTTCAGCGCCACGCCGGCAGCGCGCCCGTCGGCCAGTATCAGATCATCGACCTCGCCCTCGACGATCACCACGCCCGCCGTCGCATCGAGCGCGGCCTGCATCGCCATGGCATAGAGCCTGCGGTCGGCCTGGGCGCGCGGACCCCTGACTGCCGGTCCCTTGCGGCGGTTCAACAGGCGGAACTGGATGCCGCCCTGATCGGCGACGCGGCCCATCAGGCCGTCGAGCGCATCGATCTCCCTGACCAGATGCCCCTTGCCGAGCCCGCCGATTGCCGGATTGCAGCTCATGGCACCGATCGTTGCGCGGGCATGCGTGACGAGCACCGTCATCGCCCCGGCGCGCGCCGCCGCGGCCGCGGCTTCCGCGCCGGCATGTCCACCGCCGACGACGATGACGTCCGCCTTCATCATTACGACACTCGTTGAAGCTTGGCTCCGCACCGCCCTGGTCCGGCGCGATCGAGGAGCGATGCGATACAAGAAAGCGCCGGTGGCGTCAAAGTCAAACCGGCCGAACGCCAGCCGAACTCGAACTGCCGCTTGCCGACCGCTAACCGGCGGCGCGCCCGCGTGGTCACTTGCCGATGCAGAATTGGCCGAACACCACGTCGAGCAGATCCTCGACATCGATGCGGCCGGTGATGCGGCCGAGCGCGTCGGTGGCGCGGCGCAGATCCTCGGCCCTGAGCTCCAGTCCTTGGCCCTCCGCCGCGAGCGCCGCCTCGATATGCGCAATCGCGGCCGCGACACCCTGGGCGTGCCGGATGCGCGTCACCACCGCATCCTCGGCCCCCGCCAGTCGCTCGGCGGCAAACCGCGTCAGCGCCGCTTCGAGCTCGGCCAGCCCGGTGCCCGACGCGACCGAGATCTCCAGCCGGGCCGCCGCTGCGCCCTCGACTGCCGCCGAGCGCAGATCGCATTTGGTCGCGACCGACCAGACGTCGCCGGCGAGCCCCGGATCAGCCGCCGCCGGATCGTCCACCGCCGACAGCCAGATGACCAGGTCAGCCGTCGCGCCCCTGTCGCGTGCCCGCCGGATGCCCTCACGCTCGACCACTCCGGTAACTTCGCGGATGCCCGCCGTATCGACGACCGTGACCGGATTGCCGGCAAGCTCCAGATGCACCTCGATCAGATCGCGCGTCGTGCCGGCCTCCGGCGCGACGATCGCCGCCTCGCGCCGGGCGAGCGCATTGAGGAGGCTCGACTTGCCGGCATTCGGCCGCCCCATCAGCACCACCTCCAGCCCACCCCTGAGCCGTTCGGCCGTTTCCGATGCCGCCAACTGCCGCCGCATATCGGCGGCGAGATCCCGCGCCTCGGCCCAGACCTCTTGCGACACCGAGCCCGGCACATCGTCCTCGTCGGGAAAATCGAGCTCGGCCTCGATCAGCGCCCGGCAGCGGATGAGCCCCGCACGCCACGCTTCGAACACGGCTCGCCCGGCCCCGCCGGCCAGCCGCAGCGCCTGCCGCCGCTGGCTCTCGGTTTCGGCAGCGATCAGATCGGCCAGGCCTTCGACTTCGGTCAGATCGAGCTTGTCGTTGAAAAACGCCCGGCGGGTGAATTCGCCGGCCTCGGCCAGCCTGAGTCCGCCGATACGGCCCAGCGCTTCCAGCGCCGCCCGGACGACCGCCCGTCCGCCGTGCAGATGCAGTTCGGCGCAGTCCTCGCCGGTGAAACTGTTCGGGCCGGGAAACCACAGCACAAGGCCGCGATCGATGTCGCAGGCATCGACGCGGATCGCGCCATAGCTGGCGACCCGCGGCACCGGCAGCCGGCCGAACACCGTCATCAGCGCCGTCGCCGCCGCCGGACCGCTGATGCGAATGATCGCCACGCCCGCCGGCGGCGCACCGCTCGACAGCGCGAAGATCGTATCCGAGTGACGGTTGCCGGCAGTCATGGCAGGAGCCGCTCCATCATCCGTCGAACCCGACGGCGGCCGTGATCGCGCTTCGCCACAGACGCCGACGGCGGATCCGCAAGGACCCGCCGCGCGATCGATCGAAGTTCCGACGGATTCACGTGAAACAAACCGCTTGACGCCCCCGGTTTGAGCCGTCAGCCGTGGCCGAATCAGGTGTTCATCGAGTCGAAGAAATCCGAATTGGTCTTGGTCTGCCGGAACTTGTCCAACAGGAACTCGATGGCGTCGACCGTGCCCATCGGCGTCAGGATACGCCTGAGCACATAGGTCTTCTTCAGCATGTCCGGGGCGACCAGCAGCTCTTCCTTGCGGGTGCCGGAGCGGGTGATGTCGAGCGCCGGGAACGTGCGCTTGTCGGCCACCTTGCGGTCGAGGATGATTTCCGAGTTGCCGGTGCCCTTGAACTCTTCGAAGATCACCTCGTCCATGCGACTGCCGGTATCGATCAGCGCGGTAGCGATGATGGTCAGCGAGCCGCCGCCTTCGATATTGCGGGCCGCGCCGAAGAAGCGCTTCGGCCGCTGCAGCGCGTTGGCATCGACACCGCCGGTCAGCACCTTGCCGGACGACGGCACCACCGTGTTGTAGGCGCGGCCGAGGCGGGTGATCGAATCCAGCAGGATGATCACATCGCGGCCGTGCTCGACCAGGCGCTTGGCCTTCTCGATCACCATCTCGGCCACCGCCACGTGCCGCGTCGCCGGCTCGTCGAAGGTCGAGGACACCACCTCACCCTTCACCGTACGCTGCATGTCGGTGACTTCCTCGGGCCGCTCGTCGATGAGCAGCACGATCAGGAAGCATTCCGGATGGTTCGTGGTGATCGAGCGGGCGATGTTCTGTAAGAGGACCGTCTTGCCGGTGCGCGGCGGCGCGACGATCAGCGCGCGCTGGCCCTTGCCGAGCGGCGCCACGACATCGATGACGCGAGCCGACATGTCCTTGCCGACCGGCTCATCCAGCTCCATGCGAAAGCGCTGCTCGGGATAGAGCGGCGTCAAATTGTCGAAATGGACCTTGTGGCGTACTTTGTCCGGATCCTCGAAATTGATCAGGTTGACCTTCAGCAGGGCGAAGTAGCGTTCGCCTTCCTTCGGGCTGCGGATCTGTCCCTCGACTGTGTCGCCGGTGCGCAGGAGGAAGCGACGGATCTGCGACGGCGACACATAGATGTCGTCCGGACCGGCGAGATAGTTCGCGTCAGGCGAGCGCAAGAAGCCGAAGCCATCCTGCAGCACTTCGACCACGCCTTCACCGATGATTTCGACGTCCTTGGCTGCCAGCTGCTTCAGAATGGCGAACATGAGCTCTTGTTTGCGCATGCCGCTGGCATTCTCGACTTCCAGCTCCTCGGCGAAAGCGAGTAGCTCCGTCGGCGACTTCGATTTGAGATCCTGAAGCTTCAACTGCTGCATATGGGTCAGACTTTCGGGATTTGGTCGGCTAGTTGGGGAGTTTCACGGCATCGGACTGGCGCAAAATCAGCCCAGCGAATGACGAATTGCCGTTGAGACAGGAGGGAACACGAGGGGCGGGATGGGGGCCCGCCAACGGTCGCGGCTTGACGCGCAACCTTCCTCTCATCATCGCGAGAGTTAACCCAAACATAGTATGCCGGACCGATTCCGGCAAGCCCTGACAACCACCTAGCGAAGCTAAGCGTCGCGAACGGCGAAAATCTGTTGCGATACAATGGCTTGGCCGGCGCGCCCGGTGCCGCTGGCCGACACGTCTCAGAACGGCTTCACGATGACCAGAATGACGACCAGGATCATGATCAGCGTCGGCACCTCGTTCATGAAGCGCCAATAGCGGCTGCTGTGGACGTTGCGGTCCGCAGCGAAATCGCGCACCGCCTTGGCCAAATAGCCGTGGAACCCCGACAGCGCCAGCACCAGCGCCAGCTTCAGCCACAACCAGGTGCCCTCGAAGCCGAAGATCCGCCACGCCATCCATAGTCCGGCACACCAACTGACGATCATCGCCGGATTGATGATGTAGACCAGCAGGCGATGCTCCATCCCCTTCAACAGGTCCGATGCCGTCGACCCTCGCTCCAGCCCGACGTGATTGACGAACAGCCGCGGCAGATAGAGCATTCCGGCCATCCACGACATCACTGCGACGATGTGCAGCACCTTGATCCACAGATAGGCGCCTGCGGAGAGCAGCCAAACCATCGCCGCGAACACGACGGCGGTGATGATCAGCGCCCGGATCGCCCGGTTGACCACCTCCTGCATCTCCATCTGTTCCATACCTCAGCCTGTTGCCGTCGCGGCGCGGACCCGGGCAACCATGGTCGCCACGTGCGCCGGATCGGCATCTGGCGTAATGCCGTGTCCAAGATTGAAGATCAACCGCCCGGCCCCGAGCGTTTCCAGGATCGCATCGATGCCCTGTTCCAGCGCTCGCCCGCCGACCACTACCCGCATCGGATCAAGCGTCCCCTGCACGGCCACCTGCGGCTGCAGCGAGTCGCGAACCACATCGAGCGGCACCGTCCAATCTAGGCCGATGGCGTTGACGCCGGTTTGCGCCACATAACGTTCGGCAAAGCCAAACCCGCCTTTCGGAAAGCCGATGAACCGTGCAGACGGGCGTTTTGCCCGAACACCTTGGACGATCGCCCGCATCGGCGCGATCACCCAGCGCTCAAATTCGGCCGCATCGAGCACGCCCGCCCAGGTGTCGAATACCTGGACAGCATCCGCGCCGGCATCGAGCTGACGAATCAGGTAGTCGATCGAGGCTGCAACGAGAACATCGATCAGTCTGGCGAAGCGCTCGGGATCGAGCAGCGCCGCTTTGCGGGCGGGGCCTTGGTCCGGCGTTCCGCGCCCGGCGATCATGTAGGTGGCGACCGTCCAGGGAGCCCCGCAGAAGCCCAACAGCGCCGTTTCATCCGGCAGTGCTGCCCGGATCATGCCAACCGCCTCGATGACGGCAGCCAGCTTGTGACCGACCACCGTCGGGTCAAGATCGTCAAGCCGGTCGAGCGACAACGGCTCGAGCACCGGACCCTCGCCTTCGGCAAATCGAACGCTTTGTCCAAGCGCGTCTGGAACGACCAGAATGTCGGAGAACAGGATGGCCGCATCGAAGCCGTAACGCCGGATCGGCTGCAGCGTCGCTTCGGTGGCGAGTTCCGGCGTATAGCAGAGATCGAGAAATCCGCCGGCCTTCTGCCGCAGCGTCCGGTATTCCGGCAGATAGCGGCCTGCCTGCCGCATCATCCAGATCGGTGGCGGGAAGGCCTGATGGCCGTCGAGAACACGCACGAGCATGCGGCGTTCCGCAGGGTACGAACTATCCACCGGAGGGCCCTTCTAAGAATCTTTTCAGACTCTTGTTGTAGTAATTGATTGACGGTGGATTAGCGATATTGCCAGGCATGCACAACGATTCACGTGAAACATCCACCGGTCGAGCGCACGGGCAGCTTGGGCGGGCGAGAACTCCACCGGTGCTGGTTAACGAATCATTAACGTTGTCGCGCAATTGGTTAACGAATGGTTAACGGCGTGGCCGCTGTGCATAAGCGGTCGATGGTTAGCGAGAGATTAACAACTCGCTGTTTGAACCGGGAGTCGGCGAATCTCTATCCCGTCGGGTCTGCCTGTTGAATAATTCGCGGGCTCAGGCATACGATCGCCTGCCGGGCAGGCTTTAGGGTCGGTTGTCCACGGAAGCAAGGGCGGCTGGGGACAAGTCAGTGAACGCAAACGCCAACTTCTTCCATCTGCATCTGGTTTCGGACTCGACCGGCGAGACGCTGACGACCGTGGCGCGCGCCGCCGCGGCGCAATACAGCGGCTTCACGCCGGTGCAGCACGTGCATCCGCTGGTGCGCACCGATCGACAGCTCGACAAGACCTTGGCCGAGTTGGAGGCGGCGCCCGGCATCGTGCTCTACACCATCGTGACGAAGGAGCTGTCGATCCGACTGGAACGGTTTTGCGAGGAGCAGGGCCTACCGTGCATATCGGTGCTGGCGCCGGTATTCGAGGTGTTTGGCCGCTACCTGAACGTCGATCAGAGCTATCGCGCCGGCGCGCAGCACGACATGGACGCCGGCTACTTCCGCCGCATCGAGGCGCTCAACTACACGATGGCGCATGACGACGGCCAGAAGCCGGAGGATCTCGACGCCGCCGATGTCGTGCTCATCGGTATTTCGCGCACGTCGAAGACGCCGACGGCGATCTATATGGCGAACCGAGGGGTGAAGACCGCCAATGTGCCGGTGGTGCAGGGCATCGCGCTGCCGCCGCCCTTGTTCGTGGCGATGAAGCCGCTGATCGTCGGCCTGGTTGCAAGCCCCGAACGGATCGCGCACGTGCGGCAGAATCGCATTCTTGCGCTCGGCGTGAAATCTTTCGATACGAGCTATGTCGATCGGCAGTCGATCGCGCAGGAATTGACGCATATGCGGCGGATATGCTCCGACCAGGGTTGGCCGTTGATCGACGTCACCCGCCGCTCGATCGAGGAAACCGCAGCGGCCGTGCTGGCGCTGCAACGGGATCGGAAATGAGCTTGTCTGAGACCATAACACGCGCGCCGATCATACTCGCCTCGAACAGCGTGGCGCGGCGGCAGTTGCTGGAAGGCGCCGGCGTCAGCTTCGAATCCTGCGCTGCGCTTGTCGACGAACGCGCCATAGAAGCCGAGCTGGAGGTCTCCGGTCCCGGCGAAGTTGCCGAAGCGCTGTCGAGGGCAAAGGCGCTCGCGGTTTCGCGCCAACGGCCGACGGCATTGGTCATCGGCGCCGATCAGACGCTGGCGCTTGGTGCCCATATTTTTCACAAGTCCGCCTCGCGCCAGGCGGCACGTACGGTGCTCGCGACGCTCAGGGGCCAGACGCACCGGCTCTATTCCGGCATAGCGGTCGCACAAGCCGGCGAGATCCTTGACGCCCACGTGGCCGTGGCCAGCCTGAGCATGCGGGGCTTCTCCGATGCGTTCCTCGACTCCTATCTCGATCAGGTCGGGGATGAGGTGACGCAGAGCGTCGGCTGCTATCAGTTGGAAGGGCCAGGCATCCAGCTGTTCGAGCGGATCGAGGGCGACTATTTCACCATTCTGGGCCTGCCGCTGCTGCCGCTGCTCGCCTTCCTCCGATCGATCGGTCGCCTCGATGACTGAAGCCGGCTCACTTGCCCCGCGCGCCTTCGTCGTCGGCTGGCCGATCGCCCATTCGCGCTCGCCGTTGATCCACGGCTATTGGCTGCGGCAGTTCGGCCTTGCCGGTTCGTACCAGCGCCTGCCGGTCGAGCCGGCGGCGATTCAAGCGTTTCTTGCGACCTTGCGGCAGAACGGTTTTGTCGGCGGCAATGTCACCGTGCCGCACAAGGAGGCGGCGTTTGCCGCAGCCGCCAGGCACGACGAGGTCGCCGCCAGGCTTGGAGCGGCGAATACCCTGTGGATCGAGGGTGGAGAACTTTGCGCCGCCAATACGGATGCCTTCGGGTTTTTGGCCAATCTCGATGCGTGCGCGCCGGGCTGGGACAGGTTCGATGGCCGCGCCGTGGTGCTTGGCGCCGGCGGCGCGGCCCGCTCGATCGTCTGGGGGCTGATGTCGCGCGCCAAGGATGTCGCCATCGTCAACCGCACGGTCGGCCGGGCCGAAGATCTGGTGTCTCGGTTTGGCGGCGGCCGCGCCTACGGCTGGGACGCGCTGCCGGCGCTGTTGCCGGACGCCCGGCTGCTGGTCAACACCACCTCGCTCGGCATGGCCGGGCAGGTGGAAGCGCCGATCGACCTGTCGCCGTTGTCTCGCGAAGCGCTGGTCACCGATATCGT
>JARLIU010000051.1 GCA_031291595.1 Ancalomicrobiaceae bacterium | reverse complement strand
GCGAACGTCGGGATCGCCCGCGGCGCGTCACGGCCTGCCGGCGATCGTCTGTCTCGATAGTCAGTAACTAGTGGAGCGAATTCGACATTTGAGTCCCAGCGCGGGGAGAGACGAACTCAAATGTCGAATTCAAAGCTCCACTAGATTCAATAAGTTGCTAGTGGCCCTTTGACTCCGACATTTGCTCCAGCACGTGCGGCAAGTGGGACGCAAATGTCGGAGTCGGACCACTAGTCAGATGCCGTCCTCGTGCCAGGTGCGGCCGTCGCGCTCGATCAGCGCCACGCCGGCCGAGGGTCCCCAGGTGCCGGCGCGATACGAGCGCGGCAGCATGTTGGTCGACGCCCAGGCGTTGAGGATCGGGTCGACCCAGGTCCAGGCCGCCTCCACTTCGTCGCGGCGCATGAACAGCGTCGGATTGCCGCGAACCACGTCCATCACCAGCCGCTCGTAGGCGTCCGGATTTCGCCCGCTGAAGGATTCGGCAAAGCTCATGTCGAGCGGCACGGCTCTGAGCCGCATGCCGCCGGGGCCGGGATCCTTGATCATAATCTGCAGCTTGACGCCCTCGTCCGGCTGCAGCCGGATGACCAGTTGGTTGGGCTGGATCGGACCGGCGGAGCCGTCGAAGATCGAATGCGGGATCGGCCGGAAGGCGACGACGATTTCGGAGACGCGTTGCGCCAGCCGCTTGCCCGAGCGCAGGTAGAACGGCGTGCCGGCCCAGCGCCAGTTGGCAATCTCGGCCTTCAGCGCGACGAAGGTCTCATTGGCGCTCTGCTTGGCGCCGATCTCTTCCAGGTAGCCGGGTACCGGGCCTTGCGCCGAGGCGCCGGCCTCGTACTGGCCGCGCACGGTGAGGGTGCCGACGTTCGATTCGTTGATCGGCTTCAGGCTCTTCAGGATCTTCAGCTTCTCGTCGCGCACGGCATCCGCGTCGAGCGACGAGGGCGGCTCCATGGCAACCAGACAGAGCAGCTGCAGCATATGGTTCTGCACCATGTCCCGGAGCGCCCCGGCGGTATCGTAGTAGCCGCCGCGCCCCTCGACGCCGATCGACTCTGCCACGGTGAGCTGCACATGATCGATATGGGCGGCGTTCCAGATCGGTTCGAACAGCGCATTGCCGAACCTGAGCGCCATCAGGTTCTGCACCGTCTCTTTGCCGAGGTAGTGGTCGATGCGGTAGATCTGGTGCTCTTCGAACACCTGACCGACGGCGTCGTTGACCACCTTGGCCGAGGCGAGGCTCTTGCCGACCGGCTTCTCGATGACGACGCGCGTCTCTGGCGTGATCAGCCCGTGCGCCCCGAGTTTGGCCGAAATGACGCCGAACAGGTCGGGCGAGGTGGCGAGGTAGAAGGCGCGGACGCGCTCGGCACCGGGCTTCAGCAGAAGGCCGAGGTCATCCCAGCCGGTCTCCCCGGTCACGTCGACCGACACGAACTCCAGCCGCGCCAGGAAGCGGTCGAGCGTATCCGCCTCGCGTTCCCCTGCCTTGACGTGCGTCTCGATCGCCGTCCTGGCCAAGTCGCGATAGGCCTCGCTCGTCATATGCGCGCGGGCGGTGGCGATGATGCGCGTGTCGCCGACGATCTGCCCGGCGCGATCGCGCTGGTAGAGCGCCGGCAACAGCTTGCGGCGGGCAAGATCGCCGGTGCCGCCGAAGGCGACGAAATCGAACGTATCGAGGGAAATGACTCGGCTGACCATCAGCTGACCTTTGCTTTCAGAAATGCGTCCACCTCGCCGCGGCTCGGCAAGTCGGCGCCACGACGCGTGCAGGTGATTGCCGCTGCGCCCACGGCGAAACGGGCGACCTCCACGGCCTCGGCGAGTTCGATGCCGCGGATCGCCCGCTTGTCGAGCCGGTTGAGCTCGTCGAGCCGGGCGAGATAGGCGGCCTGGAAGGTATCGCCGGCGCCGACCGTGTCGATCACCTCGACATGGTAGGCAGGAACGAACACCGCCTCGCCGCCGACCGCGACCGTAGCGCCCTTGCCGCCGTCGGTGACGACCGCGACCTTGGGGCCGGCGAGCGACCAGGCCTTGGCGGTTTCGGCCGCATCCGCCGGCCCGCCGTTGATGAAGGCGACGTCCTCGACGCTGGCCTTGACGAAATCGGCGGCCCGGATCAGCTCGTCGCACCGCTTCGACCACAACGGCCGGTCGGTAATCAGGCTCGCCCGGACATTGGGGTCGAAGGAGAAGAACCGCTCGGGCGCAAGCGCCAGCATGTAGTCGGTGAATGTAGTGGCCGCCGGTTCGAGCGCCAGCAGCGTCGAGCCGAAATGCACCGCCTTGACGTCGTCGGGCAGACGCTTGGGCAGGTCGGCTGCGACCATCGAGCGGTCGGCCGCCCCGCTCGAATAGAAGGAATAATCGGCATGTCCGCCCGGCTGCAGGAACGCGAACGCCAGCGTCGTCTGCTTGCCGGCGGCGCGCACGACATAGTCGGTGGAAATGCCTTCATGGGCGAAGAAGTCGGCGATCTGCTGCCCGAAAAAATCCGTCGACAGCTTGGTGAGGTAGCCGGTCTTGCGTCCGAGCCGGGCCAGACCCAGCGCCACGTTCAGCGTCGATCCGCCGATCACCGGCTCGATCAGGCGCTCGCCTGGCTTCTGGATCATGTCGAACAGGGCTTCGCCGGTGGAAAGGATCATAGGGCGTCTCGCATCCGCTTGAGGGTACACAAAACGCAATTGATTGCAATTTTGTGTCTTCTTGCACAGGTGCTGCGGATGCCTGGATCTGACGTCGTTCGGTGGCGTACGAGAGGCCAATGCGTCCGGCAGCGGACCTGCGGTTCGCGGCGGATCTGAGCACGGTTGACGGCAAAACGGTAGGGGCGGGGGCGGTTCATCCGCATTTCAACGAAACCCGCACCGGCAGCTCGCGACGCAATCGGCCCGCCTGGGTACCCAGACGGACCAATCCTGACAGGCCGCGACGCCGCGTTGGTGCGAATGCGGCGCTAGTGGAGCGAATTCGACATTTGAGTCCCAGCGTGCGGG
>JARLIU010000297.1 GCA_031291595.1 Ancalomicrobiaceae bacterium | reverse complement strand
TCGTCGATGGAAGAAATGGCCTCCAACATCAAGCAGAACGCCGACAACGCCTCGCAGACCGAAAAGATCGCCCGCCAGTCGGCCAAGGACGCCGAAGCTTCCGGTGAAGCTGTGTCGCGCGCCGTCAAGGCGATGTCGACCATCGCCGAGAAGATCGGCATCGTGCAGGAAATCGCCCGGCAGACCGACCTTCTGGCCCTGAACGCGGCGGTCGAAGCGGCACGTGCCGGCGAACACGGCAAGGGCTTCGCAGTCGTCGCCTCCGAAGTCAGGAAGCTCGCCGAACGGTCTCAGGCCGCTGCCGCCGAGATCTCGCAGATGTCCGGCGATACGGTCAAGTCCGCCCAGGAAGCCGGCGAGATGCTCAACCGTCTCGTGCCCGACATCCGCAAGACCGCCGAACTCGTCTCCGAGATCTCGTCCGCCTGCCGCGAACAGGACATCGGCGCTTCGCAGATCAACCAGGCGATCCAGCAGCTCGACAAGGTCACCCAGCAGAACGCCGGCGCCTCGGAAGAGATGTCGGCAACCTCGGAAGAACTGGCGGCGCAGGCGGAAGAACTGCAATCGTCGATCGCCTACTTCCGCGTCGATGCCACCGAAGCTCCGAGCGCCAGCCGTAAGCCGGCCGCCCGCACCACACCCAAGCCGGCGGCCAAGTCGAGCCTCGCGCACCCGGTTGCTCACATCCAGCATCAGGCGGCTCCGGCCAAGAAACCCGCGGCGGCTCCGGCCAAGAAGCAGACGGTCACCGCCCAGCAGGAGCGCGCGCGCGGCTTCGCCCTCGACCTGTCGATGGGCGGACCCGACGCGGACGACGCCGAATTCAAGCAAAGCGCATGACCAGGTTCGGCGAGGGAGGGGCCTCGCCGAACAACTCCTCACAATGGGCAGGGATTTGAAATGCGTTTCACCATCAAGCTCAAGCTGGCACTCGCCTTCACGTTCATCATCCTGATGGTCTCCGGCATGGCGTCCATGGCCATCTACAATCTCGCGACACTCAATGCGTCGATCTCCAGCCTCGTCAACGGCCCGGTGGTCGATGTCGAGAACATCCGGGCGCTGGGCATCGCGCTCAACGAGGGGGTCAGAGCCGAGAAGAACATCATCATGTCGACCAATCAGGCAGACGATGCCGTCTTCGCCAAGACGGTCGACAAGAGTGACGAACAGGTCCGCGCGTTCGTCGGCAAGCTGAAGGCGTCGAAGGATGCCACGCTGATCGACGAGGTGCAGCGGTTCACGCCGCTTTACGATCAGCTGCTGTCCGTGCGCAAGCAGGTGCTGAGCCTCGCCGACTCCAACACCGCGGAAGGCAATGCCAAGGCCGGCGAGATGAACATGCGGCAGGGCCGGGAGGCCACGGCCAAGGTCATGGCTGCTCTCGCCGAGATGTCCGACCGGATCAACCAGGGCGTCAGCACCGCCGACGATGTCGCCGAAGCGCAGTATACCGACGCCCGCAACATCCTCGTCGGCAGCATTGCGGCGATGATCCTGATCTCCATCGTCATTGCCGCGCTGATGTCACTGTCGATCTCCAAGGGCCTCAAGAAGGCCAATGCGGCGATGCGCAGCGTCGCCGAGGGCGATCTCACCTGGCAG
Organism: Ancalomicrobiaceae bacterium; assembly: GCA_031291595.1. Classification (GTDB taxonomy): domain Bacteria; phylum Pseudomonadota; class Alphaproteobacteria; order Rhizobiales; family Ancalomicrobiaceae; genus CAIYYN01. The sequence continues at coordinate 22,897 of JARLIU010000297.1, read as the reverse complement.
GCCAACAACGTGTCGCGCGACGAGATCGGCGAATTGCTCGGCCTGGTCGGGCTGATGGTGGAACGGCTGAGGAGTGTGGTGACGGACGCGATCGCGGCCTCCGACAACGTCTCGTCGGGGTCGCAGCAGCTCTCCGCCGCTTCCGAGCAGATCGCGCAAGGCGCGAGCGAGCAGGCCGCATCGGCCGAAGAGGCCTCGGCCTCGATGGAGGAGATGGCCTCCAACATCAAGCAGAACGCCGACAACGCCTCGCAGACCGAAAAGATCGCCCGCCAGTCCGCCAAGGACGCCGAAGCTTCCGGTGATGCGGTGTCCCGCGCCGTCAAGGCGATGTCGACCATCGCCGAGAAGATCGGCATCGTGCAGGAAATCGCCCGGCAGACCGACCTCTTGGCCCTGAACGCGGCAGTCGAAGCAGCCCGTGCCGGCGAACACGGCAAGGGCTTTGCGGTCGTCGCCTCCGAAGTGAGGAAGCTCGCCGAACGCAGCCAGGCCGCCGCCGCGGAGATCTCGCAGATGTCCGGCGATACGGTCAAGTCGGCGAAGGAAGCCGGCGAGATGCTCAACCGGTTGGTGCCCGATATCCGCAAGACCGCCGAACTCGTGTCGGAGATCTCGTCCGCCTGCCGCGAACAGGATATCGGCGCGTCGCAGATCAACACCGCCATCCAGCAGCTCGACAAGGTCACCCAGCAGAACGCCGGGGCCTCGGAAGAGATGTCGGCAACCTCGGAAGAACTGGCGGCGCAGGCGGAAGAACTGCAGTCCTCGATCGCCTACTTCCGCGTCGATACGATCGAACAGACCGCTACCCGCACGTCGGCGGCCCGAACCACGACCAAGTCGGCTGCCGCCCGGCTCGCACCCAGGCCGGCAGCCAAGTCCAGCCTCGCGCACCCGGTTGCCCACATCCAGCATCCCGCGGCTGCGGCCAACAAGCCGGCGGCGGCCCAGGCGAAGAAGCAATCGATCAAGGCCCAGCAGGAACGCGCGCGCGGCTTCGCCCTCGATCTGTCGATGGGCGGGCCGGACGCCGCGGATGCCGAGTTCAAGGAGAGTGCATGACGGCGACGGGCCGTCTGCCCTGCCTCGCCAACACTCGCCAACAGCCAGCCGGCTCAGAGCGTCGTGCCCTGAGCCCGGGCCGTCCTGCGGAAGCTAGATTCTCAATCCGGAAGGTCAAGTCCAACTCGATCACGGGGAAGTCCCCAAGCCAACTCCATCTCAACAGAGAAAGGTCGACGACGTGCGGATCACAATCAAATTCAAGCTGGTGCTTGGCTTCGGACTGGTGCTCATGCTGCTCGGCGGCCTGGCATTCATCAGTACACAGAGCCTGAAGACGCTGAACGCCAACAATACGGCGGTGTTGAACGGACCGGTGAAACGACTGGCTGAAGCCTATGATGTCAACCTGCTGCTGTCGGAAGGCATTCGCGCCCAGAAGAATGCCATGCTCTCCAGCAACGGCTCCGAGACAGGCACCTACACCGCCCAGGCGATGAAGGACTTCACCGAAGTATCGCGGCTGATTGCCGACGGCGCCAAGACCACGGACGAGCAAAGCAAAGAGGTGTGGCGCAAGCTCGGCGACCAGGCCAGCGCCGTGACCGCAACCGCCAACCAGCTTACCGCCTTCCTCGACCGCGGCGACAAGACCTCGGCACTGGCGCTCTCCGACGGCGAACTGCGCAAGGTCTCGGCCGAAATGGCCGACGGCGTCAAGAAGCTGCTGCAGGCCCAGCATGAGCGGGTGGTCAAGGCAGATGACGACGCCAAGGCGCTCTATGCCGACACCAACATCGAGCTGATCAGCGTGTCCGGCGTGGCCGTGTTGATCGGTCTGGCGGCGGCGCTGTGGATCGCCTTCGGCATCAGCCGCGGCCTCGCCAAGATCGCCGTCGCAACCGGCGCCGTGGCAATCGGCGACCTCGATCAGACCATCGAGATCAAGACCAACGACGAGATCAAGGATCTGGTCGATACGATGAATGTCATGACCGCCAACCTGCGCAAGACGGCCGCCGTCGCCGACCTCATCGCCGCCGGCGATCTTGCCGCAGACGTGACGCCGCTGTCGGACAGGGACACGCTCGGCCATTCGTTCCGCGCCATGATCACCAACCTGCGCGCCACGGCGACTGTTGCCGGCGATATCGCCGAGGGCGACCTGACCGTCGTTCCGAAGCCGCTGTCCGACAAGGATATGCTCGGCCTGGCGCTCGAACGCATGGTGGAACGGCTGAGGAGCGTCGTGCGGGATGCCATCGTCGCTTCCGACAACGTCTCGTCGGGTTCGCAGCAGCTCTCGGCCGCCTCCGAGCAGATCGCGCAAGGCGCCAGCGAGCAGGCCGCATCGGCCGAAGAGGCCTCTGCCTCGATGGAAGAGATGGCCTCCAACATCAAGCAGAACGCCGACAACGCCTCGCAGACCGAAAAGATCGCCCGCCAGTCGGCCAAGGACGCCGAGATCTCTGGCGACGCGGTGTCACGCGCCGTCAAGGCGATGTCGACCATCGCCGAGAAGATCGGCATCGTGCAGGAAATTGCGCGGCAAACCGATCTGCTGGCCTTGAATGCGGCAGTGGAAGCGGCGCGTGCCGGCGAACACGGCAAGGGCTTTGCAGTCGTCGCTTCCGAAGTGAGGAAGCTCGCCGAACGCAGCCAGGCCGCCGCCGCCGAGATCTCGCAGATGTCCGGCGATACGGTCAGGTCGGCGAAGGAAGCCGGCGAGATGCTCAACCGGCTGGTGCCCGATATCCGCAAGACCGCCGAACTCGTCTCCGAGATCTCGGCAGCCTGCCGCGAACAGGACATCGGCGCGTCGCAGATCAACACCGCCATCCAGCAGCTCGACAAGGTCACCCAGCAGAACGCCGGCGCCTCGGAAGAGATGTCGGCAACCTCGGAAGAATTGGCGGCGCAGGCGGAAGAACTGCAATCGTCGATCGCCTACTTCCGCGTCGAAGCCGCCGATGCGGCGGTCAACCGCAGGCCGGCCGCCCGGACCACCGCCAAGCCGGCGGTCAAGTCGAGCCTCGCGCACCCGGTTGCCCACATCCAGCATCCGGCGGCTCCGGCCAACAAGCCGATGGCAGCCCAAGTGAAGAAGCAATCGATCAAGGCCCAGCAGGAGCGCGCGCGCGGCTTCGCCCTCGATCTGTCGATGGGCGGACCGGACGCCGCCGACGCCGAGTTCAAGGAGAGTGCATGATGAATCCCGGAGCAACTGAAACCCAATGCGTGACTTTCGCGCTTGGCTCCGAAGTCTTCGCAGTGCCGGTCTCGGTTGTGCGCGAGATCCTCGACCATGACGAGGTGTTCCGCATTCCGAATGGCCCGAGCTATCTGCTGGGTCTCAGGAACGTGCGCGGCCAGGGTGTGCCGGTGATCGATCTGCGCTTGCGTCTTGGGCTGGCGCGGACCGAGACGACGCCGCATACGCGCGTGCTGGTGGTCGACGTGCCGGTCAATGAGCGGCTGCTGACCCTCGGCCTGGTTGCCGACCGCGTGTTCGAGGTGGCCGCCTTCTCCTCGAGCCAGATCGAGACGGCGCCCGACATCGGCGTCAACTGGAATTCCGACTACATCGACGGTGTCGTCAGGCGCGACGCCAGCTTTGTGGTGATCATCAGCCTCGCCCGGCTGTTGTCGTCATCCGAGATGGCCGCGCTCGCCACGACGCCGACGGGCCGCCGCGCGGCCTGACGCCAGGACGGCTCCGACCGCTCGGGTCCGTCCACCATCCGCCGGCCCCGTCCGATGCACCCGCATCCAGCAGGGCCGGGCCCGCGGCCGGCAACAGCGTCGTCCGGAAAGTCGAAGACTTCCCGGGGTGATGTGTGAGATCAATATGTCGGAGCGTTCTTGCGGTTGCCCGCAATCCGGGAATGCTCCAGACGCCAGACCATCGACTGCTGCCGACCATCGCATCGCGCCGGCAGCATCCGCATCTTCGGCCAGCCATCCAGAGAGCGACCGACGTGAACCAACACGCAGCCCGCCTTCAGTACGACACCGGTTCCGACCATCTGACGCTGCGCGACTTCCGGCGTCTGGCGCAGTTCATCAATGACTACAGCGGCATCAAGATGCCGGAGGTCAAGAAGACCATGCTCGAGGGCCGGCTGCGCCGGCGCCTGCGTGCGACCGGCTGTCCGACGTTCATCGACTACTGCCGCTTCCTCTTCGACGAAGACGGGCTCGAACAGGAAGCCCCGCTGCTGATCGACGCGGTGACGACCAACAAGACGGACTTCTTCCGCGAGCCGGCGCATTTCGAGTTCCTGCGCCAGCGCGGGCTGCCGGATCTCAGGGCGCAAGGGATCAACAGCGTCAGGGCGTGGAGTTCGGCCTGCTCGGTCGGGGCTGAGCCTTACACACTCGCCATGGTGCTGGCCGATTTCGCCGAGGACCACGGGCCGATGTCGTTCTTCGTCCTCGCCACCGACCTGTCCACCGACGTGCTCGCCTCGGCACAACAGGGCATCTACCCCCTGTCGATGCTCGATCCCGTACCCACGGCACTGCGCCGGCGGTACGTGCGGGTGTCCGGCGCGGTGCGTCCGACACGCGAGCCACGCGCCCGGATCGTGCCGGAACTGCGCTCGACGATCGGCTTCGCCCGAATGAATCTGATGGATGATGCCTATGCGGTGGGCAATCCGATGCATATCATTTTCTGCCGCAACGTCCTCATCTATTTTGACAAAGTGACCCAGGCCCAGGTACTGCGGCGGTTGTGCGACTGCCTGCAGCCGGGCGGCTATCTGTTCATCGGCCATTCGGAGAGCGCGACCGGCTTCGACCTGCCGTTGCGTGCCGTCTCCAATACCGTGCTGCAGCGCATTCCGTCCTGATCGTCGTGCCAGGGCCTCAGGAGGCTCAAGCCATGCCCAAACCCGTCCGTGTGCTGATCGTTGACGATTCCGCCAGTGTGCGGCAGACGCTGGCGCAGGTGCTCAGCCAGGACCCGGACATCGAGGTCATGGGCGTCGCCTCCGATCCGTTCATTGCCGCACGGCGGATCCAGGAGGAAATTCCCGACGTCATCACCCTCGACGTCGAGATGCCGCATATGGACGGCATCACCTTCCTCAAGAAGCTGATGCTCCAGCACCCGATTCCGGTGGTGATGTGTTCGTCGCTGACCGTCGAGGGGTCGGAGACGCTGATGCAGGCGCTCGAGGCCGGTGCCGTCGACATCATCCTGAAGCCCAAGGTCGGCGTGGCGGATCACCTCACCGAAAGCGCGATGATGATCTGCGAGACCGTCAAGGGTGCCGCCAAGGCGCGGGTCGGCCTGCGACGGAACCGCCCGGACGCCGCGGCGAATGCTGCCGCGCCGCACCGCCAAGGCCAGCCTGCGCCGAAGCTCAGTGCCGATGCGATGCTGCCGCCGGCCGCCCCCGCCAGACATGGCGGCGCCATGGCCAAGACCACAGAAATCGTTGTCTGCGTCGGCGCTTCGACCGGGGGAACGGAAGCCCTGAAGGACTTCCTGATGATGCTGCCGGCCAACGCCCCCGGCATCGTCATCGTCCAGCACATGCCCGAGAAGTTCACCGCCGCGTTTTCCAAGCGCCTCGACGGCTTGTGCGAAGTGTCGGTGAAGGAAGCCGAGGACGGCGACCCGGTGCTGCGCGGCCATGTTCTGGTCGCGCCCGGCGGCCGCCACATGATGATCGAACGCCGTGGCGCGCGCTATCAGGTCGCCATCAAGGAGGGACCGCTGGTGTCGCGCCACCGGCCGTCGGTCGACGTGTTGTTCCGCTCGGCGGCGCGCTCGGTCGGACCGAACGCCGTCGGCGTCATCATGACCGGTATGGGCGACGATGGAGCGCGCGGATTGTTGGAAATGAAACAGGCCGGCGCCTTCACCATCGCCCAGGACGAGGCGAGCTGCGTGGTGTTCGGCATGCCGAAGGAGGCGATCGCGCTCGGAGGCGTCGACCGCATCGTCGGTCTCGACGATATCGCCCGTGAAGTGCTGTGGGTCCAGGCACGCGGCTGACGACGGGTGGTGGCCGTACCGGCCGCGGTCGGCAAAGCAGGACGCGCAGCGGCCGGATCGCCGCAACCGTGGCGACTGCTCCGCCGGAACACCTCAGCGATTACCCGTATTTCAACGTATGACACCTCGCCGGCAGGCTGTTCCCGGCCGCCGCCTTCGGCTATCGTCCACACCCTAGTGGAGCGAATTTGACATTTGAGTCCCACCGAGCTGCGCGGCCTCACTCAAATGTCAAATTCAAAGCTCCACTAGACTCAATGAATTGCTAGTGGTCCTGGGATTCCGACATTTGCGCATGAGCGCGCGGCACGTGGGATGCAAATATCGGAATCGGACCACTTGGTTCGACCATCTTGCAATTTGCAGTTGATATCGATTTGTAGGAGCGTTTCGATATGCGCCGCGGCTGGTCTTGGCGGAGAATGTACACACTTGCGGTTGCGCTCTTCCCGTTGTTCTCTGGGCAAATCGCCGCCGCCCGTGAGCCGATCAACCTATGGGAAACGCTCAAGCTCGCCGACGCTCTGCAGGGCAAGGTGCCCGACGACGACTGGCGGGCGACCGAGCGCCTGGTCAACGACATGGCAAGGGCCGTGCTGCTGCACAAGCCGACCGCCATTCCTCCGTGCAACGACCTCGAATTGCTGCGCAAAGCCCACATCGTGCTGCAGGCCGGGATGCCGATCGACGCCATCTTGCAGAAGGCCAGCCGCATTGGCGTGGCCACGGTCATCGACGGCCATCGTGCGGAATTGCTGTTTTCGTGCGACTATCGGACGAACGTCACGGTGTTCAGGCCATGGCTCGACAAGGCGGCAATCGACGCGCGGATCGTTTCGCTGCTGGCCACGCTGATAACCGACGACTTCGACAATCCGGCGGACGACAACAAGGCCACGATCCGGCAATGCCTCGCCGCCGAACATGCACGGAACGCCGCCATTTCGGCGTTTTGCGACGGACCGGCATCCAACGTGCGCAGCGGTCCATATTTCATCGGCGTCTCGACCAGCACGCACAAGTGGGAGTGACTGGAGCATTTCCCGAGCCGCTGATGGCCTCTCCGGAGACATCATGTGTCACAACAACACGCCAAGCCGGCGATCCGGCTGTCGCGGGTTCCTGCGTGACGGCTTGGTCCGTCCGCAGCGCCGCGACCGCCAGCTTGACGATTCCATCCGTTTCGACGCCGGCAACCGCTACATGGTGAATTGACAGGATTTGCCAGAAGGCCCTAGGAACGCTCGACGTTCAGTTGCGCACTGCCGATTCCGTCGTGCCGCCGACTCTGGCGCCGACGGCATGGTGAAGGTTTGCTCCGGGCGGACAGAGGGGGGCGTGGACAGCCGGACCTCGTGTTTTCGGAGCTATGATCGGGCTGTCCGCCGCTGCGGGCCGGGCCGCCGCCAGTTCACACGCCGGATCGCCTGATGGTCTCACGCACGGAACTTGCAACGCGCCTCATCGATGCGTTTCTCGACCACGGCTATACGACCGTCACCATGACGGATCTTGCCGCAGCCGTCGCCGTGACCCGGCGGACCATGTACAACCACTTCAGGAGCAAGCGGGAAGCGCTGCGGCTGGCGATCGAGACCGTCAACGCCGATGCGGTCGCCGTCGCGGTGGCGCAGGGATGGGTCGGCGTGCACGAGGGACGCGAGGTGGTGGAGCTTTTCGCCGGCGTGCTCGATACCCGCTACGGCACCACCCGGCGGCGGCTGGCGCGATCGGCCTACGCCATCGACCTCAACGATCAGGCGTTCCGCCACTGCCGCGATCTGATGGTGGCCTCTGCCATCGACTTCCAGCAGAAGCTCGCCGCGCTGATCGACGACCTCGAGGCGCGCGGACGCTTGCGGCTCCAGCCTGGAATACGCTCCAGCGATCTGGCGCAGGCGCTCGCCGACGGCGCGCGCGGCACCAACCAGAGCCTGCCGCCGGTGGAACCGGGCCAACTGTACCGCCGTTACCGGGCAATTGTCGCGGCGCTGCTCTACGGCATGGCGGTGGGCAGCAACTAGAGCGGAATACGTTCAGAGGATATCGCCAGGGCAATCCATCGATCATCAGACGCACGGAGGCGTCGGCGCGCACGAGCGACCGCCAATCGGCAACCGGCAACCGCTTCGCCGGCCGGCGGCGTGATCAGGCTCGCCGGCGCGGCAAAGATGGGCGATGCCGGGATCGGTCCGAGATGGCCGGGATTGTCGGCGACCTGGAACACCTAGAGCAGGATGCTTTCAGATGGAATCGCCCGGCGATCCATCTGAAAGCTGAATCACTGCTCTATGAATAGTTTAGAGCGCTGATTCAGCAGTCACATGATTCCATGTGACAGCATCGCGCTCTAGTAGCCGCCGATCGCCTCGCCGAGCAGAGCGCGAGACGCTTGCTGCACGGCATCGGCTCCGGCGGTGCCGCAGCCATTCGGTTGCACCGCGGCGAATTATGCTTTCCGCCGGCGAGCCACGCCCCTTGACACGGACCACGGCTTGGGGCCCGCTGATCGCTAGAGCCTGATTGTTCGTTATCCGAACATCACGGCTAGTCGATTCCGCGGCGGACCATGGCGGAGATTGCGAAGAACATCGTGCAGCCGGTCGCCAAGGCCCTCGCCGTGTTGAAGGCTTTGGCCGAGGAGCTGGAGGAGCTGACGATCCGCGCAACGTTCGAGGCCGAAGGCGACGAGATGGCGGAGGTCGTTTCGTTTGCCGTACGACGCGTTTTCGCCACCGCGACGGAGTTGCGCCAGGCCGTCCGGCTCTCCGTCGGCGACAGTCTGAATGGCGAGGCGGTCCGATGAACCGGGTACCGCGGCAAGCGGCCGGTCGCTCCGCCGCATCGCTGGCCGAACCGATGCCGATCGCGGCCGGACAGCCGCGCACCAAACTGCGCCTCATCGCCGACGATCTGACCGGAGCGCTCGACACCGCGGTGGAATTCGTTGCGGCGCTCGGCCCGGTGCGGGTCTGCTGGGGCCGCGTGCCAGCCGAGGCGGGCGACGCACTCGCCTTCGATATCGCCACGCGCGAGGGCAGCGAGGCGGAGGCCTTCGAGACGATTGGGCGCGTCGCGGCAGCGACCGGACTTTCAGCGAGCGATTGCGCCTATGTGAAGCTCGACAGCCTGTTGCGCGGCCACGCCGGGGCGGAGATCGCCGCCTGTTGGGCGGGCGGCGGCTTCGAGGCCGCGGTGATCGCTCCGGCGTTTCCCTACCAGGGCCGGATCACCGTCGACGGCCGCCAGCGCCTCGTCACGCCGGGAACGCCCGATGCGATCGGCGAAGATCTGGCGGCGACGCTGCGGGCGTACGGATTGCCGGTCAGGAAGCGTCGCGCCGGCACCTCGGTGTGGGCCGGTATCGCCCTGTGGAATGCGGCGAGCGACGCTGATCTCGACGCCATCGTCGATGCCGCACTGCTGGCCGAGGGCCGCGGCCGTCGGATCCTGTGGTGCGGCTCGGGCGGGCTCGCCGGGGCAATCGCGCGGCGGCGCTTCGGTGTGGCGGCTCCGGAGGCATTTATGCCCGAAGGCCCGATCCTCGGCCTGTTCGGCACCGATCATCCGGTGACGCAGGACCAACTGGTCCAGGCCGGAGACGCGACCATCCGGCTCGCGGACAGCTCGGCGGCCAGCGCCGACCATGTGAGCGGCCAACTCGATCAGCGCGGCGCCGCGCTCGTGACCGTCGACCTGCCGCCGCTGAGCCGCCGTGCGGCCGCCCGCCGCATCGCCTCCGACCTCGGCGCGCTGGCCAACCGGCTCGATCCGCCGGCAACGCTCGTCTGCAGCGGCGGCGAGACCTTGCGCAGGCTCTGCGACAGCCTCGGCGCGACTTCGCTCGACGTCATCGGCCGCATCGTTCCGGGCGTTGCCGTGGCGCGCTTCCGCGGCGGGCGCTGGGACGGCGTGCCGGTCATCTCCAAATCGGGCGCCTTCGGCGATCCGGATTTTCTCAAGCGCCTCGTCGCCCCATCGCTCGCCAGCGCGCCGGGCAGGCCCCGACCGCGTGCAACAAGGACACGACAGCAGTGACCCCGCACCTCGCCATCACCATGGGTGACCCCGCCGGCATCGGTCCGGAAATCATCGTCAAGGCCTGCGTACGGCTCAAAGACCGCATCGCTGCGGGCGCGTTGCGCGTGCTCGTCATCGGCTCGACTGCGTCGATCGAGGCGGCGAAACTGGCCGTCGGCGCAACGATCGACATCCCGGAGACCGCGATCGACGCCGACTGGCCGGCGCTCGCCACCTTGCAGGCCGGGCCACAGGCAGGGCCGATCCCATTCGGCGAACTGACGTTCGATGGCGGCAATCTCGCCTATCGCGCCATCGAAACGGCGGTCCGCCTGGCCGAGGCTGGCCGCATCCAGGGGCTCGTCACCGCGCCCTTGAACAAGGAGGCGCTGAACCTCGCCGGGCACCATTATGCCGGCCACACCGACATGCTCGCCGCGCTGACCGGCTCGAACAGTTCGGTGATGATGCTGGCGCATGGCAACATGCGGGTGAGCCATGTCACCACCCACGTTGCGCTCGAGGAGGTGCCGAAGAAGCTGACGCCGGAACGCCTGCGCAAAGTCGTCGAATTGACGCACGAGGCGCTGGCCGACCTGGGGCTGACGCGCCGGCGCATTGCCGTTGCCGCGCTCAATCCGCACGGCGGCGAGGGCGGGCTGTTCGGCCGGCAGGACATCGACGTCTCCGCTCCGACCATCGCGGCGTTGGTCGCGGAAGGCTACGACCTCGTCGGGCCGGTGCCGGGAGATACCGTATTCGTCAAGCTCCGCGCCGGCCAATATGATGCGGTCGTCGCCATGTACCATGACCAGGGGCACATCCCGGTGAAGCTGCTCGGCTTCGACGTCGATCCGGCGACGGGAAAATGGAACGCGCTGTCGGGCGTCAACATCACTCTCGGCCTGCCGATCGTGCGCGTCTCGGTCGACCACGGCACCGCCTTCGACATCGCCGGCAAGGGCATCGCCAACGAACAGAGCCTGATGGAAGCGATCGACTACGCCGAGACGCTGGCCTCGGTCAGGAAAGCCCGCGCCGCCGCGTGACTGCGCTCCAACGGCGGTGCCGCGCCCCGGCAGGTGCTTCGGCTGGCCTTGCCCGCATATCCAAGCAACGAAGGCGGGAGCGGACGCGCGCCGCCGGAAGGCGGTTGCGAACTGCCGCCAGAGCGGTTCACGGTGATACGTCCGAACCCGGACCGGGTCGCCTCGTAGTGGCTCGCGCCGGTCCCGTTGCGCTAAAGCCTTGCCGGTGGCAAACGGGCGGATCCGGCCCGCTGCCTGCCGCGGTTGACATCGTTTCGACAGGCGCAGTCCCGCGCATGGCGGGTCGACCAAAGTCTGCCGCAACGTCGGCGCTGGCGTCGATCCGGCCGGGTGGGCACTCGATTCGGCGCCCCGCGGCAGCTGAAAAGCTCAGATTTCGTTCCCGCCCACCGCCCGCACGGGCCACCGCCATTCTCCGGCAACCCACGTGCGGCACTATCCGACAGCCATCGCATTCGCCTCGCACTGCAGCATAGCGGACTGCCACCCCTCCCCCGCCAACCGCACGTCCGCGGTCCAATCTGTCTATCGGCATTGACGTCGCAACGTCATCATTTGTCGCAGATCATGGCGCACTGCGGCACGGCGGACTAACAGGCCCTGATCATGACACCCTCTGTTCCCCTCCCCCTGATCCTCGTCGTCAACTGCGGCTCCTCGTCGCTCAAGTTCACGGTGCTACCGGTTGCCGGCGGCGCCGCTCTCGCCTCCGGGCTCGCCGAATGCCTCGGCGTGCCGGCGGAAGCCCGTCTGACCATCAAGTTCAACGGCGGCAAACACACCGAGGCGCTGCCCGAAGGCACGCATGATGCAGCCATGGCGGCGATCCTCGCCGACCTGGAAAAGCACGGCCTGCTCGCCCGCATCGCCGCTGTCGGCCACCGCGTCGTCAACGGCGGCGAACGCTTCACCAAGAGCCAGATCATCACCGGCGAAGCGATGATCGAGGAGATCGGCTCCAGCCCCTTCGCGCCGCTGCACAATCCGGCCCACGCCATCGGCATGCGCGCCGCGTTCAAGGCCTTCCCCAAGCTCACCCAGGTCGCCGTGTTCGATACCGCCTTCCATCAGACGATGAAGCCGGAGGCCTTCCTCTACGCCCTGCCGCGCAAATACTACCGCGAGCTTGGCGTCCGCCGCTACGGCGCGCACGGCACCTCGCACCGCTACGTCTCCGGCGAGACGGTCCGGCTCCTAGGGCTGGATCCGCATGACCACGGCGTCGTCGTCTGCCACCTCGGCAACGGTTCCTCGGCCACTGCCGTCGTCAACGGCCATTGCGTCGACACCTCGATGGGCATGACGCCGCTCGAAGGCCTGGTGATGGGCACCCGCACCGGCGATATCGACTTCGGCGCGCTCGCCTATATCGCCCAGAAGACCGGCCTCGATGTCGCCGGCCTCGACAAGATGTGCAATCGCGAGAGCGGCCTCCTCGGCCTGTCCGAACTCTCCAACGACTGCCGCACCCTGACCGAAGCCGCCCAACGCGGCAACGCCCAGGCCGAAGAGACGCTCGACGTGTTCGTCTTCCGTCTCTGCCGCTACATCGGTGCATTGACCGCGGCGCTGCCACGGCTCGACGCCGTGGCGTTCACCGGCGGTATCGGCGAGAATTCGGCCTACATCCGGGGGAAGACCTTGAAGCGGCTTTCCGCGCTCGGCCTCGACCTCGACGAGACCGCCAACGCCGGCATGTACGGCGGCAAGTCGGGCATCATCTCGAAGTCGCAGAAGCCGGTCGCCATCGTCGTGCCCACCGACGAGGAGAAGGTGATCGCGGCCGATACCGCCGTGCTGGCCGGCCTCGTCGAGGGCAGCCTCGCCTGAGGCAACCCTCGACCCGCCGAGGTCCGAGACGGACGACCGGCGGGCGAAGCGATGAGAATTCGAAGGATCCCGGCACCTTTCCTGTAAGGTGCCTCGACCCGGGCGTGAGTTGAACGGAACCCGCAGTTGACAATTCGTCCGAATTTGCCGGCTGTGCAACGACGAAGGTTCTTTCCGACATGAATACGACAACCCGCAATCGCACCTTCTACCTGATCCCGGTCTCGCGCGGGGTCGGCCTGACCTCGATGTCGCTCGGGCTGACCCGTGCCCTGCAGCTGGCCGGCGTCAGGGTCGGTTTCTTCAAGCCGATCGCCCAGCCCGAATTCGTGCCGGGCGAGAGCGACCTCGCCTGCCATTTCGCCCGCACGCTGTGCAACACGCAGACGCCGGATCCCCTCCCCTTCGAGCATGCCGCCGACATGGTGCGCGCCGGCAATCTCGCCGGGCTGATGGAAGAAGTGGTGGCACTGGTCGAGCCGATGCGGGCCCTCTACGACGTGCTCGTCGTCGAGGGCATGATCCCCGACGTCGACTTCCAGATCGGCACGCGCCTCAACATCGAGTTGATCCGCACCTTCAGCGCCGATCTCGTGCCGGTGCTGTCAGGCGCCGACCGGTCGGCCGGCGATCTGGCCGCCAAGACGGCGCAGGCGATCGAACAATATGGCGACGGCGGCCGCCGCCCGGTGGCGGGCGTGCTCGTCAACCATGCCGACCAGCAGGCGATCATCGATTCGCTCAGCGAAACCGGGTTCCTCGCCGTCGAGGGCGAGATGCAGCCGGTGCCGGTGCTTGCCGCCGTGCGGACGGCCGCGCATCTGCGCGCGCCGCGCGTCACCGACGTCGCCAAGAACCTCGGCTACCAGATCATGCATCGCGGCAACATGGACACCGCACGCGTGCAGTTTCCGCTGATCGCGGCGCGCTCGCCGGAGAAGCTGATCGGCCACCTGAAGCCCGATACGCTGGTCGTTACGCCGTCTGACCGGTCGGACGCCATCATGGCGGCCGCTTTCGTCGCGCTGAGGGGCATGCCGCTCGCCGGTTTCGTCTTCACCTGCGGCGGCAGTCTGGCGCCGGAAATCGCCGACCTCCTCGCCATTCCGCCGCTTGACCGGCTGCCGCTGCTGGCCACCGACGAGGATACGTTCACCACCGCCTCGCGGCTCGCGCACCTGTCGCATCACATCGGTCCGGACGACGGCGTTCGCATGGAGCGGGTCGTCGCCTACATCGGCGAGAACATCAACGCCAAGCCGCTGGTGCGCCGGCTCGATACGCCGCTTGATACGCTGATGCCGCCGCCGGTGTTCCGCCATCGGCTGGTCGAGGCGGCACGCGCCGCCAGCTGCCGCATCGTGCTGCCGGAGGGCGACGAGCCGCGCACGCTGAAGGCCGCCGCCATCTGCGCCGAAAAGGGCATCGCCCACTGCGTGCTGTTAGGGGCCCCCGACAAGATCCGCGCCGTCGCCGCCTCGCACGGCATCGAGCTGCCGGCGGACGTCGAAATCGTCGATCCGGAGCCGGTCCGGCACACCTACGTCGCGCCGATGGTCGAACTCAGGAAGTCGAAGGGGCTGACGCCGTTGCAGGCGGAAGTCGCGCTGGAAGATACCGTCGTGCTCGGCACCATGATGGTGGCGACCGGTGATGCCGACGGGCTGGTGTCCGGCGCGGTGCATACCACCGCCTCGACGGTCAGGCCGGCGCTGCAGCTGATCAAGACGGCGCCGGGCAACAGCATCATTTCCAGCGTGTTCTTCATGCTCCTACCCGATCAGGTGCTGGTCTACGGCGACTGCGCCATCAACCCCGACCCGACGGCCGAGGAACTGGCCGAGATCGCCATCCAGTCGGCGGAATCGGCCGCCGCCTTCGGCGTCGATCCGCGCGTCGCCATGATCTCCTATTCGACCGGCACTTCGGGCACCGGCGTCGACGTCGACAAGGTCAGGCGGGCGACCGAACTGGTGCGCCAGCTTCGCCCCGACCTCGTCGTCGACGGACCGATCCAGTACGATGCCGCTTCGGTGGAGAGTGTCGGCAAGCAGAAGGCGCCGACCAGCCCGCTCGGCGGCCACGCCAACGTCTTCATCTTCCCCGACCTCAACACCGGCAACACCACCTACAAGGCAGTGCAGCGCTCGGCCAATCTGATCTCGATCGGCCCGATGCTGCAGGGCCTCAGGAAGCCGGTCAATGACTTGTCGCGTGGCGCGCTCGTCGACGACATCGTCTACACGATCGCGCTGACCGCCATCCAGGCGGCCGCCAGCGCGGAGGCGAAGCGGGCGGCCAAGGTCGCGGCGGAGTAGTCGCGCCCGGGCCGCCAAACCCCTTCCGCACAGACAAGCCGGCGCGAGGCGATACCGCTTCGCGCCGGTCTCGTTTGGGCGGGTCGCTCGGTCCTGCTCAGGGCAGCTTCACGACAAGCAGGCCGGCCACGGCCGCGTCGCTGCCCGACAGCTGCAACACGTAGATGCCGGGGACAAGCGTGAAATCGACCAGTTTGCGGATGCCGGAGCAGGCCGGGCCCTCGGCGTGACCGACGGAGGGGACAAGTTGGCCGGCCGAGACGATGTCGATCCAGGCACGCGCACCGAGCACGACGCGGTAGGTGCCGGCCTCGGCAAGGTTGAGCCTCAGCAACCCACCAGAGCCCGTTGGCACACCCGGCTTTTCCGGATGGATGGCATAGGTGACGGAGCCCGCCGGCAGCAGTTCAGCATCGACTGCAGCGCCGAGCGCGATGTCGGCTGTATCGATGCCACCCGGCGCCGCAGCGGTGGCAACCGGCGCCCGACGGGGCCATGCGGCGAGATTGGCCGGCAGCGTCGCTGCGGATGCGGCTTCAGCGCATTTCGGCGGGGTGGGATCGGCGGCCGCTGCCGTCGGCGGAGCGAGCGCAGTGGCCAGGGCAAGAAGCGAACGAGCAATGAGCATGGACATGGCATCTCCCGACGTCAGAGGCGCTGTATAATCCTACTCTATAGCGTGTCGTCAAACGGGGAAGCCTGCGGTGTTGGCGAGTGGCGGTGTTACGGCCCGCCCTGCCAGCGGGTGAGTGCCGTACCCGGATCGACGCCGAGCCATTGAAGCGTGCGGGCGGCGATCTCGCGCGCCACGTCGTCGATGGTTTTGGGCGCGGCGTAGAACGGCGGCACCGGTGGGGCGACGATAGCGCCCATGCGGGTCAGCGCCAGCATGGAGTTGAGATGCGCCTCGGTCAGCGGCGCCTCGCGCGGCAATACCACCAGCCGCCGCCGCTCCTTCAGCATGACGTCGGCGGCGCGGGTGATGAGGTTGTCGCCAAAACCGTGGGCGACTGCCGCCAGGGTCCGCATCGAGCACGGGGTGATCACCATCGCGTCGATGCCGTAGGAGCCGGAGGCGATCGACGCCGCCATGTCGTCGATCGGATGCACGACATCGGCCATGGCGCGCATCCGATCCAGCGCCTCCGGGCCAAGTTCCAGCGGGATCGTCCGTTCGGCGCCGCGCGACACGACGAGATGCACGTTCGCCCCCGCCGCGCCGAGCTGGCGCAGCGTCTCCTTCGCCAGGATCGCGCCGGACGCGCCGGTGACGCCGAGGACGATCTTCATCCGCCGCTCCCGGTATTGCCGAACAGCGCGTCCCAGCGCGCCGTTACCTTGGCCGACGTCGCCGCATCCATCTTCAAGCTCTCGGCGAAGCCGCGGCTGGTCTCGGAGCCGATCTTCAAGGTCGCGTCGATGCCGAGCTTGCCGCCGAGGCCCTCGAGGCTCGATGCGAAGTCGAGCGGATCGATCGGCGTGCGCTCGATGACAAGCGTGTCGCGACCGGGATCGGCGCGTGTCGCCACCGCCCACATCACGTCGGACCAGGAGCGGATGTCGATGTCGGCATCGACGACGATCACCAGCTTGGTCATGGAGAACTGCGGCAACAGCGACCAGAAGCCCATCATCACCCGGCGCGCCTGGCCGGGATAGCGCTTGTCGATGGAGAGGACCGCGATGCGGTAGGAGGCGGCCTCCGGCGGCAACCAGAGATCGCGCACCTCGGGCAACTGCTGTTTGAGGAGCGGCTTGAACACGTCGGCAAGCGCATCGCCGATGACCGAAGGCTCGTCGGGCGCGCGGCCGGTGAACGTCGTCAGATACGGCGCCGACGGCCTGATGCGCATCTCCTTCAGCCGCAACACCGGGAAGCGGTCCGGCGCATTGTAGTAGCCGGTGTGGTCGCCGAACGGGCCCTCGAGCGCCATGTCGCCGGGCGCGATCGTGCCCTCGAGCACGATTTCGGCCGAGGCCGGCACGTGCAGCGGCAGGGAGCGGCAGGCAACGAGCGTCGGCCGCTGGTCGCCGATGATGCCGGCGAGCGCCAACTCGCTGACGCCTTCCGGCGCCGGCATGACGGCGGCCAGCAACGTCGCCGGATCGGCGCCGATGACGACGGCGACCGGCATCGGCTCAGCCCTCGCCAGCCACAGCCGGTGATGCTGCGCGCCGCCACGCATCGGCAGCCAGCGCATGATTGCGGCCGCCTTGTCGATCACCTGCATGCGGTAAACGCCGAGGTTGTAGCCGGCCGGATCGTCGGCGCCGGGTGGGCGGGTGATGACGAGCCCCCAGGTGATCAACGGACCGGCATCGCCCGGCCAGCAGGTCTGCACCGGCAACACCGAGAGATCCGGCTCGAGCCGCTGCCAGCAACCGGCATCGCGTACGATCTTGGGGCGCGCGTTCAAGGCGGCGCGGGCGATCGGCAGCATGCCCGAAGCTTCGCTGAACGAGGCCGGCGGACGCGGCGTGCGCATAAAAGCAAGGAATTCGCCCAAAGTTTCGAGGCCGGCGACATCGGTGCCGAGGCCGGCGGCCACCCGCTCGCGCGTGCCGAACAGGTTGGCCACGACCGGCATTCGCGCCCGACCCGCGGCGGTTTCGGCCGCATCGAAGCGCAGCACCGGACCGCCGGCGGCGATGACGCGGCGGTGGACCTCGGTCAGTTCCAGCCGCATGTCGACGGCTTCGGCGATGCGCTTCACCTCGCCTTTGCGCTCGAGAAAGCTCAAAAAGGCGGAGAGATCGCCGAAACGGGGCAGGAGACGACGATACATGGCGAGCGCGACCGCTGCGGGAGGAGGGCGATCACCCTGCGTCCGAAAAGCCCGCGCTTCCTTGCGCTAGATCACGACGCCCCGGGCGCAAAGCTGCCAGATCATTGGCAACACAGGCGGCCTCGGATCCGACGACCTGTCCGCTTCAGCCCGGCTCGCCCCCTCGTGGCCTTGGGCGGCATCCGGCGGCGGCCGAGGCCTGGAGAGAGGGTCATGACCGATCATCAGCCGGGCGGCCTGCCGGCGCCGTTGCGCCTTCTGGCCAAGCCGCTGCCGCTCCTGCCCATCGGTACCGTGTTGAGCCTCGCCGTGCAGCGCCTGGCGGCACGCCGGCCGGGGATATTCGACCGCATCGGGCCGTATCGCAACTGCCGGTTCCGCATTGCCCCCATTGACCTCGATTTCGATTTCCTGTTGGTGCCGGACGGCACCCGGGCGCGCGTCGATACGATTTCCCGCAAGGCGAAGGTTGCCTCGGACGTGCAGATCGGCGGGCCGCTCGTCGACCTGCTCGGGCTCCTCGACGGCACGCTCGACGGCGACGCACTGTTCTTCACGCGCACCATCACCGTCAGTGGCCGCACCGACGCGGTGGTGGCGCTCAGGAATGCGATCGAGGACGCCGAACTGCGGCCAGCCGACCTCCTCGGCGTCTCCGGTCGCTTCGGCGGGCTTGTCGATCGTGCCGTGCTTGGCGGCATCGACGCGCTTCGCCGTCTGACGACCGCGTCGGCCGGATCATCGCCAGCCGAGCCGTCTCCTCCGAAATCGCCGGATCCCACGGCGGGTCCAGCGCCATCGATCACGCCATTCGGATCCTTGCCATGAGCCTCGAACTCGTCTGTCCGGCGGGAACGCCGTCCGCGCTCAGGGCCGCCGTCGAGGCGGGCGCCCATTCGGTCTATTGCGGCTTCCGCGACGAGACCAACGCGCGCAATTTCCCCGGCCTCAACTTCTCGCCGGAAGAACTCACCGACGGCATCCGCTTCGCCCATCGCCATGGCGCCAAGGTGCTGGTAGCGATCAACACGTTCGTCCGCGCCGGCAGCCCGGCGGCCTGGATGAGGGCGCTCGCCAATGCCGAGGCGGCGAACGCCGACGCGGTCATCCTCGCCGACATCGCGCTCCTGGATCACGCCAAGCGGCATCATCCCAAGCTGCGGTTGCATCTCTCGGTGCAGGCGGCGGCGGCCACCCCGGAAGCCATCCAGTTCTACGCCGAGACGTTCGGGGTGAAGCGGGTGGTGCTGCCGCGGGTGCTCTCGGTCGAAGAGATCGCAGCGCTGGCCAAAGACATCACCGTCGAGACCGAGGCCTTCGTGTTCGGCGGCCTGTGCCCGATGGCGGAGGGACGCTGCTCGCTATCGTCCTACGCCACCGGCAAATCGCCGAACCTGACCGGCGTGTGCTCGCCGCCCGAGCACGTCAGCTATTCCGACGACGCCGACGGCACCACGGCCAAGCTGGCGCGCTTCACCATCGAGCGCTTCGCCCCGGACGAACCGGCCGGCTATCCGACGCTGTGCAAGGGACGCTTCATCGCCGAAGGCAAGACGGGTCATTGGTTCGAGGATCCGGTCAGTCTCAACGCCGCCGAACTGATCCGCCCCCTCGCCAAGGCCGGCGTCACGGCCTTGAAAATCGAAGGCCGTCAGCGCGGCAAGGGCTACGTCGCCGAGGTGGTGGCGGCCTTCCGCCAGGCGATCGATGCCATCGCCGCGGGTCGCGACGATCCAGATACGGCGCGCCGCCTCGCTGGTCTGACCGAAGGCGGCAAGCAGACCGCCGGCGCCTACAAGAAGACCTGGCGGTGATGTCTGCCCCAAGGCACGGCGTCCTTCATGGTGAGGTGCGAGCGACAGCGAGCCTCGAACCATGATGCTCAGAAGGCGCACCGTATCGGCAGATCGAACCACGGTGTCATCCCGGCGAAAGCCGGGATCCACTAGCGGATCGACCCGGACAAGAATTCATGGCGGGGCGCCCCCCGCCGCGCCCATTCGCCGGCCGCCCCGGGTAATGGATCCCGGCTTTCGCCGGGATGACACCGTGGTGCGGGAAGTGCCCTGAGGCATGACCGCGGTACATTTGGGAGAGTAGAAGTGTCCGTCCGCCTGACCCTCGGTCCCGTCCTCTACAACTGGTCGGCCGACCGGCTCGTCGACTTCTACGCCCGTATCGCCGATGAAGCGGACGTCGACCGCGTGCATCTCGGCGAAGTCGTCTGCGGCAAGCGCGCCCCGTTCACCGACGCGATCTGGCCGGAGGTGATCGAACGGCTCGAAGCGGCCGGCAAGGAGGTGGTGATCTCGCTCCTCGCGCTGCCGTCCAACGTGCGCGAGCGGAAAATCCTCGCCGAGTTGGCCGGCGAAGAGCGGTTGGTCGAGATCAACGATGTCACCGGTCTGGCGCTGCGGAGCGGGCGTCCGTTCGTCGTCGGGCCGTTCGTCAATGTCTACAATGAGATGACGGCAAAATTCTTCGCTGAGCGCGGCGCCGGCACCGTGTGTCTGCCGGTCGAACTGCCGATCTCCGCCGCCGTGGTGATTGCCGACGCGGTCCCCGGCATCGACGTCGAAGTCTTTGCCTTCGGCCGCATGCCGCTGGCCGTCTCCGGGCGCTGCTACCATGCGCGGCTCGCCGGCCTGCACAAGGATTCCTGCCAGTTCGTCTGCGACCGCGACCCCGACGGGCTCGACGTCTCGACGCTCGCCGGTCAGCCATTCCTGGCGATCAACGGCATCGCCACCATGTCGCACGGCATCGAGGCCTATTGCCCGCCGCTGTACGAACTGGAGACCAGCGGCATCCGCCGCCTGCGCCTGTCGCCGCAGACCTGCGACATGGTCAAGGTCGCCGCCGTCTATCGGGCACTTGTCTCCGGCAGCATCGAACCCAACGAGGCGCGCGAGCGGCTGGTTGCCATCGGCCTGCCCGGACCGCTCGTCGACGGCTATACGCGCGGGCTGGCCGGCGCAACGTTCGCGCCGATGGCATGATCAGGCTGATCCAAAGCCATCGGCTGGCGTTCGTGCTGGCCGGCCTGGTGGCGGTCAGGATGATGCTGCCGGGGCTGACGGACCTTTCGACGCACCCATCCGACATCCTCTACTGCTACTTCCCGATCCAGTTCCTCGGGGTGCTGTCGTCCGCCCTGCCGCGCTGGATCGGCCGGCCGATCCGCCCGGCGTGGGGGCCGGCGGCGCTGGTGGCGGGACATGCATTTGCGCTGATCGTCGGCCTCGCCGCACCCGAGACCGAGATCCGCATCCATGCCGGGCTGGCGCTCGCCGCCGGCGGGCTGTTCTTCGCCAATGCGCTGGCGGCGAAGTCGGAGCGCTCGTACTACCCGCTCACCGTCGTGCTGGCGCAGGGAAGCGTCGCGGTCGCCAGCCAGATCGTCAGCGACGAACGGCTGACGCGCACCGGGCTGGCCTTGATCGTTCTGTTCTGCCTGGAGATGGAGCGCCGTGTCGCGCCCGCCTTCTGGCCGGCAGCCCGCGACAAGCTCGGCCTGCCGCCCGGTCCCGCCCTGCCCGCCTGGCTGACGCTCGTGCAGCGGCTGGCGGCCTTTTTTGCACTGGCCGCCTGGGTGTTCGGCCGCAACGCCTCCGTCATCGCGCTCGCCGCCGCCGTCTTCGGCTCTATCTGGGTTCTGAAGCCGCGCCCCTGGCAGGTCTGGCGCATCCACAGCCTGATGGCGCTCACCATCGGCATGCTGGCGCTGAGGACCGGGTTCCTACTGCTGGCGCTGCGCGATGCCGGCGTCGCCACGATCGACCTTCAGGCCATCGTGCACACCTGGGCGGTCGGCGGAGTGGGGCTCCTCGCCATCGTCATCGCGACGAGTTTCGTGCGCCGGGCCGAGCGGCGCGTGTTCCTCGACGAGGTTCTGTCCGACGCCGCCTTCGTGCTGATGATGCTGGCGGCGCTCGCCCGCATCGCGGCGGCCGAATGGCCCGACGGCTACGACGACCTCATCCTCGTTGCCCGCTCGTGCTGGTGCGCCGCCTTCGCCTCGGCCGTCGGTTTCATCGTCCGGCATTCGCTGCGCCGTATGGACGCGGCGCCGGCCGACGGCCCGGCGGAACCGGCGGCCAAGGTCTGAAATCAGCCGTCACAGCCGTCGTCGGCGGCGAATTCGGCCGGGCCCGCCTTGCCCGGCGCGGACGAAGGGGATATATCAGCGCGGTTTCGCTTCGGAATTCCCCGGATGTTCCGTCCGCGCGGGTCCAATCAAGACGGCTGCGGGTTCAAACCCCACGGCGGCGTCCGATCAGGTTCCTCGGGTTCGCGGCGAGACAATCGGAATAGTGCGGTCTCGATCGCCGTTCGCCTGCACCGGACCGGGGGGAAATCTCTTCCCGGGCGCCTGCCATTCTCAGGCAGGCCGGAGGGCATCGGGGCCAGTCCAACCTTAACCAACCCGGTGCACCCGCCGGCTTGCCGGCGCCAGGAGTGTCAATGTCTCAATTCAACCCCAGCCGCGAGGATTTCGCGGCGCTTCTCGAAGAGTCCTTTGCCGGGTCCGATCTGCACGAGGGATCCGTCGTCAAGGGCACTGTCGTCGCCATCGAGAAGGATCTCGCGGTGATCGACGTCGGCCTCAAGGTCGAAGGCCGCGTCCCTCTGAAGGAATTCGGCACGCATGCGCGTGACACCCAGCTGAAGGTCGGCGATATCGTCGAAGTCTATCTCGACCGCGTC
Source organism: Ancalomicrobiaceae bacterium (assembly GCA_031291595.1). Lineage (GTDB taxonomy): Bacteria > Pseudomonadota > Alphaproteobacteria > Rhizobiales > Ancalomicrobiaceae > CAIYYN01. The sequence continues at coordinate 174 of JARLIU010000297.1, read as the reverse complement.
GAGAATGCGCTCGGCGAAGCCGTCATCTCGCGCGAGAAGGCGCGCCGCGAGGAGAGCTGGACCCGGCTCGAAGAGGCCTTCAACAAGAACGAGAAGGTCGTCGGCGTCATCTTCAACCAGGTCAAGGGCGGCTTCACGGTCGATCTCGATGGCGCCGTGGCGTTCCTGCCGCGC
>JARLIU010000296.1 GCA_031291595.1 Ancalomicrobiaceae bacterium | reverse complement strand
CACTTGCCGCACGCGCTTGAGCAAATGTCGGAGTCAAAGGACCACTAGCAACTTATTGGGTCTAGTGGAGCTTTGAATTCGACATTTGAGCTCGTCTCCCCTCCGCGCGCTCGGACTCAAATGTCGAATTCGCTCCACTAGTGCAGGATCTCGAAGCGGACCATGCCGGCGAGCGTCTCGTTCGTGCCGAGCGGCACCAGGCCGCCGAGGTCAGCCAGACGATGCGCCGCCGGCGAATGGCTCATCGGCTCGAAGCAGAACCAGTCGCGCGTCCATGTCGGATCGAAGCTGGCATTCAGCTGGAACAGCACAAACCGCCGGAAAAGCCGATCGGCGGCGATGCGGACGCCGAAGCGCCGCTCCGGCCAGCGGATCTCGGCGTCCCCGCTCCAGCCCTCGAAGCCGTTGTTGATCCAGCTGTCCGGCAGCGCCCGCGGCCGAGAAAAGTCGAGATCGACCGGCAGGCCCGAGCGCTGCGTCGGCAGATAGCCCGCACCTTCCAGCCAGTAATCCGCAGCCGGCGCCAGAAGCGTGGTCTGCGGCGTCAATGCAAAATAGGGATGCAGCCCGAGGCCGAACGGCAGCCGCTCGCCGCGATTGGTGACCGTCAGCGCCACCTCCAGGCTGCCCGCCTCGACCGCGACGATCTGATGTGCCTCGTAGGCGTAGGGGCTGGCGTCGGAGGCGGCGACGTCGAGCCTGAAGTTCACCCGCCGCGGCGTCGCCTCGGCCATCTGCCACTCGGCGAGCCAGCCGTCGCCATGCAGCCGACAGGGATCGCCCGCGTTCGGCTCGACGCGATAGCTGCGGCCCTCGAAGCTGAACTGGTTGCCGGCGAGACGGTTGCCGAACGGGACGAGCGGAAAGCATCCGGCCGCGGTCGCCGTCCCGGCCGCATCCGGCGACGCCGGCCTCAGCAGCGGCTGCCGGCTGCCGTCGATGAGCGCGTTACAGGCAAGAATGGCGGCAAACCGGGTCGAGACGCGAACCTCGAGGTCGGGGCTGGACAGACGGAACTCGGGCACGGCGTTCCTCCTCGGTTTGGCGGCGGCGCCTCGGCCGAATGCGGCCCGAACGCCGCGCCGCCGTCAGCCGGCGTTGGTGTCGTCGATCTCGGTCAGCAGTTCGGCGGCAAGCGCATGGTTCGGGTCCTTGGTGAGGACGGCAGCGATCAGCGCCCGCCCACCCACCGCATTGCCGACGGCAATCGCCGCTTGCGCCGCCATGATGTCGGCGGCGATCCCCTGGCGCATTTGCAGATCGTCGTCGAACAGCAGCATGGTCGGCAGCGAGGTGGCGAAATAGTCGATCTTCGCCGGTTTCGTTCTGAGCGCCTCGGCATAGGCCTGCAGGTCGGCGATCAGCCGGTCGGCTGCCTCGCCGCGCCCGAGCCGCCGGAGCGCCAGGGCGGAATAATAGGTCTTGTCGGAGAAGGCGCGCACCTCCATGCCAAGGAAATCGCCGGCGAATTCGGCCGCCCGACGCCAATGCCGGTCGGCGGCGGCCCGGTCGCCCGCAGCGAGACAGGCTTCGCCCAGCCAAGTGTGCACATCGCTCTGATTGGCGAGGAGATGCCGCGCTTCACCGAGCGAGGCGGGCGCGTCGAGCGCCGTCTCGAACAGCCGTCGCGCTTCGGGCGCATTGCCCGCCTTCAGCGCCTGTCGACCGAGGATCGCATGGGTGCGCACCCACTGCTCCAGCGCCAATCCTTCGCCGCCTTCCCACGGCTGGAACCGCCGGCTGATCAGCAGCCGTGCCGCTTCGTCTGAACGTCCGAGCCGGTTGAGGAGCGCCGACAGTTCGATGGTGAGATCGTCGCGCCGGTCGACGAGATCGCGGCGGCGTTCGAGCTCGCCAAGCCGCATCTCCGGCGAGCGGCCGACCCGCTTCCATAATTGGTCGCGCTCGTAGAACACCCGCCCGTCGTCGGGCGCGGCGGCATGCGCCCGCTCGTAGCAGTCGAGCGCGCCGGCGGGGTCGGCGGTGACGTTGAACGCGCCGATGCCGAGATTGCGCCAGGCGATGGAGAATGCCGGGTCGAGCCCCACGGAGCGCTGCCACAACGCGATGGCGTCGACGTGCCGGCGCCGGTCGTAGAACAGGTTGCCAAGATAATACAAAGCTTTGGCGTCGTTTGTTGCAGTACAGATGGCGGCTTCGAGCGCCAGCGCGTCCTCGATGCGGAAGGGGAAGCAATAATCGCTCGGGCAGCGCATCGCCGCCGCGCGCAGCCGGCGCGCCTCTTCCGCCAGTCCGAGCCCGTCGGCGATCAGGCCGGCATGATAGAGCGGCATCGGCTCGCAGCTCGCGCCGCGGCCTTCGGCATAGGCGAGCAGCAGGTCGAGCGCGGCCTGCCGCTCGCCGACGCGGGCAAGGTCGAGGGCAAGATCGATGGCGAGCTGCGCGTCGCTCGTCAGCGGCCGGCCGGCGAGCTGCCGCGCCCATTGATCGAGCGGATCGAGCGCCAATGTCGCGGCAAGTGCCGTCTGCGCCTCCGTCTCGCGGCCGAGCCGGCGCAGGCAGATCGCTTCGAGATCGCGCGCCTTCAGGTCGTCGGCATCACGCCTGAGCGCGATCCGGACATGCTCGAGCGCCTTCACGTGGTCGCCGCGCGCCGCGTCGATCTCGGCCAGCGCCAGCCGGGCAGGGCCGACCCAGGCGGCATTCCACGTCGCCTTGTAGAACGCGTCGTAGGCTTCGTCGCCGCGGCCGAGATAGCGCAGCACCAGCCCGAGGCAGTAGAAAGCCTCGCCGTCGTAGGGGTTCGGATTGCGGCGGGTGAGCCGTTCGATGGCGCGGCGGAACGCGGCTTCCGCCTCGGACAGTTCCACCCGGTTGAGGTGCCATTTGCCCATCGCGACGTTGCAGCGGATGTCGAGGGAATCGCGCCTGAGCGCTTCGCGCCAATAGGCGTCGGCGGCGCGCGTGGCGTGGCGGTACTGGTCGAGATGCACGCCGGTGATCCACAGTTCGTCGGCGCTGGCGATCTCCTCCGGCGGCGGCGGCTCGTCGGCCGGTGTCAGCGGCTCGATCTCGCCGCGCGTTTCCGGCCGATGCGCGACGAGTTCGCGGCCCCGGCCATCCCGTACGGTCACGGTCAGCGAAGCGGCATCGATGCCATCGGCCAGCGCGACGGTCTCGATCATCGGCTGTTCGGGAGCGAGGTCGCGCTGCCAGACGGTCAGCATCCCGGCCGCGGTTGCCACCTCGACGGTGGCGTTCGCCTGCCGCTCGGCCACCTGCACGCCGATCCGGACGCGGCCGTCGCTGTGGGCGACGCTGATCGCCGCTTCCGTGGTCGCCGCCGTCGCCGGACCGATGCGGCGAAGTGGCAGCCAGACCTGGGAAAACGTCTTGGTCTCGCCCGGCGCCAGGAAGGAGAAGTCAGGCTGGTTGTCGGTAAAGGCGCCTGCCATGATCTCGATGTACGGGTGGTAGACGCCGGCCTCGTCCGGATCGGTCAGGTTGCGGTCCCAGGCGTAGCCGAAGTCGTGATTGCCCCAGGTCCACTGCTTCTTGCCCGGCGCGACGTGGTGGTCGGCGATATGGACGATTCCCGCTTCGGCGCCATGGTCGTAGCCGCCGAAGAAATCGCCGCGGCTGCCGACGCACATGTAGCTCGTCGGCACCGGGATATTGGCGTACCAGCGCAAGTCGTTGGCGGCGTAGTCACCCCGCGGCACAAACTGCGCCGGGACCTCGTCCGCCGGCACGCCGTCGCGGGCGCGCGCCGCGTAGTCGACGCCGTAATAGCGGTCGGCGCAGCAAGGGAAGGCGCTCGTCGCCCGCTTGGCGTGGTCGGCGATGGCCGTGACGTCGCCGGGAAAGAAGCTCTGGTAGCGCGCGTTGACGTCGGTGGCGACATTGGCCCACCACAGGAAGCTCTGCGGCAGCTGCGTGCGGTTGTAGAGGCGGACCCTGAGTTCGACCGCGGCCCGGCCGGGCGCCAGCCGCACGCCGTGCATCCCCTTCATCCGGTTCATCGGCTCGTGTTCGCTGAGCCAGATGGTGCGGCTGCCGTCGGCCTCCTCCTCGATTTCGACCGCCACCGGCATATAGGTCGAGGGGCGGAGGTGCTGCGGCCAGTTGAATTCGATGCCGCCGGACACCCACGGGCCGGCCAGACCGACGAGTGCCGGCTTGATCACCGGGTTGCGGTAGACGAGGTCGTAGCCGTTGACCTTGTCGAGGATGGCGTAGATGCGGCCGCCGAGGTCCGGCAGGATGACGACGCGAATGTACTCGTTCTCGATGTTGACCGACGTCCAGGCCCGCTCCACCGCCACATCGGCGATGCGATCGATGAAGGGCAGCGGATAGACCCGGCCGCTGGAGCCCTGGAACACCCGCTTTTCCAGGAACATCGGATTGCGGTCGGCCGGCGCCGGATCGTAGGTCGGCAACGTCAATGGCGCGAACCAGGCTTTGACCGGCCCATCGAGGGGTGCCGGGGCCTCGGGAAGCAGCTCGCGTCGCATGTCGGTCTCCTGCCGGTCGGCCCCTCTGCGCGGGGCTCTCAGATCGCCGCCGACGCTACCCGCCGAGAGGAGGGCGCGGAATGGCCGGAACGATGGACATCATAGACGATCCTCTGATAGCTTTAGGAGGCAATGAGCGACCAAGAGCCCAGGATCCGGGAGGGATTTCCCGGTCAGCGATCGGTGGTGCTGCCGCGGCCGGTGGTGGCGGCTTGGCTCGACACCGACCCGCTGTGGGGGCTGATGCCGAGCGATGTCGGCCACTATCCCCGCGCGCAATGGCATTTCGTCGCCCGGCCGGACGGAATTCCGCAGGCGGTGCTGATCTATTGCACCGATGGCGAGGGCTGGGCCCGCGTCGGCGAGACCGCGGTGCGCGTCCGCCCGGGCCAGATCCTGATCGCGCCGCCGGACATCGGCCATGCCTACGGCGCGCACGAATCGACCCCATGGACGATCTACTGGGTGCATCTGGCCGGGCCGAAGGTCGCCACGTTGGCCCGGCTGTTCGAACTGGACTCGGGCGCGCCGGTCCTGTCTCCCGGTCGCGATCCGGCGATCCCGCCGCTGTTCGAAAAGCTCATGGCGATCCTCGGCGACGGCTACACCCCGGACAATCTTCTCTCCGCCTCGATGACGCTCGGCCAGTTGGTGACGCATCTCGTCGTCACCCGGCATCGCAACGCGCATGAGGACGACAATCTCGACCTGCGCATCGGCCGCGTCATCGAGACGATGCAGGCAAACCTCGCCAGGTCGCTGAAGGTCACCGATCTCGCCGCCGCCGCGAATCTGTCGCCATCGCATTTCTCCGCGGTGTTCAAGAAGCGGACCGGCTTTTCCAGTCTCGACTTCTTCACCCGGCTGAAGATGCAGCGCGCCTGCTTCCTGCTCGATACGACGGAGAAGTCGATCAAGGCGATCGCCGCCGAACTCGGTTTCGACGATCCGCTCTACTTCTCGCGCTGCTTCCGACGGGTGCACGAATGTTCGCCGCTGCAATACCGCGCCATCCGCAAGGGCTGACGGCGCGTGTCGCCGCCGCAGACAAGGAGGGGATATGACTGTGGCCGCCTACGAGGCCCGCATGTATCAGCGGCTGGGGCTGCAACCGGACGCCGGCCGCCCGGCCTTCGAGGCGGCACAATCGGCGCACCTCGCCGCCACCGTGGCGCAAGCCAGGGCGCTCAGCCCATTCTACCGCCGCCGCGCCGACTGGCCGGATGCGCCGTTCACCGGCATCGCCGATCTGCCACGCCTGCCGTTCACCACGCCCGACGATCTTACCCGCGCCGATCCGCCCCTCGTGGCTGTCTCTGGCGGCGATGTCGCCCGCATCGTCACGCTGCCGACATCGGGCACGTCGGGTCCGCCGAAGCGTGTCCAATTCGCCGCCGAGGATCTCGAGGCGACCGCCGACTACTTCCACCACGGCATGGCGGTGTTCACCAGCCCGGGCGACCGGGTGGCGATCGCCTTCGCCGCCGATCGTCCGGCGAGCATCGGCGACGGCCTCGCCGTGGCGTTGCGACGGCTTGGCGCCATCCCGCTGCAGATCGCGACAGCGCATGACCCGCAGTCGTTGGTCGTCGCGCTGCGCCGCGAGGCTGCCAACATCGTCGCCGGTCCGCCGGTATCGCTGCTCGCCGCCGCCCGGTCGAGTGCGGCCGACGATGGCCCGCCGATCCGGCTGAAGGCGGTGCTGGTCAGTTCCGATCATGCCGCGCCGTCGCTGAAGCGGGCGATCGCCGCGGCCTGGCACTGCGAGGTGTACGAGCACTGGGGCATGACCGAGACTGGTTACGGCGGTGCGGTCGATTGCGCCGCGCATGCCGGACTGCACCTGCGCGAGGCCGACCTGTTCGTCGAAGTTATCGACCCCGCGACGGGCGAACCGCTGCCGCCCGGCCGGGAGGGCGAGATCGTCTTCACCACGCTGCAGCCGCGCGCCACGCCACTCATCCGCTACCGCACCGGTGATCGCGGCTGCTTGGTGGAGGGCGACTGCAGCTGCGGCTCGCGACTGCGCCGGCTGGCCGGACTGTCCGGCCGCATCGGCGATGCGGCGATCGTCGGCGATATCCGGCTGACCCAGGCGGCGATCGATGACGCCGTTTTCGCCGTTGACGGCGTCACGGATCTCGACGCCACCCTCATCGCCGGATCGCCGGCAACCCTGAGCTTGCGGATCGCCGCGCCGCCGCGCTATCGCATACCGGTGCTGGGCGTCGCGGTCCGCAGCGCCGTGGCCGCCGTGCCGCAGTGGGCGCCGGCCGTGGCGGCTGGCTCGCTGCGGGTCGTGGTCACGCTCGCCGATGCCAGTCTGTTGCAGCGGACGGCGAAGCGCCGCCTGCGCCATGAGGAAGATCCATGCGCAAACTCTGGTTGATCCGCCACGGCAGCGTCGTCGGCGATGCGCGTGACCGCTATATCGGCCGCACCGATCTGCCGATGAGCCGCGATGGCGAGGTCGAGATCGAACGCGTCGCGGCTTTCCTCAGCCGCGAACCGCTGGATCTGGTGCTGGCCAGCGATCTTGCCCGCTCGCGCCGTACCGCCGAGATCCTGGCCGATGATCGCCACGTGCCGATCCGCGTGCTGCCGGCGCTCGCCGAAATCGACATGGGCGTGTGGGAGGGACGGCTGCGCAGCGACATCGCGCATGCCTATCCCGAAGCCTGGGCCGAGCGCGGGCTCGACATCGTCGGGTTCCGGCCGCCCGGCGGCGAGAGTTTCGCCGATCTCGCCGCCCGCGTCGTGCCGGTGCTGCAGGACCTCGCCGAATGGGGCACCGACCTCAATGTGGCGATCGCCGGACACGCCGGCGTCAACCGGACGCTGCTCTGCCACCTGCTCGGCATGCCGCTCGACGGCCTGTTCCGTATCGCCCAGGCGCACGGCTCGGTCAGCCTGGTCGAGTGGCGCCGCGCCGCCGCTGTGGTGCAGCTCCTCGGCGCGCCTTGTCCGGCCGGCTGATCGCCGCAGCGGCCGAGGGGTGCCGTCAGGTCACGCCAGCACGCGGTCATAGTCGGAGACGAGCAGGCGGGTCGGCGCGACGTCTTCCTCGACGCTGGAAAACCGGCCGACGCGATCGCGGAAGACATTGTCCGTCACATCGTCGTTGACCGAGGAGACTTCGCCGATCAGCGCGTCGCGGCCTTCGGCCCAGAAGCTGTGCCACACGCCCGGCAACAGCGTGACGCTTTCGCCCGGCCGCAGCGCCAGACGCCCGCCCGCCGGCAGGCGCCGCTCTTGACCATCGGTCATGACCGCCACCTCCGCCTCGGCATCGATGCCGCCGTCACCGTCCATCCGGTAGAGTTCCAGCACCAGTTCGCCGCCGCCGCGGTTGATGATGTCTTCGGCCTTCAGCACGTGGCGATGCATCGGCGTCACCTGATGCAGCCGGGAGATCATGATCTTCTCGGCATAGAGGCGACCCCGGCCGCGCTGCAGATCGGCGAGGAGTCCGTTCCTGACCGTCACCAGGAACAGCCCGATCTTGGCAAAATCACCCTGGCCGAAATCGGTGATGTCCCAGCCGAGCCGCGCCTCGATCACGCCGGCCAGTTCGGCCTTGCGTGCGATCATCTCATCCGGGGTGAGCGAGGCGAACGGTGGCAGCACGTAGCCGAACGAGCGGATGAAGTCGTTGCCCTCGGCCAGAATGTGGTTGATCTCGGAACGCTTCATCTCGGGTGCTCTCCCTTGCCATTGTCGGCGCTCGGCCGATCCGGTGTCGTCCGGCCGGCGTTCTGTGCAGCGGTATCATCATACGGCGGCTTGACCGGCGCCATGGGCTTTTGCTGCGGGCCGGCATCCGGGCACGAATGGCCCGGAGCACGCTCTCGCACCGTCGGAGATGGCTCGGGCGAGGCCGTGCGCGACAGCAAAATTCACAAAACCTGGCTGTCGGCGTTCGACCCGAAAGCGCTGAAGCCCGGACGGACGCCGCCGTCAGCCGCTCGGGCGGGCAGCGGCGACGCGCGGCACTTCTGTCTACGCACCTGTGATTTCGTTCAATGGGAAAATGCACTATGGTGCCGAAGAGAGAGGCGACGCATGCGCGTCACTGCCCCGGCCGCGACACGGTCGGCGACGGCAGTGCGGCTGAGACCGCCCCGGGCCTTCGCATGGAAGGGCCGTCAGATTGGCTTGAACCGGCAATCAGACCGGAGGCCTGTCCGGGAGGACCACGATGCAGACAGTGACCACGCTGCGGTCGCTTGCCCGCAGGCACGGCTGCGTTGCCGGACAGCGGCTGGCCGAAATGCCGAGGTCGGTGCCGGGCCATCCGGCCGGCGCGCGCGCCGCCTGTCCGGTCGTCTCGCCGTGCCGCAGTGCCGTCAGGCCGCTTGGATGAGTGTGGCGGGCACAGCAGGGCGCTCAGGCCGAGGCGCGCATCATCAGCGTCGCCGTCAGGCGCGGCATGCTCTGCGGCGGCAGCGCTACGCCGCCGACGAGGCGCGCCAGCAGGGCTTCGACGCACAGCGTGCTCATGCGCTCGATGTCCTGCGCCACGGTGGTCAGCGGCGGACAGGAGAAGCGGCTGAGTGGATGGTCGTCATGCCCGGCAATACGCAGGTCGCAGCCGGGTTCGCGGCCGATTCTGAGCCCGCTCTGGTAGGCGGCCGCCATCACGCCGCTCGCCACCCGATCGTTGACGCACAACAGCGTGCGCGTCGGAAATCCGGCGCCGGCGAACAGCCGCATTGCCTCGCTGTAGCCCTTCTCCTCGAAGCGCCAGCTGGCCGTCCGCCCCAGCGTGACGATCTCGGGCGCGAGGCGGTTGCGTTCCATGGTTCTGACGTAGGCCATACGGCGCTCGACCGCGTTGTGGTTGGCTTCCGGCAGCTCGACATAGGTCGGCCGTTCCCCCGTGCGGCACAGGTAGTCGGTGATCAGCCCCATGCTTTGGAAATTGTCGGTCCCGATGAACGGCACGTCGGTGTCGAGCCGGCTGTCGAGATAGACGATCGGGATGCGCGCGCCCAGGCTTTCGATCAGGCCGACATCCGACGTCAGCCCCAGCGGCGCGATGATGGCTGCCGACGCCCTGAGCGACAACAGCACGTCGATCGAATGCGCCTCCATCGTCGCATCGCCGCGCGAACCGAGAACGACGACGAGATGGCCGTCGGCGGCAAGCTGGGCCTCGATCCGACTGACCAGGCTCGCGTAGAACGGATCGACGATGTCCGGTACGATGATGCCGATGATATTCGACTTTTTCTTGTTGAGATTGACCGCGAACAGATTGGGACGGTAGTCGTACTTGCGCAGCGCCCGCTCGATCTTGTCACGGGTCGACTGGCGCACACTGTCCGGATCGATGAAATACTTCGAAACGGTCGGCCGGGACAGCCCGCTGATCTCGGCAAACTCCGCCATGTTCTTGATCTTGGGGACGCTCATCTGCGGCTTGGACCCTCGCCCTTGTGCCAGATCATGCATGGATGCCGTCAGCGGCGACGGCGCTCGTCAAGGAGGCGCGTCGTTGCAACGCCGGGGGCGATTGCCGAGCTGAATCATCGCGCTAGCAAAAGCCTGAAGCGCCGGGTTCAGCTGTCGCATGCGGCCACGCGGCGGCATCGCGCTCTAGGGCAAATTTGGCATGATGTCAAACTGCCGGCAAGAAAATTGTCGCTTGTAAATTTTACTTTTTCCGATCGGCGCGCGTTCCCGCTGCGGAATGCAATCGGGGCCGAACGCGATCGCCAGCGGAACGGCCAGCCCCAGCGTGAGAGTCTGTCTGGTAACAGTCGGATCGCGCAGGCGGTTTCGTCATAAAATGGGGATTTGACAACGAGTTATCGGATCGCGGCGCGGCCGGGCGCGCGGGCGGCACGCTGCGGGCTGGCCTTTATTGCGCAGCGGCATCGAAAAATTTAACGCGCGACACTTTCTTGTTGACGCGCTGAGCGCATCCGGACTAGCGTTCGCCCATGCAGTACGGGGAAGAGCACACACGACCCTGGGTCCAAGAGATGTGCGCCAACCACACCCCGGAGGCAGTTCAGGCCGCTTCAGCGTCCTGACCAAACGGCAAGTCAAACGACGACGAAGCTGGAGGAAACACTATGAGGAAATTGATTGCCGCCCTGGCGGCCGTTGCGGTTAGCGCAACCGTATTCGCATCGGCGGGCTATGCCGCCGACAAGAAATTGACCATCGCCCTCATCCCCGGTCTGACCACCGACGCGTTCTACATCTCGATGCGCAAGGGCGCGGAAGCGGCAGCCAAGGCCGTCGGCGTCGATCTGGTGTTCCAGGGCGCACCGGACTTCAATCCGGTTCTGCAGGTGCCGGTGCTTGACGCCGTGATCGCGCGGCATCCCGACGCCATCCTGATCGCCCCGACCGACAAGAATCAGCTGATCCAGCCGTTGAAGAAGGCCGCCGACGCCGGCATCACCGTCGTCACCGTCGATACGTTCATCGGCACCGGCAAGTATCAGACCGGCGCCGGCGACGCCGACTTCCCGATCTCCTACATCGCCTCCGACAACATCCTCGGCGGCGAGATCGCTGCCCGCGCGTTGGCCAAGTCGATCGGCGACAAAGGCAAAGTGTTCGTCTCCAACGTGAAGCCCGGCATCTCCACCACCGATCAGCGCGAGGAAGGCTTCAAGCGCGAGATGAAGAACCATCCGGGCATTACCGTGCTCGAGACCCAGTTCAACGATGACGACGCCAACAAGGCCGCCTCGCAGCTGCAGTCGGTGCTCGCCCGCAACAACGATCTCGTCGGCGTGTTCGGCGCCAACCTGTTCTCCGCTCTCGGCGCGGCCAACGGCGTGAAGCAGGCGAACAAGATCGGCGTCGTCAAGGTCGTCGCCTTCGATGCTCCTTCCTCCATCGTCGACAATCTGAAGTCCGGTCTGGTCGACATCGCCATCGCCCAGCATCCGGCTGAAATCGGCTACTACGGCGTGATGACCGCCTACGCCCATCTGACCGGCAATTCGGTCCCGACCGCGATCGGCACCGGCTTCACCGTGATGGACAAGGCGAACATCGACGATCCGAACGTCGCCCGCTTCATCTACAAGCAGTAAGTGCATTCCGCGGTCCGACGGGACTCCGTTCCGTCGGACCGCATTCCCGGGGCTGCGACGACTGAAGCCGGCCCCGCCATCCACGACCGGATCGCCGGACGCCGACAGTGCTGCCGCCCTCGATCCCGCCGTGGACTGCACGGGAGTGTGCGGTCCGGCAATGCCTGCTGCCTCCGGGCGGCCGGCGGTACGAATGTCCCGAGACGCTGAACCCGTCCGGGTTGGACATGGCGAGAAAACCAAACGTCAGAGCAGGTTCGCGTCTTTCTTCGATCCGAACCTGCGCTGGAGCGTGTCCCGTCCGCATCCTTGCGACCAATGATAACGGCACGCTCAAAGCTTTGAATTCGGAGCGTTTCCGCGATCGCCGGGCGAGCCCGTCCGGCCGGAACTGCTGAAGTCTCCTTGGATTGGAGTGGCAAATGTCCGCATCTTCGGCCGCTGCCCCGGGCACTGGTGCCAAGTCTTCCACAGGCCTTGCCTGGCTGATGCGTATCGCTGAATTGCGAGCCTGGCTGTTCCTGCTCATTCTGGTCGTCTTCTTCGAGACCTGGGCGCAGATCGCCTATGGCGACACGTTCTTCGGCTCCAGCTACAATCTGCGGTCGATCGGCGTGTTCGCCGTTGCGCCGCTGCTGCTGGCGCTCGGCTCGACCTTCGTAATCATTTCCGGCGGCATCGACCTGTCGATCGGCTTCGTCATGGGGCTGTCGGCGGTCGTCGCGGCGCATGGCGTCAATATCGCCGCCCAATGGCTGCCGCCGTTCCCGGCGATGCTGGTCGGCATCGCCGCCGGGCTTCTGGTGACGCTGATCCCGGGCAAGATCAATGGCCTGCTCGTCGCCAAGCTGAACATCCCCCCCTTCATCGGCACGCTCGGCATGTTCGGCGTCGCCCGCGGCGTCGCCTTCCTGGTCGCCGGCGGCACGACGGTGCCGGTCAGCAACCACTGGTTCGCCAGCCTCGGCAACGATCAGGTCCTCGGCGTTCCGATCGTCGTGCTGATCACCGTGCTGTTCCTGCTGGGCATGCACTATCTGTTGTCGCAAACCCGCTTCGGCCAGCACACCTACGCCCTCGGCGCCAACGAGCAGGCGGCGATCCGCGCCGGCATCGACGTCGATCGGCTGAAGCAGCGGCTCTACATGCTGTCGGCCCTGTGCGCCGGCATCGGCGGCGTGCTCTATGCGGCGCGCTTCACTGCTGGTGCCGCCCAAGCCGGCGAGCCCTTGCTGCTCGACTCGATCGCCGCGGTCGTCATCGGCGGCGCCAGCCTGTTCGGCGGCTCAGGCACCGTATTCGGCACCGTGGCGGGCTCGCTGGTCATCGCCGTCATCCAATACGGCCTGGTGTTCATCAACGTCGAGCCGTTCTGGCAGTTCGTCGCTGTCGGGTGCGTCATCATCATTTCCGTGCTGGTCGACCAGACGCAGCGCAGGTTCACGGAGCGCTGACATGGCGACGGAAACCGGCCCCATCCT
>JARLIU010000295.1 GCA_031291595.1 Ancalomicrobiaceae bacterium | reverse complement strand
TGCTATGAGGGGCCGAATGCCTTCACGGCGATGTGTCGCATGAGGAGAGGACGCTGCGCATGAGCATCGAAACCGTCACAACCCAGCCGATCGCCGGTCAGAAGCCGGGGACCTCCGGGCTGCGCAAAAAGACCACCGTGTTCATGCGACCGGGCTATCTCGAGACCTACGTGCAGGCGGTCATCGAGGGGGTCGGAGGGGTCGAGGATCGCGAGATCGTGGTCGGCGGCGACGGCCGCTTCTTCAACGACACCGCCATCGGCATCATCTTGCGCATGCTTGCCGCCAACGGCGCGTCGAAGGCGATCGTCGGCCAGAACGGGCTGTTGTCGACGCCGGCCGCCTCCAACCTCATCCGCAAGCGGCGCGCGTTCGGCGGGTTCGTGCTGTCGGCGAGCCACAATCCCGGCGGCGAACACGGCGACTTCGGCCTGAAGTTCAACGTCGCCAACGGCGGCCCGGCGCCCGAACCGGTGACCGACGCCATCTTCGCCCGCACGCTCGACATCGCCTCCTACAAAATCGTCTCCGAGCCCGCGCCGGACCTCTCCGAGATCCGCACATCGAGCCTTGCCGGCATGACGGTCGAGGTGATCGACCCGGTGGCCGACTACGTGGCGATGATGGAAGGGCTCGTCGATTTCGATCGCATTTCCAAGCTGTTCGCGTCCGGCTTCGCCATGCGTTTCGACGCCATGTCGGCGGTCACCGGCCCCTACGCCAAGGCGATCATCGAGGGCCGGCTCGGGGCGCGGCCGGGAACGGTGATCAACGGCACGCCGCTGCCCGATTTCGGCGGCCATCATCCCGATCCGAACCCGGTGCATGCGGCAAAACTGTTCGCGCTGATGTTCTCCGGCGCGGCGCCCGACATGGGCGCGGCCTCGGACGGCGACGGCGACCGCAACATCGTGCTCGGCCGCGGCATTTCGGTGGCGCCTTCCGACAGTCTGGCGCTGCTGGCCGCCAACATCCATCTGGCCAAGGGCTACAAGGCCGGCCTCAAAGGCATCGCCCGCTCGATGCCGACCAGCCGCGCCGCCGACCGGGTGGCTGCCAAGGCGGGCGTCGAAGGCTTCGAGACGCCGACGGGCTGGAAGTTCTTCGGCAACCTGCTCGATGCCGGGCGCGTCACCATCTGCGGCGAGGAAAGCGCCGGCACGGGGTCCGACCACGTGCGCGAGAAGGACGGGCTGTGGGCGGTCCTCGTCTGGCTCGACATCATCGCCGCACGCGGCGAGTCGATCGCCGAGATCGTCAAGAGCCATTGGGCGACCTACGGCCGCGACTACTACACCCGCCACGACTACGAGGCGATCGAATCGGGGCTGGCCGACAAGCTATTCGCCGACCTGCGCGACTCGATCCAAGACCTTCCTGGCAAGGGTTTCGCCGGGCTGACGATCGAGACGGCGGACGATTTCGCCTATACCGACCCGATCGACGGCTCGACCTCGGCCAAGCAGGGCGTGCGCGTGTTCTTCACCACCGGCGAGCGGGCGGTGTTCCGCCTGTCGGGCACCGGCACGGAAGGTGCGACGCTGCGCGTCTATCTCGAGGCGTTCGAACCGGATCCGGCCCGCCACGACCTCGAGCCGCAGCAGGTGCTGGCCAAGGTGATCGCGGCGGCCGACGCCATCGCCCAGATCCGCGAGCGCACCGGCCGGACCGCGCCGGACGTGGTGACCTGATCAGCCTTTCAACAGCAACGGCAGGCCGGCGGCGACGAAGGTCACCCGGTCTGCCAGGGCGGCGACCGCCTGATTGAGCCGCCCCTGGTCGTCGCGGAACGTCCGAGCGAGCGCATTGTCCGGCACGATGCCGAGCCCGACTTCGTTCGACACGAGAATCACCGGCCCGGCAAGCCGGCTCAGGCCCATCGTCAGCCTCGCGGTCTCGGCCTCGATGTCGCGTTCGGCGAACATCAGGTTCGACAGCCACAGGGTCAGGCAATCGACGAGCAGGATGCGCCCCGGCGCGGCGCGGCGGGCGAGTGCCTCGGTCAACTCGAGCGGCTCTTCGACCGTCGACCAGATCGGGCCGCGTTCGGCCTGGTGGGCAGCGACCCGCGCAGCCATTTCTGCATCGCCGGCGGTCGCCGTGGCGACATAGACGGGGGCGCATCCGCTGGCCTCGGCCCGCGCCAGCGCCAGCCGCGTCTTGCCCGAACGCGCGCCGCCGAGAACGAAATCGATCTTCGGCACACCCGCTCCCGTCGCCGCAGTCTCCACCATCCGCCCTCGGCCCTCGATCACCGCTGCCTTCTTAGAGCGCAACGCCACGACATGGAAGCCTGTGTCGGCATCGCGCCCTAAGCTTTTGATGGAGCGGCGATTCAGTTGATCGATCCATCGCCGTGGCGAGTCCATCTGGCTGCGTCCCGCCCCTCGGTGCCGGGCCGGCGTCCGCCAGACGGCAGCCGTCGCCGGTCCGTTCATGCACAACCGGCGTCACCTCGGCGACACATTATGCCGAAGAGGGGTTGGCAAGCGGTTTGGACCTTGCTATTAGCAGCGCCGCGCCGATGCGCTGTTCCGCGATAGCTCAGTTGGTAGAGCAGGTGACTGTTAATCACCGGGTCGTAGGTTCGAGTCCTACTCGCGGAGCCAATGTTTCCTTTATTAATCAATTAGTTGCCGAATACGGCCAATCGCAGGCGAGATGTGGTCGCTCTTCCGGGGTAACACCCTGGGAACAGCGACTGAATCGGCTCCCCTCGTTCATTGCCCGAATCAAACACGCCCTCCGCACATGAACGAAGAGTTTCATCGTCGCGCCGTGTGCCCTTGTTCGATGTGGTCGACGACGTCTCGCGTGAGCGCCTCGCCCGCGTCGTCGACACGTCGCTGACGGGAACGCGCGTCGCAAGCGAGTTGCAAGCCCTGGTGGCTCGGCGAGGAGAGCCGCTGCAGCGCGAGCCCCCAGTTGCGGGTCGCCGACCGATTGCCGCCAAGCGGAAGGCCGATTAACATGGCGCTGCCGTGCCGAGAAAGCATCCATCGATGGAGTCTGATCCCCATACGCCTCGACTGAGGATCCGGGCTCAATTGGCCGAGGCGCGCAAGCGCGGCGAATTTCTGGTCGGCGCGGCGATCGGCGCCGGCATTCTCGGTCAGGCGGCGGAAGAGGGCGGCGCCGACTTCGTGTTGGCTCTCAGTGCGGGACGCTTCCGCATCATGGGGGCAGCCTCGGTCGCCTGTATGCTGCCGATCCGCGATTCCAACCAGTTCGTCAAACAGTTCGCCTCGGCGGAGCTGCTCAGCCACTGCACGGTCCCGGTGTATTTTGGCGCCTCGACCCTGGACCCGAACCTGTCGGTCGAGGCGTTGGCCGATGAGATTGCGGAGCTGGGGTTTGCCGGTATCGCCAACTTCCCGACAGTCGGCCTCTACCCGGCGCCGATGCGAGCCGCGCTCGACGCCGTCGGCATCGGCTTTTCCAAGGAACTGGCGCTGTTTGCCGCCGCCCATGCCCGCGGCCTCAGTTCGCTGGCCTACGTGTATACCACCGACCAGGCGCGCGCCGCCGCCGCCCTCGGGGTTGACATCGTCTGTATCAACTTCGGCTGGAACGCCGGGGGCGTGAAAGGGCTGCCCAGCGAGATCAGCGTCGAGGAGGCGGCGGCCCATTCCCGGGAAATGTCCAGGATCGTCGTACGCGAAAATCCAGACGCCTTCTTCGTACTCGAAGGCGGGCCCATCAAGGATCCCGACCAATTGGCGACCATCTGCAGGGTGGCGCACATCCACGGCTACATCGGCGGCTCGACCATCGACCGCCTGCCGCTGGCCGAATCCGTCGCCGGCCAGACGCAGCGCTTCAAGTCGGCGGCGGTTCTGGCCCGTGTGCTCAGCAACGAGGAAAGCGACCTTGTCGCCTTCGGCAAACGCATCGGCCTGGCCGGCGCGTCGCGGGCGATGGTTCACGTCTATGAAACGATCCGCCGCTTCAGTGGCTCCGGCGAAACGATGCTGGTTTCGGGGGAGCAAGGGACCGGGCGGCAGACGACGGTCGAGGCCCTGCATGCTCTATCGGGGGGCAGCCCGAAGACGCTGGCCGTGGTGCACGCCGGCGAGACTTCGGGCCAGCAAGTGATGATTTCGCTTTTCGGACGCAGCGCGGTGCAGGGCGGCGGCGGCCTGACCGGCCTTGCGGAGCGCGACGACATCGCCTCGATCGTCCTGCGCGGACTTGAGCACATCCCGCTCAAGGTCCAGGCGCGCATCGCCGTCTACATGGAACGGCGTCGCTTCACGCCGATCGGCGGTCGCCGCTCGCTGCGATGGGGCAAGCGACTGCTGTTCATCGCCGATGCGCCGCTCGAGACGCTGATCGCCGAGGGACGAATTGATCGGGGGCTGGCGCAGCAGGTCGAGGGCAACGAGATTCATCTGCCGTCGCTCAGGGACCGGACCGAGGACATCGGGGAACTGCTCGATGGCGCCATCTCCCGCCTGACCGACGACGCGCCGACGAAGCGGCCCGTGCTGTCGCCGTTGGCCATGCGCCGGCTGCGGCGCCACGATTGGCCCGGCAACCTGCCCGAACTCAGGGCGTTCGCCGCCAAACTGGTGTCGAGCCACGCAGGAGGACGGGTCGACGAGGACTCCGTGCAGCGCCTGATGTCGGGGGAAGCCGAGCGAGGACGCCGCCGCGTCGCCTCCGAGCGCGACATCGTGCTCGACGCCTTGTGGCGCCATGGCTTCCATCGCGGCCGCACCGCCGCGTTCCTGGGGATCTCGCGGAAGACCCTCTACAATAAGATCCAGTTCTACCACCTGACGGGGCGCCGCTAGAGCACCGGCCGACCAATTGGAATCGGCCCGGCGATCCATCTTTTTGTTTGAGCACAGGACTCAGCCCCGTACCGGTTTCCACTTCCGGGTCCGATGCTTTCGATTTCGCGTGAACGGCCGGCATCAGTCGAGAACGATGCCGTCGGCTCCGGCGTTGCGCGCCTGCATGGGGGAAATCCCCGTGTGGCCGGCGAACAGGACGATCGGGGCACGCGATGCCGCCCGCTGACGATGCTCGGCCACCTGGCCGCACAGGGTGAGCAGACCGCCGGGATCGAGCTTGCCGTCGCACCATAAATCGAAGCTGGGAACAACGAAAAGCTGAGCCGGAGCGAGGGCCAGCGCCGGCGCGACGTCATCGATGTGGGCGACGGAGACGGAGACGGCGAAGCCGAGTGCGGCAAACTGGTCGAGGGCCTTGAATTCACGCGCCGGTCCGACGTTGAGGCCGTTGAGAACCGGCCGGAAGGCAATGCCGTATTGGGTGACGCTCGGCAGGTTTGCCACGTCCCGATAGCCCTTTTGCGCCAGCCGGCCGGCCAACTGGTCGATGCGCAGGAACGGGTCGGCGGCGAACATGCCGATCACCGGGCGGTCGGCCGGCAAGCAGTGGGACATGCGTTCGATCGCTAGCAGAAGGTCGCCGTTATGGTCCCGACTGGGCATCAGCCCCGACAATTCGGCCGGCAGTCCCGGCGCGCGGCGAAGGGGCGGCAGCACGATATCGCCGGTCCGCAACACGTTTGACGTGAACCGTTCGGCATCCACAACGATGCGATTCCAGGCCGTAGGAATCTGCAGATTCGCCATATCCGTTACCCATTTTTACCCAACTCAGATCTTTCGCGCCTTGGCGGCATTGTCAAGCGGATGTATAACTTCCAATACGATTTGGGAAATGAGCAAATTGGAAACACAGTCTCCCCAGGAGATTGAGGTCTTCAGAATTCATTTCAGATCGTGCCAAAGAATTATAATACAAAACTGGCAGAGCCGGCCAGGGAGGCGGACGCATGAATCAGCATATCCTGATTCTGGTGCTCAATGGACTCACCCAGGGGGCTCTCTTCTTTGTCCTCGGTAGCGGCCTTACATTGGCCTTCGGGCTTATGCGCATCGTCAACATGAGCCATGGCGCGTTCTACCTGCTGGGGGGCTACATGGGCCTCACCGTCCTCAGACTCACGGGCAACTGGACGGTGGCATTGGTCGCCGCGGGGCTGTCCATCGCGCTGCTGGGGCTTCTGGTCGAACGGGGCCTGTTGGCGCGGATCCGGGCGGGCGGCGACCTGTCGCAGACGCTTCTCACCATCGCGCTTTCGATGATCATCGCCGACATGGCGCTGGCCGTATGGGGTGGTCACACGCAGTCGATCCGCTCCCCGGCAGCCCTGAGCGGGCCCGTCACGGTCTTCGGCTTCACCTATCCCGGCTTCCGCTATGTGCTGATGGCCATCAGCGCGGCAATCGCGTTTGGTCTGTGGCTGCTTCTCTATCGGACTCGTTTCGGCATCGCCGTCAGGGCAAGCGTGGATGATCGCGAAACCGTCAGCGCGCTCGGCGTGCGCATCGACATCATCTATTCGCTGATGTTCATGCTTTCGGCGTTCCTGAGCGGCATCGCCGGCGTGCTCGGCGGGACCTACCTGCAGCTCAGCCCGGGCGAAGACACGACGATCCTCACCTATTCGCTGGTGGTCGTGATCGTCGGTGGCCTCGGCAGTCTGATGGGCGTCGTCGTGAGTTCGTTGATCCTCGGCCAGATTCTGTCCTTCAGCCTGGCGTTTGCGCCGCAGATGTCGATGTTCCTGGTGTTCGTCCCCATGGCCATCGTGCTTGCCGTGCGCCCCGAAGGCCTGTTCGGGAGGCGGCTATGACCGGGACGCTGTTGCAGGGGAGCAGCCTGCGCCGACTGAGACTGGTCGTGGCGATCGCCGTAGTCGTCGCGTTGGTGACGCTGCCGGCCTATGGCGGCCAATACACGCTGACGACGTTCATCCGCACGTTCTACTTCGGCTTCCTGGCCTTGAGCGTTGGCCTTCTCCTCGGCCAGGGCGGGATGATCAGTCTCACCCAGACCGCGTTTTTCGGTATCAGCGGCTACGTTGTTGGGCTTCTCGGCGCCGAACGCGGGTTTCCGTTCCCGCTGCCGGAGTTGGCCGGTCTGGCGCTGGTTGCCGTCGTTGCACTTCTGTTCGCCCTGGTGGTGATGCGCACGCATGGGATCGTGTTTCTCATGCTCACCCTGGCGCTTGGCCAGATCTGCTGGTCGTTCGCCCGGCAGAATACCAGTCTGCTGCATGGCTGGGCGGGCATCCCGGATATCCAGCCGCCGTCGATCTTCGGTGTCGATCTGACCCAGAACGCCAACTTCTACTGGATGTCGCTGGCTCTGTTCAGTCTCGGCCTGCTGTTCCTGTGGCGGCTGGTGCAGTCGCCGTTCGGTCTGGCGCTGAACGGCATCCGGGAAAGTCCCCGCCGCATGAGCGCGCTGGGGTACCCGGTGTTCTGGCTGCGGGTGGCGGTGTTCGTCATCGCCGCGATCTATGCTGGAGTGGGCGGAATCCTGGCCGCCTGGTCGTCCGGGATCGTGACACCGACGGCGCTTCAGCTCAGCCGGATGATCTGGATCCTGCTGATCGTCATTCTGGGAGGGAGCCAGTACTTCTGGGGTCCGGTCGTCGGCGCCGTGATCGCGGTCTGGCTCGACGTCATCGTCAGCCAGTTGACCCCCCGCTACAACACGGTGATCGGAATTGTGTTCGTCGTGGTGATCCTGCTTGCCCCGAACGGAATCCTCGGGGTGTGGGAAAGAATAACGGCGAAACGGCGAGCACTTCGCCAAGTTCCGGCGGCACCGCCGGACAGCAATCAATAAGAAACATCCTCGCTTACGCCGCAAGCGCGGCGGAAGACATCAACGAGGGAGGAGGAGTGAAACGATGAAGTACAAGGCAACAAGAACAACATTGGCGCCGCTGGTCGTCGCGGCGGGCATCATCGCCATGCCCATGGGGGCTTCGGCTGCAGACGAGATCAAGATCGGAATGCTGAGCGCCTTCACAGGTACGTTCGCGTCGTTCGGACAACTGCAGAAGGAAGGCGCCGTCATGGCGCTCGAAGAGTGGAACTACAAGGTGGCCGGAAAGACCATCAAGGTCATCTATGCCGACGACCAGCTCGATAACGAACTCGCCGTCACCAAGGCAAAGCAGTTGGTCGAGCAGGATAAGGTCGACGTTGTCACCGGTCTCGTCTCCGGCGACGAAGGCCTTTCGGTCGCCAGCTACATGAAGGGAAAAGACATTCCGATCGTGCCGATGTATTCGGCCTCCGAAGACTCGACCATGCGCAAATGGTACCCGTTCGTGGTGCGGCCGACCTGGACCGGCGCTCAGCCGATGGACGTGTTCGGATACTGGCTGTCGAAGGTCAAGGGCCTCAAGAAGATCTACATGATCGGCGAAGACTACTCGTATCCCTACAATCAGGCCGGCGGCTTCAAGCGTGGCTTCCTGCGCGGCGGCGGGGTCGAGGTGACGACTGTCTGGCACCCGGTTCCGACCTCCGACTACTCCTCGATCATCTCGTCGATCCCCCTCGACAAGAAGTACGATGCCGTCCTCTACAACGGCGCTGGCTCCGATGCTGTGGCGTTCGTCAAGCAGTACGTGGAATTCGGCATGCAGAGCAAGATCCCGTTGCTCGGCCAGTCCAATACCTTCGAGAAGCCGGATCTCGACTCGATGCCGCAGCAGATCGTCGGCGCCTACTCGGCGCATCTGACCGCTGACGACATGAATACGCCCAACTGGAACAAGTTCCGCGACGCGTTCCAAAAGCGTTGGCAGCACAGCCCGTCGGCGGCGTCGGAATTTGCGTACGGATCGATGGAGCTCATCCTCCGGGCGATCAAGGCACGCAACGGCGACGTGACCGACAAGGCCGCGCTCGCCGCCGCCATGCACAAAGTGGACCTGAGCGACGAACCGCGCGGACCGGTGGCGCTCGACGAGTACAATGCGGCGATCGAGAACGTCTACATCCGCGAAGTGGCGGTTGGGTCGGACGGCGTCATGTATAACAAGGGCTTGTTCACGGCGAAGAACGTGAACCAGTTCGGGCCCTACGACTCCAAGATCTACATGAAGCAGCCGAGCGACGGACCCTCCAGCCCGCCGGATCTGCGCGCCGACATGCCTCGAGAGATGCTGGAAGTGGCGAAGGACTACGAATTCGTGCCCTTCGGCAAGTAACGGATCGTACCGAGAAGAGTGCACTATGCCATCCCCCGATCAGAAGCGCGCCATCGTCACCCGGCAGGTTTCCAAGACTTTTGGCGGCGTCAAAGCTGTCAAGGGCGTGGATCTCTCCATAGCCGTGGGCGAGCGGCGCGCCCTGATCGGGCCGAACGGTGCCGGCAAGTCGACCCTGTTCAACCTGATCACCGGCGACGTGCCGGTGGACGGCGGAGAGATCCACGTCCTCGGCCGCGACGTCACCCGCTTCAGCGTCGAGCGGCGCGCCCGGCTGGGTCTCGGCCGGACCTACCAGATATCCCAGCTGTTTCTGAATCTGTCGGTCGAACAGAACTTGTTCCTGTCCAGTGCCGCCGCTACGGGTATCGGGCTCAACCTGTTGAGCCGGTGGCGGGATCGATCCGAGGATCGGGCCTGGACCCGGGACGTGGCCGAGCAGGTTGGTCTGACCGAACACCTGTTTCGTCCCGTGGCGGAGCTGGCGCACGGACTGCAGCGCCAGCTCGAACTCGGCATGGCGCTGGCGATGCGGCCGCGGCTGATCATGCTGGATGAACCCGCAGCCGGCCTGTCGCCGGCCGAGCGCCAAACCCTGGTCCGGCTCATCCGGGCGATGGCTCCGGACATCACCCTCATCCTCATCGAGCACGACATGGACATTGTCATGGAGTTGGCGCAGCGCATCACCGTGCTGCATCGGGGTTCCGTGGTCACCGAGGGAACGCCCGACGAGATCCGGCGCGATCCGATGGTGCAGCGCATCTACCTGGGAGAGATGCATGTCTGAGCTCCCGGCCGCCGATCCGGTCCTCCTGCTCGAGGATCTGCACGCCTCCTACGGCGACAGCCATGTGCTGCAAGGCTGTTCGCT
>JARLIU010000294.1 GCA_031291595.1 Ancalomicrobiaceae bacterium | reverse complement strand
TGGCTGGGGGACCTGGATTCGAACCAAGATTGACGGAGTCAGAGTCCGCAGTTCTACCGTTGAACTATCCCCCAAGGGATGGCCGGGGCAGCGCAAAGCGGCGACGCCCAGAAGCGGAGCGGTTGGTACCATCGCCTTGCCGGCATTTCAAGAGGCGACTGCAGCGGTTTGAGGGATGTTTTCCACCACATTCCAGCCGGGCATCGGTGGACCCTGTCAACGGGAGGCACTTTGCGGCCGCGGTTGGGGTGCGACCGCGGCTGCGGTTGGCGCGCGGCGGCAGTTCCGCGACGCGCCGAGACGGTGCATCGAAGGCGCGGCCTCGATCAGCATGGGCACGCCGCGGCGGCGCGGTTGGGTGTGGACCGGCCGCGGCGTGCCGCCTGGTCTCGCTCGCGGCGAGAGCGGGTCCCTGCTGCGGCGGTGCCCCGCGGCACGGCCCACGGCACCGTCGCAATGGGCACACGGCCGCGGTGGGGTGGGTGTGGACCAGCCGCGGCGGGTGTGTGGTCTTGCTCGCGGCGAGAGCGGGCCCCTGCTGCGGCGGTGCCTCGCGGTGCAGCCACTGTCGCGCTGGGGACGCGGCCGCGTTCGGTGCGGCTGCGCCCCTCGTCACGCCCGCCTTGCCGTGTGACCTGCCTCCCCTGCCCTCTGGCGCGAAGCCTCGCTCGTGCCGACTTCCGGCCTATTTCCAGGACAGGCGGCGGACCGGAGACCAGACCCTCGGCAGAGACGTCAAGCCCAGGCCTCGGCGCAGATCCGGGTCTGCCGTTGCAACCGACCCGAACCGGAGCTCCGGCGCTGGAAGACAACACGCCCGCCACCGCGACGCATTCGGATGGAGGCTCACGCCGCGGCGGGCATGGCGCGGCGGCGGTAGAGCCTGGAGGCCAGCCGGTTGAAGAAGGTGCGCGACGGCACTTCGACGTAGCGGAAGGTCAGGCTCGAGGCGGCAAGCGTCGCCGCCACGTAGGCCGCGACGAGACCTGCCGCCGACAGCCCGTTGTGCGCATAGAGCGCGCCCATCAGCGTGCCGCCGTCGCCGTCGGCGAGCGTGCCGAGATCGATATGGAACAGCTTGGCCGCCCCCGCCGCGCCACGGCCGACCAGATTGATCAGCACGAACGCGTGGACCATGTAGATCGAATACGACCAGTCGCCGAGGGCGCGGAACGGCCGGCTTTTCAAGAGATCCGAGACGACGCCGGCCTCTTCGGCAAACACGAAGGTGGCAAAGCCGAACATCAGCGGCGCGAAGAACAACAGCCGATCCATCTCGCCGTAGATTTCGTAGACGAGGATCAGCGCGATAGTGGTGAGTTCCAATAGGCTGCCCGTCAGTTTGCCGAGGCGGCGGCCGGAGCTGGCACGCTCGGCGTACAGCCGCTGCACCAGGACGCCGGTGAAGAAGCCGTAGACGCAGCGGACGATCCCGGTGTCGTAGGTCATGATATTGCCCCGCGACAGCAACCACAGCGTGCCGACGGCGCCGAGCGCGATACCGGTTGCGATCGCCGCCATCCGTACGCGCGGGCCGAGACTGGCAACGGCGAGCATCACCAGCGCGAAGATCAGATAGGTGTAGAATTCGACGCTGATGCTCCAGCTCGGATAGTTCCAGGTCAGCCTGTCGTGCAGTCCAAGCGACTGGGCCAGCAGCAGATTGGAGACGAGCGCCTCCGGCGACGTCCGTCCGACGAACGGGGCAACGGCGGCGACGGCGCCGTGGCTCACCGCCAGCCATTTCGCCACCTCCAGGCCGAGCCAAAGCGCCAGCACGAACAGGTGCAGCGGATACAGCCGACCGAAGCGGCGCAGCATGAACGTCGCCGAGGCCAGCGGCTTGTCGAGGTCTCCGTAGAAGGCATGGGCGATGACGAAGCCGGAGAGCACGAAGAAGAAGTCGACGAAGACGTAGGAATGGTCGATGAAGGGACCGGGGGTCAGACGGCCGTAATCGGTAAAATGCAGCAGTGCCACGATGAGGGCGCAGGTGCCGCGCAGACCGTCGAGTGCCACAAAGCGCATGGGGTGCTTCTCCGTCATCGTCGCGGCAATCGGCGCATGGCCGATCCGCCTTGCCTCAGGGAAATCGGCCTGCCCGCGTGCGAGGCAGTCGCCTAGTGGAGCGAATTCGACATTTGAGTCCCAGCGCGCGGGGAGGGACGAACTCAAATGTCGAATTCAAGGCTCCACGAGAGTCAATAAGTTGCTAGTGGTCCTTTGGCTCCGACATTTGCTCAAGCACATGCGGCAAGTGGGGCGCAAATGTCCGAGTCGGACCACTAGAGCCGCCGTCGTGCCGGCGGCCGGATGCGTCAGCCCGCCTCGCGGCAGTCCTCGGCCGGTTCGCTCGCCTCGACCGCCGTGGCAGGCTTGGTGCCGCGCAGCCGGTGCATCGTCATGAAGGCGATCCGGCTCTTCAGCGCCCTGGCGTAGGTATATCCGCCAGACAACTCAATACTCTGAGGCAGCCAGCGAGTCTTCGATCGATCCGTGCCGGAGGAAAGATTGATGAGATTAACGTTATTGGCGATCGCCCACTGGATGATCTCGGCAATCAGCGTCGTCATGACGCCGAGCCTGGCCCATTTCATGTCGTAGCCGGAGAAATAGAGATACAGCTGATCGCCAAGGAGAAAGCCAAGGCGGGTGGCGGCAACCTCGTCCGCGAGCCGCAACTGGAAGAGGCGCAGCGCTCCGCGCGACGCCTCGTGTCGGCAGATGTCGGCGAGAAACGCGCGGGACTCTCTGGTCGAAAATACGTTGGGGTGCGGCTTGACCCCGTCCGCCTCGGCTCGCGACTGGTGTTGCTGCAAGAACACGTCTAGCGCTGCCGGCACGTCCTCCGGCGCGGTCACCACGCGGATCGAATAGGCGATCGCTTCCGCCTTCAGGTCATTGTAGCATTTGCGCAGGACCTTGCGCGTCCGCTTCGGCAACGCGTCACGGAACGCCTCCCACGGCTGCCCGAGCGGCAGCACCAAGTCGATGTCCGACAGCGCCGTCTCGGAGAGGAAGGCGTCGCCGCGGTCGGCGCCATTGCCGGCGAAGCTGTGGCCGGCCGGCAGGCCGCGCCACTGCACCCAGTCGCAGGAACCTTCCGCCGCGATGTAATCGGCGAGCGTGTCGACGACTTCGCCCAAGCGTCCCGGCAGCGCCAGGGCACCGCGCAGCTGCGTGACATAAGGATCGGCGCCGATGAACTGCAGTTCGCGCGTATGGATCGGGCCGTAGCCCGGACGGTGAGTCAGCATCATCGGGGCAAGGCCGACGAGCCGGCCTGTCTCGTCGCGCAGCGCATAGACGTGCAGGCTGTCGCGCGCCTTCAGCCCGACGCGCTGGAAGTGCCGCCACCAGGTCAGCGTCCAGCCCGGGGTCTTGGACGGAACGCGCGTCGTCAGCTGCGCCTCCAGCTCCAACCATTCGGGGAGAAGGGGGGCGAGCGCGGCGAAGTCGGAGATGAGCTCAACGGACAGCATGGACGGCCCCCAGAAGATGCGCGAAGACTTTCAAGGCGGAATAGTCGAGGACGCCGTGATCGCGGTGATAGCGGCGCTGAAAGCTGCGGTAGGCCGCGCTGATCAGTTGCTGACGCTCGTCAAGTTGCCGCTCGGAGCGCATCAGCGAGGGTCCGATGCGGTAGCGGATCGACGTGCGGTCGGCGACGACGGCGCCGAAGCGCCGGATGGCGCGGGCGTAGAATTCGACGTCCTCGGCCAGCAGCGGATTTGGATCGAAGCCGCCCAGCGCTTGCGCCGACTGGCGCCGGATCATCGCCGCCGAACAGATGATGAGCGTCGAGCGGAACACCATGCTGGCGGAGAAGCCGAGCCGCGTGCCGAAATGCGCGAGAAACCGCGCGTTCCGATAGGCCGTATCGAAATAGCCGGTCTCAGCGGCGACATCCTGTTCGCCGAAAGGCTCGATGCGGCCGAACACCACGCCGACCTGGCGGTTGCGGCGAAACAGATCCAGCGCCGCCGGGTAGTAGCCGTCGGGCACGAGATCGTCGTCGTCGAGGAAATGCACGATGTCGGCGGTCGCATGCTGAAGGCCGGCGTTGCGCACCAGGGCCGGCCGGCCGCCGCTCGGCGCCGTGGTCCGGTGGTAGGCGACGCCGCGATCGGCGAAGCTCGCGGCGACAGGCGCGGCCGAGCCATCGGGGCAGTCGTCGACCACGATGATTTCGGATGTCACCTCCGGCTGCGCCAAGACGCTCGCGATCGTCTCGGCGAGCAGTTCGGGTCGGCGGAAGGTCGGAATGACGACTGAGATGTCCGGCATGGGACGAACGACACCCTCGGGCGAGGCGAGCCTTCGGCCGCCGCTTGCCACGACAAGCGACGGCCGAAGGCTCGGACAAACGCGCAGGGGCCGAACGGCCCTACGCCTCACATGCCGCAATTAGACGAGAAACTCGCTAAAATCCGATTGAATGACATGATGAACGCGGACTTTCCGCGATCATGGAAAGTCCGCTCTATGTGCGATGCTGCCCGGAAGCTCATTATACTGGCAGCATACCGGGTACATCGCCGAAATAGTCGCGCTTGCCGATGTCCAGGCCGGACGCGCGCAGGATGTCGTAGGCCGTGACGACGTGGAAATGGAAGTTGGGCAGCACCCAGTGCAGCAGATAGGCAACGGCTTCCATCTTCATGCGGTTCGGCCCGACCGGGAATTCGATGATGCGGCCCGGCGCGGCGTCGACGGCGGCTTCGTCAACAGTGCCGAGGAAATCCAGCGTCTTGGCGATGCGGGCCTTCAATTCGACGATGGTCTTTTCGGTATCCTCGAAGGTCGGCGCGGCGATACCGGAGATGCGCGAGGTGCCATTCTTGGCGGTATCACAGGCGATCAGCACCTGGCGGGTCAACGGCAGCATGTCGGGGATCAGGCGGGTTGCGCACAGAACCGCCGGATCGACGCGCTTGGCCTCGCAGTAGGCGGCAGCCTTGTCGAGGATGGCGTCGAGCGCCTTCAGCGAGCGGATGAAGACGGGGACGGACGCGGCAAAGGGCGCAATCGCCATGGGTCGGCTCCTCAATGGGGTGAGATCATTCGGGAACGAAGCGTCGGCGTCAGATGCTGACGCCGCGCGTTCGCGGCGCGACGTCAGCCGTCGCGCGCCACGCCTTATAGGTCAGATCGGAATTTCATTCCAATGACAGGGCCGGCATCGCCGTCCGGACGCCGAGCGGAGCCGACGGCTCAGCCGGCGGCCCAGCCGGTCGCTTTCGACAGCAGTCCGGCGACGCCGGGCGCCGAAGCCAGGATGCGGTTGCCTTCGATCAGGCCACGCCCGCCGTCCTCGAAGTCGTTCTGTACGCCGCCGGCCTCGCGCACCAGCACGTAGCCGGCCAGCACATCCCACGGCCAGATGTGCTTTTCGATGAAGCCGTCGGAGCGACCGCAGGCGACGTCGGCCATGGCGAGCGCGCCCGAGCCGAAGTGGTTGATGCGCATGCCGAGCTTGGCGATAGCGTCGGCAATCTCGCGGTGGGCCTCGAACGGCAGGCGGTTCGACCAGCCGAGCTCGATGGAGGCACGGTCCGGGTCGTCGATGCTGGAGACGCGGATCGGCTCGCCGTCGAGCGTGGCCCCGAGACCGGTGGCGGCGGCGAAGAGTTCGTCGGTGATCGGCTGGTAGATGACGCCGATTTCTCCCTTGTTCGCCGCGGCCAGGCCGATCGAAATGCAGAAACGCGGGATGCCGCGGGCGAAATTGGCGGTTCCGTCGACCGGATCGATGATCCAGTTGACGTCGCGCCGGTCGCCGCCCTCCTCCTCGCCGAGGATGCCGTCCTCGGGGAAGACGGCAGAGAAGCGCTCGCGCACCAGCCGCTCGACCTCGGTATCGGTGGCGGTCAGATAATCCTGGTGGCCCTTGAAGTCGTAGGCGCGGCCGACGCCGGTGCGATCGAAGAAGCGGCGGCGCTGCAGCGCTCCGGCCTCGCGCGCGACGGCGGCGGCAACGGAGAGGCGCAGGCGAAGGTCTCGGACGGAGAAGAAGCTTTGCAACGGAAGGTCCTTTCGCGGGCAGGAATTTGGTCAGGGGGATTGCTGAAGCTCTTAGCACGGGAAAGGCCGAGGTTCGATGTGGCGGGTGCCATGCGGCGCGCCGGACAGGTTCACGGCAGACCGGCGAAAGGCGCATGCGGGCGGCGGCGGGGCGACCGGCCGCTTGGCCGTCGTCGCTCGGAGCCGAGACTTGGGCCGAGACTTGCGCGGCGCTATCGTTCCCAGTATGTTCTCGCCGCACACAAACCGGCTGGACGCAAGCCGGCGAATCGCGCGACGGATGCCCGGCCTCGAATGCGGCGCGGCGCGCGTTGCCAGCAGGCGCGGCTTGGGGCGCGAAGATGGATTGGTCGAACGAACAGGACGCGGCGCTGAAGTCCGTCGCCGAATGGCTGAAGCGGCCGGAGCAGCAGGTGTTCCGCCTGTTCGGCTATGCCGGCACCGGCAAGACGACGCTCGCCCGCCATGTCGCCGGAGGCATCCGCGGCGAGGTCGCCTATGGCGCGTTCACCGGCAAGGCGGCGCTGGTCATGCGGTCGAAGGGCTGCGACGGCGCCTCCACCATCCACAGCCTGATCTACCGGCCGAAGCGCAAGGCCGCCGAGGAGGAGGAAGAGGAGGAGAGTTTCTCCTTTGCCATCAACCGCGAGAGCATGGCCTCGAAGGCGCGGCTGATCGTCATCGACGAATGCTCGATGGTCGACGAGGAACTCGGCCGCGACCTCCTCTCCTTCGGCAAGAAGACCCTGGTGCTGGGCGATCCGGCGCAATTGCCCCCCGTCAAGGGCGGCGGCTACTTTACCGAGAAGGAACCGGACGTGATGCTGACGGAGGTGCACCGTCAGGCGGCCGACAATCCGATCGTCAGGATGTCGATGGACATCCGTGAGGGCCGCACGCTCGACTACGGCAGCTACGGCGAAAGCCGCGTCATCCGGCGCAAGGACATCGATGCGGAATCGATCCTGTCGGCCGGCCAAACGCTGGTCGGCCTCAATCGCACGCGCAAGCTCTACAACGGCCGCATCCGGCAATTGCGCGGCTTCACCGCCGTCTATCCGGAAGTGGGCGAGAAGCTGGTCTGCCTCAGAAACGACAAGGCGAAGTCGCTGCAGAACGGCGGCATCTTCAAGGTGACGCGGGTCAAGGAGCCGAAAGGCGGCATGCTGAAGATGGATGTCGCGCCGGAAGACGTGATCGACCGTGCCCGCATCGCCGTCACGGTGCTGCCGGCATTCTTCGAGCCGGGCGAAGCGGAGATCCCGTTCACGCTCAAACGCAAGTCCGACGAATTCGACTACGGCTACGCGCTCACCGTGCACAAGGCGCAGGGCTCGCAGTGGGACGAGGTGGTGCTGTTCGATGAAAGCGGCGCCTTCCGCGAACACCGGCAGCGCTGGCTCTATACGGGTGTCACGCGCGCCGCCACCAAGCTCACCATCGTGATGTGAGCGTCTGCCGTCGTCCGCCGCCGGTCGGTTGCTGCATTTTGCCGGCATCCGACAAATGGACGACAGGTTTGTCACAAATCCCGCGCAAACATGCCGGCGCGAACTTGCGATCCGCCGGGCGCTTGGGTTATGTCGAAGCATTGCCGGTGGAATGGCGTTAAGCTGTCCACAGGATCAGAAAATTCCGCAATAAGGGAGGATCGGCGTCGCGCCGTGTGCCGCAGGCCTGCAATCGGGCGACATGATATCTTTGGTTCGACCGACATTCTGGCGACTGCAACGACCACGCTCACGCAACGACGATCCCTGGACCCATGGCCGAACATCGAACCGACGTCGCATTGATTGGATATTCCTGCCGCCTGCCGGGGGCGGCCGACCCGGAAGCCTTCTGGTCGCTGATCGATGGCGGCCGCAGTGCCATTTCCGAGGTGCCGATCGAGCGCTTCCCGCGCGACCGCTACTACCACCCCGACAAGGCGGTCAACGGCAAGAGCTACACCTTCAAGGCCGGCATCATCGACGATGCCTTCGGGTTCGATCCCGGCTTCTTCGGCATCTCGCCGCGCGAGGCGGTGCAGATGGATCCGCAACAGCGGCTGATGCTCGAGGTCACGCACGAGGCGATCGAACGCTCCGGGCTGAAGCCGTCGCGGCTGGCAGGCACCGGGACCGGCGTCTACGTCGGCGCCTCGTCGTGGGACTATTCGACCCGCTTCACCGCCGATCCGGCGGCGATCGACGTGCAGATGATGACGGGCAACACGCTGTCCATCGTCTCCAACCGGCTCTCCTACATCTTCGACTTGCGCGGCCCGAGCTTCACCGTCGATACCGCCTGTTCCTCGTCGCTGGTTGCGCTCAACCAGGCGGTCGAGGCGATTTCAGCGGGCCGCATGGATACGGCGATCGTCGGCGGCGTCAATCTTCTCGGCTCGGTCGGGCCGTTCCTCGGCTTTGCCCGCGCCTCCATGCTGTCGCCGACGGGCCTCTGCCGGGCCTTCGATGCGGCCGGCGACGGCTATGTACGGGCGGAAGGCGCGGCGACGCTGGTGTTGCAGTCGGCGGCCAAGGCGCGTGCCGACGGCAACCGCATCCACGCCGTCATTCTCGGCTCCGGCGTCAATTCAGACGGCCGCACCGTCGGCATGTCGTTGCCGTCGAGCGCAGCGCAGGCGGCCTTGTTGCAGGCAATCTACGCCCGGGCCGGGATCGATCCCGATGATCTTGCCTTCGTCGAGGCACATGGCACCGGCACGCGCGTCGGCGATCCGGCGGAAGCCGGCGCGCTCGGCCGTGTGTTGGGGCAGCGGCGGCAGCGGCCGCTTCCCATCGGTTCGGTGAAGACCAACATCGGCCACCTCGAACCGGCATCGGGGCTGGCCGGCGTGATCAAGGCGGTGATGGCGCTCGAGCACGAGCGGCTGCCGGCCTCGTTGCACTTCGAGACGCCCAACCCCGACATTGCTTTTGCCGAGTTGAACCTCGCCGTCGCCGCCAGCCCCATCGCAGTGCCGAGGGGCGTCAAGCCGCGGCTCGCCGGCATCAATTCCTTCGGCTTCGGCGGCACCAATGCGCATGTGGTGATTGCCGAGGGCGATGCGCCGGCGGACAGCGCCGCAGCGCACGGCGACGGCCATCTCAATGCACCGCTCGTCATCTCCGCCCAGTCGCGCGAGGCGCTTGCGGCCCAGGTCGAGGCGATGCGCCAGCGTCTCGCCGCAGCCCAGCCGACCGAGGTCGGCGCCCTCCTCAATGCGGCCGTCTATGCGCGCGACCGCTATGCGCATCGGCTGGTCGCCCACGCCGGCAGTCGCGACGGGCTCAGTGCCGATCTTGCGGCTTGGTTGGCGACCGGCGTCTCGGAGCGCATCGCCGAGGCGAAGACCGGAGCGAAGCAAGGGACCGTCGCCTTCGTGTTCTCCGGCAACGGCTCGCAATGGCCGGGCATGGGCCGGGCGATCTATGCCGCCAACGCGGCTTTCCGCCGCAGCTTCGACAAGGTCGACCGCGCCTTCATGAGTCGGGCCGGCTGGTCGCTGCTGACCACCATGTTCTCCGCCGAACTCGACCAGGAGATTGAGCGCACCGAAGTGGCGCAGCCGCTGCTGTTTGCCGTGCAGGTGGCGTTGACCGAGGCCCTGGCGGCCGTCGGCCTGAAGCCGGCCATCGTCCTTGGCCATTCGGTCGGCGAAGTGGCGGCGGCCTGGGCGGCGGGCGCGCTTGATCTCGCCGATGCGGTCACCGTCATCCATGCCCGGTCGACGGCACAGGAGATGACGCGCGATCTCGGCGGCATGGCGGCCCTGCTTATGGGGGCCAAGGATGCGGAAGCCGCACTGGCCGAGGCCGGCTTCCCCGGCATCGAGATCGCCGCGCACAATTCGCCGCGCGGCGTCACCATCTCCGGGCCGACGGCATCGCTCGATAAATTCCTGGCACATGCGCGCAAGCGCCGCCTTGCGCTGAAGCGCCTCGATCTCGACTATCCGTTCCACTGCGCGCTGGTCGATCCGATCCGCGCCCCGTTGATGGAGGCCCTGACCGGTATCCGGCCGCGCGATGCTCGCGTCTCCTTCGTCTCGACGGTCAGCGGCAAGCCGGTCACCGGCCACGAACTTGGCCCCGACTACTGGTGGGCGAACGTGCGCCAGCCGGTGACATTCCAGGAGGGAGTGGAGACCGCCGCCCGCCTCGGCGCCGACATCTACATCGAGATCGGCCCGCGCCCGGTGCTGACCGGCTACATTACCGACACGTTGGCGGACGCGGCCAAGCCGGTCGCGGTGATGCCCGGGCTCGATCGCACCGACACGTCGGCCGACGATCCCGTGCGGCGCATCGTGTCGAAAGCGCTGGCACTCGGCGCCGACATCGACGAGACCGCGCTGTTCGGCGCCGAAATCCGCCCGCCGGCGGCGCTGCCAACCTATCGCTGGCACAACCAGACCTATCTCGTCGCGTCCGGGCCGGAGGCATCGCCGCTGTTCGAGCCGACGGTGCATCCGCTCATCGGCGTTGCCACCGAGCCGGGCACAGCGGTATTCGCGCAGCATCTTGATCCCGAAACGCTTCCCCTGCTTGCCGATCACCGGGTCGGCGGCTCGATCGTGGTGCCGGCGGCCGGCCTTGCCGAAATGGCGCTCGCCGGCGGCCGCGCCATGCTCGGCACCGCCGCACTCGAACTGCGCGATTTCGCCATCGAGCGGGCGCTGCTGCTCGAAGCCGGCAGTCCGCGCGAGGTCTCGGTCGTCGTCGGCGAGGAAGGCGGCGAGGTGATCGTGCGGTCGCGCCCCCGCATCGAAGCGGCGGAGTGGACGCGCCACGCCCGCGGCTTCGTCACCAGACGGCCGGCAGAGATGGTGGACGTGGCGACTGCCGTCGTGCCGACCCGCACTCTCAGCGGTGCCGAAATCTATCGGCTGACGACAAGCTTCGGGCTCCACTACGGCCCGACGTTCGCCCGCGTCACCGAAGTGGCGATCGCGGCGGAGGGCAGCGCCGAGGCAGCGCTGACGCCGTTCGCCGAGGACGAGGCTCGGCCGTATCTGGCGCATCCCGCAGCAATCGATGCCGGCTTCCACGCGCTGTTCGCGCTGCTGCCGGAGGCGACGGCCACCGGCGGGGCGCATACCACCTATCTGCCGACGCGTTTCGGCTCGATGCGGATCTCGGCGGCCGGCGCACCGATCGCCCGCGTCCGGGTCGAGGTGACGAAGTTGACCGCCCGTTCGGTCGAGGCCCGCTTCAGCTATTTCGGCCCCGACGGCAGCCTCGTAGCCCGGCTGGACAAGGTGCGCTTCTCCGCCGTCAAGCTCGCACAGGCCGCCGATCTCGACGATTTCGTCTATCGCACCGTAGCCATCGGCGTCGGCGGCGATGGGTCGGCCTCGCCAGTGTCGGCGATTTGGCCGACCGGCGCCGCCAAGGCGGCGGAAGCGCTGGGGATCGCCGCAACCACGGCGGGCGAACCGAGCGAAGGCCGGCTCCTTACCGATGCCGCCGTCACCTACGCCGCGGTGCAGGCCATCGCGCAAGTGGTCGGCGAACGGCAGGGCGGCTTTTCGGTCGAGCGGCTGATCGCGGACGGGCGCATCGCCGCCGACAGCGGTCCGCTGATCCTGCGGCTGTTGCGGCTCATTGCCGAGGATGGCTTTGCCGAGGAGACGAACGGCCTCTGGCGGCTCGACCACACCGAGGCGGCGCAGCCGATCGACCTGATGGTGCGCACCATTCTGGCCGACCATCCCGACTTCGCCGCCGAGGCGACGCTCATCTCGCGTCTGGCCAGCGAACTGCCGCGCCGGCTGAAGGCACCCTCCGACCAGCCGATCGCGTCGGAGGCAACGCTCGAGCATTTCGCTTGCAGTTCACCGACGCTTGCCGGCCTTGGCCGGGCGATCCGGATCCTCGCAGCCGACTTTGCCGGCAAGGGCACCCATGCCGGCACGGCGCGGGTGCTCGTCGTCGGCGCCGACGACCCGCGGCTCGTCGCCGATCTTGCTGCAACGCTGCAAGCGTCAGGCGGCACCATCAACGTCAGCGATCCCGAGCAGCCGCTGCTCGATCGCTGCCGGCTGTCGCTTGCCGCGCAGGCGCATCTCGCCTTCGTGCCATGGTCGCATATCGGTGACGGCGACCGCTTCGACCTGATCCTCGGCGCCGACGTCGCCGCGCGCTTCCCCGAGGCGCGCTCGGCGCTGGCCCGGCTTGCCGCCAGCCTTGCCGCCGACGGCGCGCTGGTCCTCGCCGAACCGGCACCGACCGGCCTCATCGAACTCGTCCGCGGCGTGGGGCCCGGCTGGTGGCTGCCGAGCGCCGATCCGGACCGGCCCGTCGGTCGTATCGCCGACGAGCGCCGCTGGGGCGAACTGTTGGCGGCAACCGGCCTCCCGTCAGCCGAAATCAGGCCGTTGAGCGATGGTGCCACGGCGGGCTATCTCGTCACCGTCCGCGCCCGCCCGGCAAAGCCAGCGGAAACGCCATCGCATGTCTCCGAGGTGCCGGCGATCATCGTTGCCGACGGCGAGGGTCGCGGCCGGGCACTGTGCGATGCCTTGACCGCACAATTGAACCACGGCCGGCGGCCGGTCCGTCTGCTCCTCGACGCGCCAGGCAACGACAAGCCCGATGGCGCGGCCGAACATGAGACGGTCATCGTGCCGCTCGACGGGATGCCTGCCTCCGATGCCGCGCTCGCCGCCGCGCTGCCGGACGGCCCGATCGAAGTGCTGTTCGCATACGGTGCCTTCGCCAGGGAGGCCGACGCCCAGACAGCAGCGCTGGCCCGCACCTCGGCGTTCGCCGGCCTGTGCCGGGCGCTGAAAGATCGGCCGGTCAGGATCTGGGTGATCGCGCCGGGCGCCATGCGGCCGATGGCGCGTGCCGGCGAAGCGGCAAGCGCGCTCGCCCAACAATGCCGGCCAGCCCAGGCGGCGCTGTGGGGCTTTGCCCGCGTTGCCGCCAACGAACTGCCGCATCTCGACATCCGTCTGGTCGATCCCTTGCCGGCGCTGGAGGCGGGCGAGATCGCCATCAGGCTCGCCACCTTGATCGCCGATCCGGGCGAGGAGCGCGAGCTGCTGGTCGATGCCGACGGCCGCCGCGCCCCACGCATCGTCGCCGGCGGGCTGACGGAACGGATGCGATCCGCCGTTGCCGGCCCTGCCACCTCCCGCCTCGAAATCGAAGCGCAGGGGTCGCTTGATCGGCTCCGTTGGCACGAGGTGGCGCGGAAGCGACCCGGGCCGGGCGAGATCGAGGTGAAGGTCACCGCCACGGGCTTGAACTTCCGCGACGTGATGTGGGCGATGGGGCTGCTGCCGGCCGAGGCGCTGGAGGACGGCTTTGCCGGCGCCACCCTCGGCATGGAGTGCTCAGGCACCGTCACCGCCATCGGCTCCGAGGTCGAGGGATTTCGGGTCGGCGATCGATGCGTCGCCTTCGCCGCTGCGGCATTTGCCGGCCACGTCACCGTGCCGGCGCATGCCGCCGCCCAACTTCCCGCCAGCATTCCGCTCGAAGCCGCAGCGACGATTCCGGTGGCGTTCCTCACCGCCTGGTACGCGCTCATCCATCTCGCCCGGATCGAGCCCGGCGAAACGGTGCTGATCCATGGCGGCGCCGGCGGCGTCGGTCTGGCGGCGCTGCAGATCGCCAAGACCCGCGGCGCGCGCGTCATCGCCAGCGCCGGGTCGACCGAGAAGCGCGGGCTCGTCAGCCTCCTCGGCGCCGACCACGTCATCGACAGCCGGAGTTTGGGCTTTGCCGACGAGGTGATGCGGCTGACCGGCGGCGACGGCGTCGACGTCGTGCTGAATTCGCTCGCCGGCGAGGCGATGGAGCGCTCGCTCGCCTGCCTGAGGCCGTTCGGTCGGTTCCTTGAACTGGGCAAGCGCGACTTCTACGGCAACACGCGGCTGGGGCTCAGACCGTTCCGGCAGAATCTGTCGTATTTCGGCATCGACGCCGACCAGTTGCTCACCCGCCAGCTGCCGCTCGCCAAGAGGCTTCTCGCCGAACTGCTGGGCCATTTCGACGACGGCACGCTGACTGCGCTCCCCTACCGCGCCTTCGACAGCGGCGATGCCACCGCCGCCTTCCGGCTGATGCAGCAGGCCGGCCATATCGGCAAGATCGTCATCCGCGCGCCTGAGGATTGCGAGCCCGCCGACGCGGTCGCATCAGGCGTCACCATTTCGGCCGATGCCCGCTACCTGATCGTCGGCGGTACCGGCGGTTTCGGATTGGCGCTCGCCCGCCGGCTGGCGAGGCGCGGGGCGCGGCATCTGGTGCTGGCCAGCCGGCGCGGTCGGATCGAGCCGGAGAATGCCGCGACGCTCGCCGAGATCGAAGCACTCGGCGCGCACGTCGAGGTTGTCGCGCTCGACGCAGCCGACGAGCCGGCGGTCGTCCGACTGATGCAGCGGCTGGCAGCGTCCGGACCGGCGCTGAAGGGTGTGTTCCTGACCGCCATGGTGCTCGACGATGGGCTGATCGCCGGCCTCGACCCGGAGCGCATCGGTCGCGTGCTGCGGCCCAAGATCGCCGCAGCCGCCATTCTCGATCGCGCCACGCGGCCGTTCGCGCTCGACTGCTTCGTGCTCTACTCCTCGGCGACGACGCTCGTCGGCAATCCTGGCCAGGCCAACTACGTCGCCGCCAATGCCTACCTCGAGGCGCTCGCGGTGAAGCGCCGGCTCGAAGGCCTGCCGGCGCTGGCGGTCGCCTGGGGCGCCATTTCGGACGCCGGCTATCTCGCGCGCAACACGCAAGTCGGCGACGTGCTGGCGCGCCGGCTGGGCAAGTCGTCACTCGCGGCCGAAGATGCGCTCGACGGGCTCGAGGCGATGCTGACGCTCGACCAGCGCGATCCGGCGCTCGCCACCATCGGCTTCGCCCGCATCGACTGGGGCCAAGCGCGGCGCGAACTCGCCCTCGTCTCGACGCCGCTCTACGCCGCGCTCGGCGACAGGCTCGACGCGCCGGCGGATGTGGGCAGCGACGGGGCGCTCGCCGATGAACTGCAGCATCTCGATCACGCCGCAGCGCTCGATCGCGTCGGCCGGCTGATCGCCCTGGAGATCGAGCGCATCCTGCGCATTCCGGTCGAGGAGATCGACCGGCGCCGGCCGCTCAGCGAAATCGGCATGGATTCGCTGATGGCACTCGAACTCAGGATGGCGGCGGAGGACCGGCTCGGCGTAGAGATCCCGCTGATGTCGCTGGCTGGCGGCGCCTCGCTCGACGACATCGCCGAACGGGCCCTGGCGCGGCTCGCCCACGGCGCAACCGGCGAGCCGGCGCTCGACG
Source organism: Ancalomicrobiaceae bacterium (assembly GCA_031291595.1). Lineage (GTDB taxonomy): Bacteria > Pseudomonadota > Alphaproteobacteria > Rhizobiales > Ancalomicrobiaceae > CAIYYN01. The sequence goes on along the minus strand of JARLIU010000294.1, from coordinate 12,237 downwards.
ACGAGGCAGCGGCGATCGCCAAGAGCCATTTGGGCGAGGTAAGCGACGCCGACCTGGCGCGGCTGACGCAAGCTGCCGAACAGGTCGCCGGCACCGACAAGCGAGTGTTCCGATGAACCAATCTCGTGGTATCGACGGGCTGAACGAGGCCGACAAGAGCAAGCTGATCGCCGACCTGAAGGCGCGGGCCAAGGCGAAATCGATGAAGGCGGCGGAAGCCGAGCCGGCGCCGGCCGCTGCGACCGCGAAGGCCTTCGACTTCACCAACCTGTCGGCCCACAAGCAGCTCAGGATGATGCGGGCGCTCGGCGATATGACCGGGATCGCCGATCCGTTCTTCAAGCTGCACGACGGCATTCCCGGCGGCACGATCCGCACCGGCAGCGAGACCCACGTCAATTTCGGCACCTACAACTACGTCGGGCTCAATGGCGACGCCCGCGTCATGGCCGCCGCCAAGGACGCGATCGACCGCTACGGCACCAGCGTGTCCGCCAGCCGCGTCGTTGCCGGCGAACGGCCGTTCCACGGCAGGCTGGAGGCGGCGCTCGCCCGCTTCACCGGCACGGAAGCGGCGCTCGCCTTCGTCTCCGGCCATGCCACCAACGTCTCCACCATCGGCTGCCTGATGGGGCCGAAGGATCTGATCCTCGCCGATTGCCTCGCGCATAATTCAATCGTCGAAGGCGCGCGGCTCAGCGGCGCGACGCGCGCGGCCTTTCCGCACAACGATCTCGAGGCGCTCGAGCACATGCTGGCGCGGTCGCGCGACCGGCACGAGCGGGTGCTGATCGCCGTCGAAGGCCTCTATTCGATGGATGGCGACTGCCCGGATCTGGCGCGGCTCGTCGACTTGAAGACCCGCTTCGGCGCCTGGCTGATGGTCGACGAGGCGCATGCGGCCGGCGTGCTCGGGGCGAGCGGGCGCGGCATCGCCGAGGAACAGGGTGTCGATCCGCGCGCCGTGGAGATCTGGATGGGCACGCTGTCGAAGGCGTTCGCCTCGGCTGGCGGCTATATTGCCGGCGCGCAAGCGCTGATCGACGTGCTGAAGGCCGGGGCGCCCGGCTTCGTGTTCTCCGTCGGGCTGTCGCCGGCGCAAGGAGCCGCGGCGCTGCAGGCGCTCGAGATCATCGAGGCGGAGCCGGACCGGGTGGCGCGGCTGCGGGCCAACGGGCGCACGTTCCTGGCGGCCGCCAAGGCGAACGGCCTCGATACCGGCACCGCCATCGGCGCCTCGGTGGTGCCCGTCATCGTCGGCGATTCATCTTTCGCGGTGGCGCTGTCCAACCGGTTGTCCGCCCGCGGAATTTCGGTGTTGCCGATTATCTTTCCGGCCGTTCCCGAGAAGCAGGCGCGGCTCCGGTTCTTCATCACCTGCGAGCACACCGAACAGCAGCTCGTCACGGCGGCGAACGCCACGGCGGAAGAGTTCGCCAAGCTGAAGCGCGGGACGTAATCGGCACCAAGCCGCAGCTTCATCCGGCAGCCTCGGGCACACCCCTATCCTGCTTCGATGTGGGGCACGTGCTACACTCATGTCGTCCACCCGAACGGGAGCGGACGTCATGCAGCTGACCCGAATTTATCCGCCGCGATATTTCTTTCTGGCGATCATCGTCATGGTGGCGCTCAACTGGGTCGTACCGATCGCCAGCCCGATCGAAGGCTATTGGCGGCTGATCGCGCTTGTGCCGGTTGCCGCCGGCGTCGTGCTCAATTTGGACGCCAGCCGTCGTTTCCGACTGGCCGCGACGACGATTCTGCCGTTCGACCATTCGAGCGCCCTGGTGACGTCGGGAACCTATCGGCTGACGCGCAACCCGATCTATCTCGGCATGCTGCTGATCCTCGCCGGCATCGCGCTGGCGCTCGGATCGCTCAGCCCATGGCTCGCGGTGGCGGCGTTTTTCCTTGCCATCGATCTGCTGTTCGTCCCGTTCGAGGAGCAGATGCTGACGCTGCGTTTCGGCACCGAGTACACGGACTACAAGCAGAAGGTCAGGCGCTGGATCTGAGCGGGTGCCCGGCGCCAGGACGCCTCGCACGCGGCGGCACCGGCCCGCCGCGGCCGTTTCCAGCCGGACTGCCGCGATACCCGGTCATCGACGAGGGGAGGAAGGCAATGATGCTGAACGCCCAGGTACCGCATAAGCTGCTCGAACGGCTCTATCCGCCGCATGTCTTCGCGCTGGCGGTCGTCGCCATGGCGATCCTCGGCTGGCTGCTGCCGGGGGCGATCGTCATCGGCGGCTATTGGCGCACCATCGCCATCGTACCAGGCGTGGCCAGTCTGGCGCTGGCCGTGACCGCGTTCCGGGGTTTCGGCGCGGCAGACACGACCGTCGTCCCGTTCGAACACTCGAATGCCTTGGTTACCACTGGCCCCTTCGCACTCACGCGCAACCCTCTATATCTGAGCCTTGCGCTGCTGCTCGCAGCCATCGCCACCGCCCTGGGATCGTTGACGCCGTGGCTCGGAGTCATCGGCTTCGTCGTTGCCATCGACCGCCTGTTCATCGTCCACGAGGAGCAGATGCTGGCGGAACGCTTCGGCGCCGACTACGGCGACTACCGGTCGAAGGTGCGGCGGTGGATTTGAAAGGAGATCGCCATGACAACGACAAGACCGTCGTCACCGCGGGCCAAGAGCCTCGGGCCGCAGCGACTTGACATAGGGGATGCCCTGCTCGACCTGGCGGCCTACTGGATCCCCTTCCCGCCGCTCGGCCCGCCGTTTGCGCAGGAGACGTCGCTGCAATTCGACCTCGACCTCGCCGCCGGCGCGGGGTGGCAGCGGACTCCGCCGCCGCTCGACCGTAGCCCGCCGCTCACTCCGGCGCGTGGTGCGTATTCCAGTGGAAGGCGATGTCTAGGCGCCGGCAGAGCCAGACCTGCGCGTGACTCTTTACGTAGTCGATGAAACGCTCAAGCGCGGCGAGACGTGCCGGGCGGCCGACGAGGCGGCAATGCAGGCCGATGTTGAGCATCTTCGGCGCCGTCGCGCCCTCAGCATAGAGCATGTCGAAGGCGTCCTTCAGATAGGTGAAGAACTGGTCGCCGGAGTTGAAGCCCTGCGCGGCGGCGAAGCGCATGTCGTTGGTGTCGAGCGTATAGGGGATGACGAGATGGTGGCCGCCCTTGCCGTTCTCCACCCAATATGGCAAGTCATCGGCATAACTATCTGAATCATAGAGGAAACCTCCCTCCTCTATCGCCAGTTTCTGCGTGTGCACTGACGTGCGCCCGGTGTACCAGCCCAACGGCCGGGCACCCGTCACCTCGGTGTGGATGCGGATCGCCTCGGCCATATGGGCGCGCTCCTCGGCTTCGGTGAAGTCGCGGTAGTCGATCCATTTCAGTCCGTGGCTGGCGATCTCCCAGTCGGCCTCCTTCATTGCCGCCACAGCGTCCGGATTGCGCGCCAGAGCGGTGGCGACGCCATAGACGGTGACCGGGACCTCCTTGCCGGTCATCAGCCGCCACAGCCGCCAGAAGCCGGCGCGCGAGCCATATTCGTAAACAGACTCGATGCTCATGTGGCGCTTGCCGGGCCAGGGCTGCGCGCCGACCACTTCCGACAGGAAGGCTTCCGAGGCCGCGTCGCCATGCAGGATGCAATTCTCGCCGCCTTCCTCGTAGTTGATGACGAACTGCACGGCGATGCGCGCGCCGTCCGGCCACTTCGGGTGCGGCGGCGTGCGGCCGTAGCCGATGAGATCGCGCGGATATTTCGGGTCGGGCATGGCGAGGATCCTTTGCGGGGCGAAGATGTCGGCCGCCAATGTGCAGCGCCGGCCGCACCGATTTCAAGCCGACATTTCAAGCACCTCGGTTGCGCGTGCCCTGCCTGGCGCGCGGCAGCGCAGCACCGCCACACGTTCAGGTCGGCAACTCCGCCTGCAACGCGTCTACGCAGTTTTCCGAGGGATTGCCGCTGATGCCGGCCGTCGTTGGCCAAGACTGTTGCCAGATTGATTCAAGCGGCTGAAGTTCTGATTCCGATTCAAGCCAACCCGTTCAAGTCTTGAGTCAACGGCTTGAGACAATGATTCAGACGACGGCGATTCATGAGTCGGATGAATCGCTTGGCTCGACTGGTTGATGCGGCGCGTTACCGCAGACAGGTGCTATCGACGTGGGGTACATGCCGACGGCTTCGGCCGCAGTCGGCGCGCGGAGTTGGGCAGATATCGCTGGGCGAGCGCGGTGCGACCGCCACCCCGGGGATGTGGCCGAGAGCGGCGCGACAGGGTCGCGCCGGCGTCAGAGCTTTTCGATGACGTCGGAGACCGGACCGGCCGTCCAGGCGCGGCGGCGGATAACGTCTTCAACCAGCGGCACGATGTGCTCTGGATCGGTGGCGACGATATGCGCGACTTCCGATTCCGGCTTGATGAAGCCGAGCGCGCGCATGTGCGACAGAAGATCGATCAGCGGCGACCAGAAGCCGCCGATGTCGGCGAGCACGATCGGCTTCGAATGCCGGCCGAGCTGCGACCAGGTCATCTGTTCCACCAGTTCTTCCAACGTGCCGATACCGCCGGGCAGCGCCACGAACGCATCCGCCGCCTCGAACATCAGCCGCTTGCGCTCGTGCATGTCCTCGGTGACGACGAGTTCGGTCACGTCCGGCAGCATGATTTCGCGCTCGACCAGGAAGCGCGGAATGATGCCGAGAACTTGGCTGCCGGCGGCGAGCGCCGCCTTGGCGACGGTGCCCATCAGGCCGACGCCGCCACCGCCGTAGACGAGGCGGATGCCGGCGCGGCCGAGCGAGGTACCGAAGATCTCGGCCGCCTGCTGGAATGCCGGATCGTTGCCGAAGCCGGAGCCGCAATAGACGCAGATGGAAAGAGGTTTTGTCATGCCGTTTCCATCGCGCGGGACGCCGGAAAGGTCAAGGGGGACGCGACATCGGCGTTCCTGCCAACAGGGTTCCCACGCCCCCCGACCGGTCGAATTGTCGAACCGGCATTAAGCCTTTCGCATCGGCATCCGTGATAAGTGAATGTCCAGTAACGGAGGCGCGAATGCCGTCGAATGACATCGAGAAGACGCCACGCAGGGCAGCAAAGCTTTCACCCGGCCAGCAATTGACAGCATTTGCCCGTCTTGTTGCCGACCACGACGGCGACTGGGATACCGCGGCCGCGCTCAAGGCGGTGATGAAGGCCTCGCCGGCGGCGACGCTCGTCTGCCGCGCCGGCGACCGCACCGGCAGCCTCGAACATGTCGAGGTGATGCTCGCCAATCGCAGCGCCGAGCGCCTGTTCGGCGCGCCCGATGGGCTGGCCGGCTGCAACGCGATCGATCTCGTCGCCCTCCCCTATTGCCGCGCCATGGCGGAGGCCGCCACCACCGCGACGCTCTCCGGCGAGACGATGACGCTGGCGCTCGCCATCGCCGCGGATCCGAGCGAGGCCGAGCACGATGTCGTCCTGGTGCCGTTCGACGGCGGCCTGGTCGTCGCCGTACATTCGCTCGCCGCGCTGCAGGGCGCCTTCGACGATCTTGCCGACCGCGACGAAGATCTGGCGCGCGCCAATGCCACCATCGAACGGCAGGCGCACACGATGGCCGCCATGGTGGAGGAGATCAACGCCGCCCGCCGCCAGCACGAGGAAGAGGTCGCCGAGCGCCGCCAACTCGAAGCCGAACTGCTGCGTCTCGCCGAGACCGACGGCATGACGGGCCTGTTCAATCGCCGCGCCTTCCTGCGCGTCGTCCGGGCCGAGGTCGCCCGCTCCAGCCGCTACGGCCATCCGCCGACCATGCTCTATCTCGACCTCGACAAGTTCAAGAGCATCAACGACACCTACGGTCACAATGTCGGCGACATCGTCATCAAGACGGCGGCCAGCCGCATCGTCTCGACGCTCAGAGCCGGCGTCGATCGCGTCGGTCGGCTCGGTGGCGACGAATTCGCCGTCCTGCTGCCGGAAACCCCGCTTGCCGGCGCGATGGTTGCGGCCGAACGCATCCGCAAGCGCATCGCCGAAGAACCGATCGATGCCGGCGAGCACATGATCTCCGCCACCTCGTCGATCGGCGCCGCCGCTTGGGTGCCCGATGTCGAGGCCAAGCGCGCGCCGACGGAAGAGGAAATCGAGGACTGGCTCAGCCGCGCCGATGGCGCGCTGTACGAAGCCAAGCGTCGTGGCCGCAATGGCGCCTATGGCGCGGAAAGCCCGGCGCCGGCCGGACAGCACGGCGATGCGGCTGCCACTGCGCCTGCGGATCGCTCAGCGCTCGCTGCACCGGCGGCCCAGGCGGCCGTTCCGGGCAAGGACGCCTGACGAGGACCCGCTGCGCCGCCAGACGGGGCACTGGCGCGATGGCCGCGCTGTCGCGGCGATATGTCCGAGAAAAATCTTGTCGTCCGTGTTGGCCGCGGCGCTCGAATTCACTATGTACAAGTTCCTCGAACCATTCGCCGCGGCGTGATTGCGTCTGCCGGCAGTGCCGGGCCGGCGCTCGGCAGGAGTCTCATCTATGGCATCCGCAGACCAATCGACCTTGCAGCCGAGCGGGCAGTCCGAGAGTCTTGCGACCATCAAACGGCTGTGGCCCTATCTGTGGCCGGCCGAGCGTCCCGACCTCAGGCGGCGCGTCGCCATCGCCCTCGTGCTGATGCTGATCGGCAAGGTGGTCACCGTCCTCCTGCCCTACGTCTACAAGTGGACGACGGATTCGCTGCTGCCCGCCCACCATGCGGCCGTGTCGTATTCGCCCTGGCTGTCGCTGCCGGTCGTCCTGGTCGTCGCCTATGGCGTGGTGCGCATCCTGTTCAACGGGCTCAACCAGTTGCGCGACGCGCTGTTCGCGTCGGTCGGGCAATACGCGGTGCGCGGCATGGGCACGCGCACCTTCCAGCATCTGCACGAGTTGTCGCTGCGCTTCCACCTCGCCCGCCGCACCGGCGGGCTTTCCCGCGTCATCGAGCGCGGCGCGCAGGGCATCGAAACCATCGTCCGGATCACCATCCTGGTCGGGGCGCCGACGATCATCGAGTTCGCGTTCATGTCGGTGATCATCGCCTACCAGTTCGACTGGACCTATTTGGCGGTGATGGCCGTCACGGTCTGGCTGTACGTCTGGTACTCGATCTACGCTTCCAACCTGCGCATCAATATCCGCCGCGAGATGAACGAGGCCGACAACGACTCCATGTCGAAGGCGGTGGATTCTCTCCTCAACTACGAGACGGTCAAATATTTCAACGCCGAGGCGCTGGAGGTCGGCCGCTACGACCGGTCGATGGCGCGCTATGCCAAGGCCGCGACCAAGACCTACACCTCGCTCGCCTGGCTCAATTTCGGCCAAGCCATCATCTTCACCTTCGGCATGATCGCCTGCATGGGCCTGTCGGCCGAAGCGATCGTTGCCGGCCGGCAGACCGTTGGCGATTTCGTCATGATCAACGCGTTGATGATGCAGCTGTCGATTCCGTTGAATTTCATCGGCACGCTCTACCGCGAGATCAAGCAGAGCCTCGTCGACATCGAGCAGATGTTCAGCGTCATCGACGTGCCGGCGGAAGTCGTCGACAAGCCGAAGGCGCTGGACTTGCACGTCAGCGAGGCCGCGGTCACCTTCGAAAACGTGTCGTTCTCCTATGATCCCGAACGGCAGATCCTCAAGGACGTGTCGTTCACCGTGCCGGCCGGCAAGACGGTCGCCATCGTCGGCCCGTCGGGGGCGGGCAAGTCGACGATCTCGCGGCTGCTGTTCCGCTTCTACGACGTCGCCTCGGGCCGCATCGTGATCGATGGCCAGGACATCCGCGACGTCCGGCAGGCCAGCCTGCGCCGCAACATCGGCATGGTGCCGCAGGACACGGTGCTGTTCAACGACACCATCCGCTACAACATCCGCTACGGCCGCCCGGACGCCAGCGACGAGGAGGTGGTGGAAGCCGCCCGGCTTGCCCAGATCGCCGATTTCATCGAGCAACTGCCGCAGGGCTACGACACGGAAGTCGGCGAGCGCGGACTGAAGCTGTCGGGCGGCGAGAAACAACGCGTCGCCATCGCCCGCACCATCCTCAAGGCTCCGCCGATCCTGATGCTCGACGAGGCGACCTCGGCGCTCGATACCCATACCGAACGCGAGATCCAGTCGGCGCTGGACCAGGTGTCGAAGAACCGCACCACGCTGGTCATCGCCCACCGGTTGTCGACAGTCGTCGCCGCCGACGAGATCCTGGTGTTGGAGGCCGGTTCGGTGGTCGAGCGCGGTACGCACGACGCGCTGCTCGACGCGGGCGGGCTCTATGCCTCGATGTGGGCGCGGCAGCGCGCCGTCGACGAGGCGCGCGAGCGGCTCATGGAAACCGAGGCGGCGGACACCTACTCCGCCCCGAGCCCGAAAGTGGCGGCGGAGTAGCCGGCAGCCTGGTCGGGCCGAAGATGGCAGGTGTCGCCAGGGAGATGGCGTGACAGGCGCCGCCAGGGAGGCGACATTTCTTCTGCGACCTGGAGCCATCGCCATGTTCAAGCTGTACTACTCGCCCGGCGCCTGCTCGCTCGGGCCGCATATCGTCTTGGAAGAAATCGGCATTCCGTATGAGAAGGAGATCGTCAAGGCTGGCGCCGGGACGCAGACCGAGGCTTGGCGTTCACAGAACCCCAAGGGCCGCGTGCCGGCGCTGTTGGGCGTACCCGGCCGCATCGGCGGCGCCGACGACTTGTTGACCGAAGCCAATGCCATCATGGTGTTCCTCGCCCGCTCCTACCCCGAGGCGCAGCTGTTGCCGAGCGAACCGGCCCGGGAAGCACGCGTCATCGAATGGCTAAACTATCTGTCGAGCGGCGTGCATACCTCGGTCTATGCCCGCGTGCGCCGTCCGGGCCGCTTCCTCGACGACGCGGCGCTATTCCCGCAATTGCAGGCGAAAGGCCGGGCCGATCTCGCCAAGGAATTCGCCTACATCGACAGCCTGCTCGGCGACGGGCGCGACTGGGCGGTGCCGGGCTCCTATACGCTCGCCGACATCTATCTCCTCGTCTTCTACAATTTCGGCTATGCGCCGGGCTTCGACATGAGACGCGAATTCCCGGCCTGGGCGAAGCATGCCGAAAAGCTCGTGGCCCGGCCGGCAGTGGCCAGGACGTTGGCCGATGAGGGGCTGAAAGCGAGACTGCCGTAGAGGGGGAAATAGCCAATATTCTACAACTGATCAGCCGTCCGTTTGCCCGCCTCGTCCATCGGGATCAAGAATTGAACTCGATAGCCAGACAATTTTCAAGACTCTTCAGTTCCACTGCGGCTGACGAGACGTCATATGCAGTCTCCGCCGTCATTCGCACGCCGCGAATGACGGCTCACAAGCGGCTCAGGAACCTATCAATCTGCTCATCCAATAGTAATTTCTTCTCAGAACTAACCTCTATATCCGGATGCACAAATACTCGAAGATGCCTCAACTGCTCGTCATAGCTCTCCCTAATGCCCTTAACAATAGACGAGACCTTCAACAAGGTAAGATCAGACTTTACGTCCTTCTTTAGGGCAACCGTCACGTCATCACCTGATTTTTTTGCACCTCTCTCTTTAGGAAGGTCTATCATAACCGAATATACATTTTGGTTTTGACCAAATAGCTCATCTCCAAGTCTATGCTCCAAATCAATTCGTTCTTCGTTCGACATAGCATCAACGTGGTCGAAAATAACACCAAGCCGAGCCTTTTCTAGAATATTGGAATCGTACCTAATCTTATACTGCCTATCCTTTGATCCTCGTATAAACGGAGCCAAACTTGCTACTCGGCTATCGCCACATTTAGCGACTTCATTTTCTAGATCGCGTAGAGCCTCCTCCTGATCAAGGTCAGCATATCGGTCGAATAGATTCTCCACAAATACTTCATTTTCCCCAAGCTTTAGTAGTACAGTACGCAAGAGTGATACATAGCGCCTATTGGGGCGATTCCAATAGAAGCGGTTAAATAGCCAATACCTTTGAGCTATTATTTGCTCCGCAGCTGATACGCCCCTGATATTCAACGCTATGCGTCCGTCATCCAAAGTCAAAAACTGAAATATCTCGTCGTCCGGAAATCTATAACCGCCAATCCCAAGATGATATGAATCCCTCGAAATATAGTCTACAACTCTTGCGTCAATAGATGAGTTTAGCATCGAATAAATTAGTCTCTCGCCATCGTCATGGGTTCCACCTGTAAGAATACGGTACAACATTTTAATGTCAGCATTAGGAAATAGATCTACTATCAGCTCTTTTAATGACATATGTCCATTGACATTACGCTCAATTATCCGCTTCAAAAGCAACCGTTTGTTTAGATGCTTTTCCCAGCTACCGGCAAGATTTATTTCATTTATTACATTCGTAAATGAAAACTGATGCAAATTAGACAGAAGCGCGGCAATTAGCGCAGTCTCAATATGCTGTTGGCTTAGATGACTAAGAGCATATTTCTCATTTATGATACTAACAAGATATCTGCGCATCACCTCCATAACACCGAGACTATGCTCCAATCGTGTATGATTAGCTGAAGGGAAATGTCGATATGCTGCAGTTAACTGAGGGACCCTCGATAGTCTTTGGATTTCCGGGTGGTTAATTAGATCTTCTACGCGTCTGGTTGTGATAAGGGCGTGCACCGGCATCAGCGTGATTTGCTTGTCTGTCATCCCAGGCGATAGCTCAGGAACGCCAAAGACCTGGCGGGTGCTGGGCGCGGTAAATTTGATACGCTTGATTAGAGCCTCGACCGAATAGCTTCGTGGAGAGCTGCAGATCAAACTGAGCTCACGCACCAAGTCCTGTACCCAACGTATTTCTTTCGGCCCTCCATTCCTTTCAAATAGATCCTTTATAGTCGCCGCCAACCCGTAGGTATCCCACTCTGGCTGAAGATTTTCGTAAAGCTTTCTATCAATTCGTTGATCAAGATAGCACGCGGCATTTGGAGGCATCCAATCTCTGGATCCAATCACAAGGATCTCTTTGATCTCTTGCGGGCGGCTATCAAATCGTGAAGCCAACCCCAAATCTCCAACAATGAAAGTGTCGGAGTTTTGCGAGTTGCAGAATATATTCTTAGGCGCTATGTCATAGTGATAATATCCAGAATCGTGCAAATATTGTACCCCCTCGCACATATCGATTATCTTCTTCAGAAACTCATCTATATTAAATGACTTCTCTGATAATCTGACAGAATAATCTTTTAGTGTTGGCCCATCTATGAAATCATATACTATGAACGGGATCATTCTTCCACCATGTGGATGCAGCCCAGCGTCGAATATTTTTATTAGATTTCTATGGTTTAAATTTGACAATACAGAGATTTCTGCCAGGAAACTTTCATCGCTGATTGGCGTCTCCTCCAATCCTCGCAGTTTACTTACATCTTCGCGAAATACAAAGAACTTTATTACACGTCGAATATTACTAAGATTGAACAGTTCCTGCTTGGCGATGTATACAGATGCGCTCCCACCTGATCCTAGAGGCGCAATTATTTCACCATCGGCAACCAAATCTGCCGATCGTTCGGATCTGTCGAGAAGTGTAAAGTTCCTGACTTTTTCTCCGCGCTTAAGCAGAAGGATGTTATCCCTGGTATCCATTTCGTATTGCCTTAGTTCACGATTTCGCGACTCAGCCGACTGAATACAATTCAGTAGCTGACACCATAAGTTGCGCAAGGGGTCTGGAATTTGAGTCGCCGTGTTTGGTCACTTGGTGCACCTCTCTCTGATCGGACCGCGGTCTCTGCGTCGTTGTTCCATCCTTTGCGCGTGCCGGATCAGGATCGCATTGGATTCCATTCGCAGGGAACATACGCGTAGCCTTCCCTTCCCCTGCCATTCCGTGCCAAACCGGGGGCCGACAAATCACGCCACGAGTATTGGCCCATGCAGTCCATCTTCTCTTCGATCGCCAAGGCGATCCCGCCGATCAATCGCGAGGGCTATCCCTTCATCGCCATCGCGATCGTCGTGACCGTCATCGTTGGCCATTTTTCCACGTCGCTGTTCTGGATCCTGTTGGGCCTGACGCTGTGGGTCGTCATCTTCTTCCGCGATCCGGTCCGGGTGACGCCGGTCGGCGCCGGACTGGTCGTCTCCCCGGCCGACGGCAAGGTATCGCAGGTCGGGCTCGCCGAGCCGCCGGCTGAACTGACGCTGCCGGATGCGACCTACCTGCGCATTTCGATCTTCATGAACGTGTTCAACTGCCACGTGAACCGCGCCC
>JARLIU010000293.1 GCA_031291595.1 Ancalomicrobiaceae bacterium | reverse complement strand
GTGCCGGACCTCGAGGATGCTCCACGCCGGATTACCGCACGGGCGGCCGAGCTGATGGCGTCGCGGCTCGGTGCGGCGCTGGCCGACCGCATTCCGGCCGAACTCGCCGGCGCGACGCGTCGCCGCGTTGCCGAAGCGCAGGAATTGGCGGAAGCCGTTGCCGGGCTCGAGCCGGCACTCGGGGCGCTCGGGCTCGATCGCGATCTGTCCGCCGATGCCTACGAGGCGATCGCCGCCGTCTGCCGCACGCTGGCGCGGTTCCCCGAGGCAGGGCGGGTCCGGCTCGCGGCGCATGCGCGGGTCGACGAGGCGATCGTTTCCCAAGCCAAGGCGCGGCTTGACGATCTCGTCGCCGCCGAGGCCGACTGGCGCGGCCTGTTCCCCGGGTTCGGTCTGCATGCCGCGCCGCGCGCGGCGGAGATCCGGCGGGCGGCACACTGGCTGCGCAAGGGCGGCCTGTCGCGCGTCTTCTCCGGCCTCGGCGAGGAGGCGACCGCGGCGCGTGCGGTCGTCCGCAAGCTCGGCATATCGGCCGCCGCCGATCCGCGCCATCTCGACCAACTGGCCGACTATCTGGCATTTGCCGAAGGCTTTGCCGCCGAGCCGGCCTATCTCCGGGCGTTTGGCCCTGTCTGGGCGGGGATTGCGACGCCGTTTGCCGAGATGGCGGCGGCGGCGAACCTGCGGCACGCCTTCGTCGCCGGGCTCAAGAGCTTTTCCCATGGCGAGGCGGTCGGCGAGGCGACGCTGCGGAGTGGCGCCGCGGGGATCCACCAGTTGGCCGATCTGGCGCCGGCGGCCGAACGGTTCCTCATCGTCGACGACAGCGTCCGGCTGCGGCTGGCAGACATGACGCTCGGCCAGGTCGCGCCGCTGATGCAGGCGGAAATGCGCGCCGGCGCGGCGATCCTCGACATGGCCGAGGACGCGGAATTGGTGCGCTACTCGCTGCCGCTCAGCATCATCGCCGATGTGCACCGTGCCCGCGACGGATTGGCCGCAGCGCAGGCCGAGGCCGAGCGTTCGCCCGATGTCGGGGCGATCGCCGACATTCTCGACGGCAGACCTGCGCAGGCGGCGCTGTCGGCGCTTGCCTACCTCAGGCATCTGGCGGACAGCGAGTTGCCGGTCGCGGCCAAGATCAATCTGGCCGGACGCCGCGCCGGCGATCTGCGGGCACTGCTTGCCCGGCTGGCGGAGGTCATCGGCGAAGCGCTGCCACGGCTGAAACAGGCGGGCGACGCGGCGGAGGTGGAGTTCGGCGCCTTCAACCTCGGCTCCGGCGACAATGAGGCGGACGGCCTCAACGGGCTGTCGGGAGCCGTGCCGAGCGAGGCTCTCGCCCGCATCGACGCCCTCATCGCCCAGCACGGCCAACTGGCCGATTTCCTGGCCCTGCGCCGCCTGAAGCTCGATCTGGCGCAATGGGGGCTCGGCGCCTTCATCGACGCGGCCGAGCGGCAGGGGATCGCGCCGGACCGGCTCGACGCGATCTTCGACACGCTGGTGGCCGAGCGCCGCGCCGACCTCGCCCGCCGCGCCCGGCCGGCGCTGACCATGGGCGGCATGGCGCTGGAGGCCCGCCGGCAGATCTTCGCCGAGCGCGACCGGGCCAAGATCCTGGCCGACCGGGCCAAGCTCAGGGCGCGGCTGGTGGAGGCGCGACCACCGGCCGGCAACAATCTCGGACCGAAGTCCGGCTGGACCGAAACCGCGCTGCTCCGGCACGAATTCGCCAAGTCGGCGCGGCATCTGGCGCTGCGGCCGCTGATGAGCCGGGCAGGGCGGGCGATCCAGGCGCTGACCCCCTGTTTCATGATGTCGCCGCTGTCGCTCGCCAAATTCATCGCACCAAGCGGGCCGAGGTTCGATCTGGTCGTCATCGACGAAGCCTCGCAGATGCGGCCCGAGGATGCGCTCGGCGGCCTGTTGCGCTCCGGCCAGGTGGTGGTCGTCGGCGACCCCAAGCAGCTGCCGCCGACCGACTTCTTTGCCCGCATGGCAATGGAGGGCGAGGAAGAGGACGACGAGGATCTTTCGGCCGAATCGATCCTCGAAATCTGCACCCGCTCGTTCTCGACGCGGCGCCGGCTGAAATGGCACTACCGCAGCCGCTGCGAAAGCCTGATCGCCTTTTCCAACCGCGAGTTCTACGACGGCAAGCTCGTCACCTTCCCCAATGCCCGGCCGGACGCCTTCTCGATCGACCTCATCCGTGTCGACGGTGCCTACAAGGCGAGCCGCAACGTGGCGGAAGCGGCGCGGGTGGCGGAAGAGGCGGTCGCCTTCATGCGCTACGCCGCCGAACTGGACGATGGCGCGCTGCCGTCGCTCGGCATCGTCGCGGTCAATCGCGACCAGCGCGATCTGATCGCCGAAGAGCTGCGTCGGCTGATGCATGCTGACGAATTGGCCGATCGCTACCGGACGCGCGTGGCGGCGAGGGGCGAGCCGCTGTTCGTGAAAAACCTGGAAAACGTGCAGGGCGACGAGCGCGACTACATCTTCGTCTCGCTGACATATGGACCGGCCGAGGGGACGCGGGCGGTGGCGCAGCGCTTCGGCCCGATCGCCGGCAAGCACGGCCATCGCCGCCTCAACGTTCTGTTCACCCGTGCCCGGCAGCGCATCGGGCTGTTCGCCTCGTTCGGTTCGGCGGACGTGCATCCGATCGAGACGAGTGCGCAGGGCGTGCATGTGCTGAAGCGGTACCTCGCCTATGTCGAAGAGCGCGGGCGGCGGGCGGCGGACTCCATCGGCGGCGAACCGGACAGCGATTTCGAACGCGAAGTGGCGGCGCGGCTGACCGAGGCCGGTTTCCGGGTCGAGTGCCAGGTCGGTGTCGCCGGCTACCGCATCGATCTCGGCGTCCGACATCCCGACCGGCCGGACTCGTTCCTGGCCGGCGTCGAGTGCGACGGTGCGCGCTACCACTCCTCCCGCTCGGCGCGCGACCGCGACCGCTTGCGCGAGGAGGTGCTGAAAGGGCTCGGCTGGCAGATCGTGCGGGTGTGGTCGACCGACTGGTTCGCCGATCCGGACGAGGAGACGCGGCGGCTGGTACGTCGGCTCGATCTGCTGCGGGTGCTGCCCGATCGCGTCGGCAGCGAGTATCGCCTGAAGCCGGACCTGCCGCGGCCGGACGCGGCGGGCTCGGTGATCGATGATGCGAGGAAACACCCAGAAGAGACTGTTTTAGAACGGCAATTGTCGCTGTTCGATGAGGCCGATGCTCCTGTGCCGGGCGACGGGGCCGTGGCCGGCGTCGGTGTGACCGAGGCGATCGCCGTCGGGGCAGGCGGCGAGACGGAGGCCGGTGACGCGGCGGCTGGCGGTGAAGCCGGCGAGGAAACCGGGGAGTTGGATGCGCCGCATGCGGCGGTCGAGGCCGCGGGGCAGGCTGATGGCGAGGCGGCGACGCAGCCGGATGGGGCGGAGGCTGCCGCCGGCGGCTTCGCTGAACCTGTGGCGGGCTATGCGGCCGAGATCCCCGACGACGGCCCGCTCGATCAGCGACAGCTCGAAGCGGCGCTCGTCGCCTTCCGGGAGACGCGCATCCGCCGGGGTGTCGCCGACTGGGAGCGGCAGCGCTCGATCCTGCGCGACGCGATGATCGAGACCTTCGTGGCGCAACGCCTCGACGACCCCGCCGATTGGTTCGCCAAAGTGCCGGCCTATCAGCGACAGGCGACGAATGCCGCGGAAAAGCGCTTCCTCGCCGATATCTGCGCCATCGTGGCGCGGGGCATGTGAACGATCCATCTCTCTGACGTTTCAGGAGACTCCGTCATTGCGGCATCGCGCCTGTCGACGCGGCTTCCTCCTCAGCTCATCAGTCCGTAGTAGGCGGCATAGAGCAGATAGCCGCCGAGCCCGATGCGGTAGATGACGAAGGGCCAGGCGGAGAAGCGCTCGAGGATGCGCATCAGCGTCCAGATGGCGATGAAGGCGGAGACCGATGCGGTGAACAGGCCGACGCCGAGGATCTGCCAGGCTTCGGCCGAGATGTGCGCCTTGTAGAGCTCCCACATCTCCTTGCCGCCGGCGCCGACGATGGCCGGAATGCCGAGGAGGAAGGAATAGCGCGCCGCCTCGTCGCGCTGGAAGCCGAGCCACAACGCCGCCGTCAGCGTCGAGCCGGAGCGGGAGACGCCCGGGATCAGCGCGCCGACCTGGGCGAGGCCGACATAGACGGCGTCGCGCAGCCTGACTTCAGTGATGTCGCGCTCGTGCCGGGCAAAGATCTCGGCGATGGCGAGGAGCAGGCCCATGACGACACACGACGCGCCGATCACCCAGATGGAGCGCAAGGGCGATCCGCAGGTGTTCAGCCGCTTGGCCAGCAGCAGGCCGCCGATGACGATCGGAATCGAGCCGATGATGATGCCGACGGTCATTTTCAGGTAGGGCGAGCGGCCGTCGCCCCTGAGAATCGCCATGACGGTGCCGCCGGTCAGCTCGGCGATGTCAGCCCAGAAGTACGAGACGACGGCGGCGAGCGCGGCCATCTGCATGGCGGCGGAAAACGCCGAGCCGGGGTCCGGCCAGCCGAGGAAGGCGGGGACGATGCGCATATGCGCGGTTGACGAAATCGGCAAGAGTTCGGTGATGCCCTGGAACACGCCCAACAGCGCCACCTTGGCGTAGCCCAGCGCGACGAACCCCGTATCGATGCCTTCGGTGCAACCTGCCGCCATTGTCCGAAATCCCACCTTCTCGCAAATCACCCGCCCGAGCGCGATCCTTCGATAGCGCATGATCTTGACGGAGGCGAGAGGGAAGCGGCGGAGATGGGGGCGGGCAATTCAGGACAGCGGCAAGCGGGCGGTCTCGATTCCAGCGGATCGGCGTCGGCCGGCCATCGCCGAAAGGCTCTTCAGGCGGCTCGTGGCCCTAAGCCGCCAGTCGGTCGGGGGGTGTCCAACCCGAAGCGAATGCTTGTCTCCGGCGTCAATCAGGCCCAAGCGCACCCACACCTTTCATATCGAGGGAGCACGGGGGCGGCGGTTAAATAGCGTATGCCGCAGACTAGGGCGTGTCTCGCCCTTGGATGGGCAAGTCTATGTCATTCAACTCCACTGCCATGGCTACGTCTTCTGGGCACAACGACCGATATGGTCCGATACAGCGCGCGAACATCAGCGAGATTGCGGCCATTCGATCGTGTCGGCGCGCCGCATGTGTACCTCCTCCCGATTTGTTCACAAAGGAAATATGGAAGTGAGCGTCTGACACTTCCTCTTTTTGCCAAACAACCGCAATATCATAATATGTGCTATTAATCGAAACGATCTCCCCATAGTATAGATCGTAAAATCCAATATAAAAACACCTATTCTCCGGCGTCGGGTTAGATTGACGACTATTGGTAATTCTGGCTGAGGCGCATCCGTACCTGTGTGCACCATCTTCATCTTTTAGCAAATAGCGAGATCCCACCGACATTACGTAGTGCGTCTTTGCTGGTGAAGTCTCTCTAAGCTTCAAGTATGATTCCGGATCAAATACCCCTGCTGGTGCGCACTTGGGGTGAACAATTGCCCGGCAGACGAGATCGTCATCGAACATTGGTCTAGATCGATCCTGCCCGTGTTGCCAACCTGCCGTCCAGTATCTCGATCAATTTCTTGTAATTCAAATCCTCACCTTCGTTCAAATTCTCTTCAATCCGCGCATTTGTCTTCCGGTTCAGCTCCATCAAGTCAATCTCATTTTTGCATATAGTAAGATACTTCTTTATCATCCCAAGTTCCCAAGTAAGCGCAATAGCTTCTTGGTCATGAGGTAATAGCCTTGGTGCATCGATGTCAAAATTGTTGGACAATATACCTATTAGTTGTTGAGCGCGCTCAGAAGTGAGTGCATCCAAATAGAATTCATCATCCGTTGATAGTTTGGACATATTCCGCAATGCAGACAAAATGGCATAGTATTGAGAGCTCTTCCAATTCGAGAGGGCTGCAGTCCCATTTTCGGTAGCGACAGCACGCGCGCGGCGCGTAGGCGCAGTGGGTCTGTCACTAGATGACTCGACTGAAAATTCGGCAACAACGTTAGCTTCAGGGGCCGAATACGGCATCAAGCTGTTGAAACGGGTCCGGTTTCTCATCTTAACCCTCAAGAGCTTTCGGTGAACCAATGCTGGCAAGGCTCAGTAGTTCCGAGGTCAGTACCTTTAGAACTGCAGTCTGTTTAGAGGGCTCGATTATTTGCCCGTCCGGCACCGTATTCAAATCGTACGTAGTCATCACCCCGAAGGCATTCGTCAAAGCACTGGGATACGTAACAAACGTAGGCGGCATGATAGCATTTAGCGAAATTGTCACGTTCTTAATTTCAACTATGGAAAAGCGCATAAGGCGATTTACCGTGAGATTACCGTCAAAGCCCTTACGCCTATTCAGTTGAAACATAAAATCACTCACATCCGGCCCGTACTGGGTAATTCCTACTATTTCGCACGCTTTCTGTAGTGCCTCCAAATAGCTATCGGCTTGATCAATCGTATTCGCGACGATAGCGAGACGAAAGGCAGACTTCATTGTACTGCCCAATTGCTCATATGCTGCCTCAAGAATCCGAAGAACCTTCTCCGTATCAAACAGAACGACCTGCGCGGCTGAGAAATCATCCTCCGCGAAATGAGGTGATATGACTAGATCGACCCGGCCGACCTGGACCTGAACGCTCGCATCCAGCTTTAGAGCGTCGATCGTACCACTCGCGGTACTTAGAAATGGATTGACCGGATTGGGCGTCCGGTTCTTTTGAACGTTCTCGGGCTCGCCCTCGAACATCAGCTCAAAAACCCGATCCGCCTTGATGTCGTCATTGGCGGTTAGAAACCACACGACTTGGATTGCCTGCGACGGCTTCAGTGACATCAACGCGACCCTTTACACAGCAGCCGATTTAGCCACCCTAGCGAGAAATTGTAAATGGTATCCTCTGCGTCTTAGGGCAAGGTTATGGCTTGCTGAGGGCGCAAGTGCCAATGACCCCCTCCTGGCGCATTTGAGGCGGTGGCACAGTGTCCGCTCCCGCCGCCTCCGGGCCATTGACGGCACGCGTGGCCGCAGCTCGCCTCCCCCGACGCCATGTCCCTCCGCCCCTAGCCCTTCGGCCACATTGCGGGGGGGTGACGAAACGCCTAAAACGGCGGGCAAGGCCGGCGGGGGCGGCGAGAAGCGCGCCGAGGCCGCCATTTCAGCGACGTCACGCCATTCCCGCAAGCGTTGGGGCAGGTTCAGCTACATGTTCAACAAAATTCTGATCGCCAACCGCGGGGAAATCGCCTGCCGCATCATCAAGACGGCGCGGCGCATGGGGATCAAAACGGTTGCCGTCTATTCGGAAGCCGATCGCGATGCGCTGCACGTCGAGATGGCCGACGAGGCGGTCAATATCGGGCCGGCAGCGGCGTCCGAAAGCTATCTCGTCATCGACAGGATCATCGCCGCGGCCAAGGAGACGGGCGCCGAAGCGGTACATCCCGGCTACGGGTTTCTGTCCGAGCGCTCGGCCTTCCCCAAGGCGCTCGCAGAACACGGCATCGTCTTCATCGGTCCCCATGCCAAAGCCATCGACGCCATGGGCGACAAGATCGAGTCGAAGAAGTTCGCCAATGCGGCCAAGGTTTCGACCGTTCCGGGCTTCTTGGGGGTGATCGAGGATGTCGGGCACGCGGTGAAAATCGCCAACGACATCGGCTATCCGGTGATGATCAAGGCCTCGGCCGGCGGCGGCGGCAAGGGCATGCGCATCGCCTGGACCGACGCCGAATGCCGCGAGGGCTTCCAAGTGTCGAAGAACGAGGCGGCGGCCTCCTTCGGCGACGACCGGGTGTTCGTGGAGAAATTCATCGTCGATCCCCGTCACATCGAGATCCAGGTGCTCGGCGACAAGCACGGGCATGTCATCTATCTCGGCGAGCGCGAATGCTCGATCCAGCGCCGCAACCAGAAGGTCATCGAGGAAGCGCCGTCGCCGCTGCTCGATGCCGCCACCCGCAAGGCGATGGGCGAGCAGGCCTGCGCGCTGGC
>JARLIU010000292.1 GCA_031291595.1 Ancalomicrobiaceae bacterium | reverse complement strand
CGCGCTACCCCGTCATCATGGGACGCATCGCCATGCCCAGTCTGATCGCTCAGGCTGCGGCCCCTTCCATCGGCGCGTCGCTGATCGAGGGCGTCGGGATCGACCGGGCCCTGGCGGCAATCGTCGCCGCGGCAGCGCTGAATGTCGTGCTGGTGATCGGCTTGTTTGTGCTGGTGAACGTCCGCCGCCCCACCGGCAGGTGATGTTGGCGGCCAAGTCGATGCTACCGCACGGCGGCGAGTTTCATCCGCTCATCAAGCTTGGCGGCCGCTTCCTTGCGCTCGCTGTAGCGGTTGGTGAGGTAGTCCGACCGGTCGCGGACGAGGAGGGTGAACTTGACCAGTTCCTCCATCACATCGACGACGCGATCGTAGTAGGACGACGGCCGCATCCGGCCCGCCTCGTCGAACTCCTCGAATGCCTTGGCGACGGACGACTGGTTGGGGATCGTCACCATGCGCATCCAGCGGCCGAGGATGCGCATCTGGTTGACGGCGTTGAACGACTGCGAGCCGCCGCAGACCTGCATCAGGGCCAGCGCGCGCCCTTGCGTCGGCCGGATGGCGCCGAGCGCCAAGGGAACCCAGTCGATCTGCGCCTTCATCACGCCGCTCATCGCGCCGTGGCGCTCCGGGCTGGTCCACACCTGCCCCTCCGACCATTGCATCAGGCCGCGCAGTTCCTGCACCTTCGGGTGGTCGACCGCCGCGCCGTCCGGCAGCGGCAGGTCATGCGGGTCGTACACCCGCGTCTCCGCGCCGAAGTGCTGCAGCAGGCGCTCGGCCTCGAGGGTCAGCAGGCGGCTGTAGGAGCGTTGCCGCAGCGACCCGTAGATGAGGAGGATGCGCGGCGGATGCGTCGACGGCGTCGCCCGGTCGAGCTTGTCGAGGGTAGGCAAGTCGAGGCTGTTGGCGTCGATGTTGGGAAGATCGGGCAACACCAAAATCGCTTCCTCAGCTAGACGTCGTTCGATGCGGTGGGAAAGTCCCGTCGCAGGATGGTGCGATTACCCGGCGGCGACGCGATTTCCGTCGGCATCGAGTACCAATTCGCCGTCTTCCTTGCGGAACTCGCCCCTCGGCATTGGTGGCAACAGGTCGAGCACGGCCTCCGACGGGCGGCACAGCTTGACACCGTTTGGCGAGACGACGATCGGCCGATTGATCAGGATCGGATGCGCCAGCATCGCATCGATGAGTTGGTCGTCGGTCAGCGCCGGATCGGCGAGACCGAGCTCGGCATAGGGCGTGCCCTTCTCGCGAATGACCGACCGTACGGGAACGCCCATGCGGGCGATGAGGCTGGCCAAAAGCGCCCGTGACGGTGGTGTCTTCAAATACTCGATGACATGCGGTTCGATCCCGGCATAGCGGATCAGCGCCAGCGTATTGCGCGACGTGCCGCAATCCGGGTTGTGGTAGATGACGATGTCCATGGGTCGGCTCCGTAGCAACAAAGGTGTCAGACGCGGTAGCGCCCTGGTCCAATCGGGACGAGGGCGTTGTCTGCGAAATTGCAGTCAGGCGAGTGCGGGCGGTTTCAGGCCATGGTCTCTTTCGGGAAATAACGACTGCGCGTCCACAGCGCCACGTTGACGAGGGCGATCATCACCGGCACCTCGACCAGCGGGCCGATGACAGCGGCAAACGCCGCGCCGGAATTAATGCCGTAGACCGCGACAGCCACCGCGATCGCCAGCTCGAAGTTGTTGCTTGCCGCGGTGAAGCACAGCGTGGTGCAGCGGCCGTAGTCGGTGCCGATGCCGCGGCTCATGACGAAGGACAGCGCGAACATCACCACGAAGTAGATCAGCAGCGGGATGGCGATCCTGACCACGTCGACGGGGATCTCGACGATCAGCTTGCCCTTGAGCGAGAACATCACGACGATGGTGAAGAGCAGCGCGACGAGGGTGATCGGACCGATCTTCGGCACGAAGTGGCTGTGGTACCAGTCCTTCGACACGAAGCGCAGCATAATCACCCGGGTCAACAGGCCGGCGATGCAGGGAATGCCGAGATAGACGAAGACGCTCTCGGCGATCTGGCGGATCGACACGTCGACCACCGAGCCGGAGAGGCCGAACAACGGCGGTAAGAGCGTGATGAACACCCAGGCGTAGACGCTGTAGAACAGCACCTGGAAGATCGAATTGAAGGCGACGAGACCGGCGGCATATTCGGTCGAACCCTTGGCGAGCTCGTTCCACACGATCACCATGGCGATGCAGCGCGCCAGCCCGATCATGATCAGTCCGACCATGTATTCCGGCTTATCCGGCAGGAAGATGATGGCGAGCGCGAACATCAGGATCGGCCCGACGACCCAGTTCTGGATGAGCGACAGGCCGAGCACCTTGCGGTCGCGGAAGACGTCGGGCAGCTCTTCGTAGCGCACCTTGGCAAACGGCGGATACATCATCAGGATCAGGCCGAGGGCGATCGGCACGTTGGTGGTGCCGACCTGGAAGCGGTTGATGAAGCCTTCCACGCCCGGCACGAGTGAGCCGATGGCGACGCCCGCGGCCATGGCGGCGAAGATCCACAGGGTCAGCCAACGATCCAGGAACGACAGCTTCCGCGATACGGCACTCATTTCACCTCTCCCTTGACCGCCGTCGATCCTTCGAGGTCGCCGATGTCCTTGAGCCGGTTGGTGAGCGCCAGGCGGTCGATGCTGGCCATCGGCAAGGCGATGAAGGCCGAGATGCGGTTCTTCAGGTAGCGGAAGGCGGCGTTGAAGGCGGCCTCCTTCTGGATGTCCGAACCCTCGACCGCGGCGGGGTCTTCGATGCCCCAATGCGCCGACATCGGCTGGCCCGGCCAGACCGGGCAGACTTCGCCGGCGGCGTTGTCGCAGACGGTCAGCACGAAATCCAGCTCAGGCGCATCCGGAGTGGCGAACTCGTCCCAGGGCTTCGAGCGGAAGCCATCGGTCGGATACTCATAGCGGTCGAGCACCTTCAGCGCGAAGGGGCTGACGACGCCCTTCGGATGGCTGCCGGCGGAAAAGGCGTTGAAGCGGCCGCGCCCATCCTTGCGCAAGATGCTCTCGGCGAGGATGGAACGGGCGGAGTTTCCGGTGCACAGGAAAAGCACATTATAGACGCGGTCAACCATGGAGAGCCTCTTCTTCGCTGTGGGTCTCTGTCGAACAGGTGGATGCTTCGCCGGCGCCGAGGGCGGCGCAGACCGATGGATTGCCGCCACAGCAGTCCTTGGTGAGAAAATGTACGAGGGCGCCGACGGTCTCGACGTTGGCACGATAGATGATCAAGCGACTGCGCCGTTCGGCAGTGATCAGGCTGGCACGCGTCAGCACCGCCAAGTGCGTCGACATGGTGTTCTGCGGCACGCCCGCGCGGCGCGCCACTTCGCCGGCGGCAAGTCCGGTCGGTTCGAATTCCATCAACAGCCGGAGCACGTCGAGACGGGTCGACTGCGACAGCGCGGCGAAGGCGAGCAGGGCTTCGGTTGCATCCATAGTTCGACGATACTCGATTAATCGAATCCAGGCAAGTCGACGTTCGCCGTAGTTCCGCGGATGGACACGAGCACGCAGGCCGCCTAGCTTATGCGTTAACGCGGATAAACGGATATTCAAATGATCGACCCGGCAAACCTGATGTCGACCCTTGCCGACCCAACCCGTCTCAAGGCGCTGCGCCTGCTGTGGGACGGGCGCGAGCATTGCGTCTGCGAGTTGATGGCAAAGCTCGGTGCCAGCCAATCGCGCATGTCGCGGCATATGAGCGTGCTCAAAGTCGCCGGACTTCTCGTCGACCGGCGCGACGCGCAATGGGTGCGCTATCGCCGCAATCCCGGCCTCGACCCGCGCATTGCCGCCGTCGTCGATGCGGTGCTGGTTATCCCGATCGAACAAGGCTCGGCCGAACAGGGGCCGATTGAACCAAAGAGGCAAACCGCATGAGCCGCAGTTACAACGCATCGGTCATCGAGCCGGACAAGCGGCCGAGCGCCACCCAGGCGCTCATCGGCACCTTCGGCGCCCTCATCGCCTGGGGCGTTGTCTACGCGGCGCTCGAACCCGCCGCTGGCTGGGCGGTTTCGGCTTTGCCGCTCGAACGCGGCAGCCATTTGGAAGAGGCCGCCGCCTTCTTCCTCTACGACACGCCGAAAGTGCTGATGCTGTTGACGTTGGTGGTGTTCGCCATGGGCGTCGTGCGCAGCTTCTTCTCGGCGACACGGACGCGGGCGCTGCTGGCCGGGCGTCGCGAGGGGCTCGGCAACGTCGCCGCCGCTTCGCTCGGCATCGTCACGCCGTTCTGCTCCTGCTCGGCGGTCCCGCTGTTCATCGGCTTCGTCTCGGCCGGCGTGCCGCTGGGCGTAACCTTCTCCTTCCTGATCGCCGCGCCGATGGTCAACGAGGTGGTGTTGGGGCTCCTGTTCGCCCTCGTCGGCTGGCAGGTGGCGCTGAGCTATCTCGGCTTCGGCCTCGGCGTCGCGATTGTCTCCGGCTGGGTGATCGGCCGCCTGCATCTGGAAGGTTGGCTGGAGCCTTGGGTACTGAAGGTGCGCTCTGGCGCCGTCGATCTGCCGGCCAACAGCCTCACCGTCACCGACCGCGTCCAAGCCGGCATCGAGGCGGTCAAGGATATCGTCGGCAAGGTGTGGATGTGGATCATCGCCGGCATCGCGCTCGGCGCCTTCATCCACGGCTACGTGCCGGTCGATCTCATCGCCGCGATCATGGGTCGCGATGCCTGGTGGTCGGTGCCGGCCGCCGTCGTCATCGGCATTCCGATCTATTCAAACGCCGCCGGCATCATCCCGGTCGTCCAGGCCCTGATCGCCAAGGGCGCCGCGCTCGGCACCGTCATCGCCTTCATGATGAGCGTCATCGCGCTCTCGGCACCCGAGATGATCATCCTGCGTAAAGTCTTGTCGCTGAAACTGATCGCCGTGTTCGTCGGGGTCGTCGGCCTCGGCATCCTGGCAGTCGGCACCCTGTTCAACGTGCTGTTTGCCTGACCGCCGGCGCGGGCACTCGCCGCCGCGGCAGAGATGGCGAGGAGCCTGCCCATGCCCGGTATCGACGTCATCGGCGCCGGGGCTGATCGCCCGGATCATGACCGGCGGTTGGCGGCGCGTCGGCAAACTGCCAGATCTCACCCGGCCGGCCATCGGCTCGGGCGCCCTTATCACACAGAGGAAATGTCATGAAACAGGTCAAAGTTCTCGGGCCCGGCTGCGCGCGCTGCCAGGCGACGGCAGACATGATCCAGACGGAGGCCGACAGGCTCGGCGTCGCCGTCGCGATCGAAAAAGTCACCGACTATGCCGCTATCGCCGGCTGGGGCATCGCCGCGACGCCAGGCATCGTGGTCGATGGCAAGGTGGTGCATGCGGGTGGCTTGCCGAAGGCTGAGGACGTCCGCACCTGGATCAAATAGCGCGTGCCGCTATTCGCCATGGTGTGAACGCGTTTGCGGCACGTCCCCGGAAGCATTTCCGACCTTCGGCCTGCTTGCGCCGGCCGTGAGCTTGGCGGTGCGATCATCGTTGCCGCATTGCCTTGACCGTCGACGGTTTGACGGCAGAATAGAGCCAAACCTCGAACCGGATCTCGACGTGCCTGTTGGACTGTTCCGCGATGGCTGGGATCCGGGTTGAAAATGCGCCGCGCCAGCACCTGGGATGGCTGCGACCGGATGAGCGGCTTGCCGAGCGCTGCGGAGTTCGCCCCTCGCCGCGAGATGGCGGGCCGTCTATACGGATTCGTCGCAAGGAGTTCCGCTTGAAGCCGCGACCCAACTGGCAATAAGATCAAACAAAACCGAATGTTGGGAGGATCCGACGTGGCAAGGCTCTATGGCAAGGATATCAGCAGGGACTACCTGACGCGACGCATCGGCCATATGTCGCAAATCGGCGGGGCCCGGGCCTATGAGCTCACCTCGGGGCAGGCCAGGGGCACCCAGGCGGTCGACGTCAGGACCGGGAGCGGCTTCGACTTCACCGTTCTGCCCGGACGCGGCCTCGATATCGCCTGGGCGACGTACCGCGGCATGCCGCTCGGCTATATCTCGAAGTCGGGTGTCGTCGCCGCCAACCGCTTCACCGAAGACGGCACGATCGGCTTCCTCAGGAATTTTCATGCCGGGCTGCTGACGACCGCCGGATTGTCGAATATCGGGGTGCCCTGCTCGGACGGCTCCGAGGCCTACGGCCTGCATGGCCGCGTCAGCAACACGCCGGCGGAAGACGTCTCGGTGCATCAGGACTGGCAGGGCAACGACTTCGTCATCACCGTCGCCGGCGTCGTCCGGCAGGCGCGGATTTTCGGCGAGTGCCTGGTGCTCCGGCGCCAGATCTCCACCAAGCTCGGAGACAGTCGTCTGGTGATCAAGGACACGCTGGAGAATGGCGGCTTTTCGTCCGAGCCGGCGCTGCTGCTGTACCACTGCAACTTCGGCTATCCGCTCGTTGGCCCGAGCACTCGGCTGCTGACGTCCGGCGGCAAGGTCGAGCCGCGCGACGCCAGCGCCGTGCCGGGACTGCCGACCCATGATCGCTTCCAGGAGCCGACGGCCGGATACGCCGAGCAGTGCTTCTATCACCATCTCGACGGCAAGCGGGGCTATGCGCATGCCGTGCTGTTCAACGCCGACATCCAGCTTGGCGCCTACGTCAGATACAAGACCGACACGCTTCCCATGCTGGTCGAATGGAAGATGATGGGCGAGCAGGAGTACGTGGTCGGGCTGGAGCCGACCACTGCGCGCCTCGAAGGGCGCACCGACGTGCTGGCGCGCGGCGGGGCGCGGATGATCGAACCCGGCGAGAAGGTGTCGTTCGAGGTCGAGATCGGCGTGTTCGAAGATATCGACGAGCTGGACAAGGCTTAGCCGAGTCGGCGGACGAGCGGCGCTGCCGGGGAGCCGCGGCGTGTCGGCTGGCGGCCCGGTCCCGATTGCCGCCGGTCATGCCGACAGTTTGGCACCCGCATTGCATGCATCGATGCCGGTTGGTAAGTCGATGCGAGGGCAATCATGACGGTTTCCGCG
This sequence comes from Ancalomicrobiaceae bacterium, assembly GCA_031291595.1. Lineage (GTDB taxonomy): Bacteria > Pseudomonadota > Alphaproteobacteria > Rhizobiales > Ancalomicrobiaceae > CAIYYN01. Next base: position 8,299 of record JARLIU010000292.1, on the reverse strand, counting down.
GTCTCGGGATACGGCTCCGGGCAGAGTTCTGCTGCGCAGAGCCGGCAGAATTTGCTGGGTGCCTCGTCGTTTGGGCAATTTCTCTCCGGTACCGACGCCGGTTCGGGTTTGGAGACGCCGGCCAGCGATCCCGCGCAACAGTTCGTGGACCTGATGAAGGGCACGCCCGAGCAGCGCATGTTCAAGCTGTTTCTGGCGCGGCATCACCTGACGGAAGACCAATTTGGGTCCTTGTCGGTGGATGACCAAAAGAAGCTGACGGATGAATTCAAGACAGAGCTGAAGGACAAGATGCGGCGTAACGCGACGGCTGATGCCGCGACACCGGTCGACATCGCGGTTTGACCAGAGCGCTGTCTTGCGGAGCTTGATCCGGTTGCTTGCGGGCACGCGATGGGCTCGCCGCGCACCGGCGTGCCCGAGGAGGGACCCGTCCCGTCTCGATCGGTGGGGTCCTTGGCCGCTCCGGCCTCAAGTGCAATTCCGCTGGATCGGCTGCGACCTCGCTTTACGCCAGGACCAGCCGCATGTCGGCCTGGGTGTCGCGCATCTCCGGCAGCAGTTTTTCCACCAGCGTCGCCGGCGTGTAGTGCAGCGACGAGGTGCCGATATTGATGGCGGCGACCACTTGGCCGCGGGCATTCTCGATCGGCACGGCAATGGAGCAGAGGCCGATCTCCAGTTCCTGGTCGATCGAGGCGTAGCCCTGACGCCGCACGATCGCCAGTTCGTCCATCAGCGCGTCGAGATCGGTCTTGGTGTTGGGGGTGAGCGGCTTGCGATCAGTCGCTTCCAGCAGGGCGCGGGCCTTGGCCTCCGGCAGCGCCGCCAACAGCACGCGGCCCATGGAGGCGCAATAGGCGGGCAGCCGGCTGCCGGGCCCGAGGTTGATCGACATCACCCGGCGTTGCGCGGCGCGGGCGATGTAGATGATCTCGTTGCCGTCCATGACCGAGGCCGAGACGCTCTCGCCGGTACGCTCCGACAGCCGCTCGAGATACGGCTGGGTCAGGCGCGGCAGCGGCGTGGCGGCGAGGTAGGCATGGCCGAGGCGCAGGATGCGCGGCGTCAGGGAGAAATACTTGCCGTCGAAATCGGCATAGCCGCAGTCGACCAGCGTGAGCAGGCAGCGGCGGGCGGTCGCCCGATCGTAGCCGGTCCATTTGCTGACATCGGCGATGGAGAGGCGCGGGCGCATGTCGTCGAAGGTTTCGATCACCTTCAACCCCTTGGCAAAGCCGGCCATCAGATCGGTCTCGCGCATCGCCCCTCACTCGCCTCGCACCATCGGGCCCATTATGTGCGTTAATTGAACAAACATCAAATAACGCACAATCCGTGTTGACGCGGATGCGGTTCGTGCCTTAGCTGGACGGCAGATCGCCTCACCCGCGATCGGCCGTTCCCGACGCCTTTCCACCCGAGGAGCCCGAGCCATGGCAGAGCTCATGCCGCTCGCCGCGGCAATCGCGGCAAATGTGCACGACGGCGACACCGTCGCCTACGAAGGCTTCACCCACCTGATCCCGTTTGCCGCCGCGCATGAGACCATCCGGCAGGGCCGGCGGGAGCTGACGCTCATCCGGATGACGCCCGACATCATTTACGACCAGATGATCGGCGCGGGATGCGCCCGGAAACTCAAATTCTCGTGGGGCGGCAATCCCGGCGTCGGCTCGCTGCATCGCATGCGCGACGCGGTGGAGAACGGCTGGCCACAGGCCTTGGAGCTCGAGGAACATTCACACGCCGCCATGGCGAACGCCTACGAGGCCGGGGCGGCGAACCTGCCGTTCGCCATGCTCAGGGGCTACATCGGTGCCGACCTGCCGAAGGTCAATCCGATGATCAGAACCGTCACCTGCCCGTTCACGGCTGAGGTGCTGGCAGCCGTGCCGGCCATCCGCCCGGATGTCGCCGTCATCCATGCCCAGCGCGCCGACCGGAAGGGCAATGTGCTGGTGGAAGGCATCGTCGGGGTGCAGAAGGAGGCGGTGCTGGCGGCCAAACGCTCGGTCGTGACCGTCGAAGAGATCGTCGAGGAACTGCAGCCGCCGTCGCCCAATTCGGTCGTGCTGCCGCATTGGACGATCACGGCGATCGCGCATGTGCCGGGCGGCGCCTATCCGTCCTATGCGTTCGGGCATTATCAGCGCAACAACGCCTTCTACATCGCCTGGGACAAAATCGCCCGCGAGCGGCAGAGTTTTCTCGCCTGGCTGCAGGACAACGTGCTGTCCGGCCGGCCGGAAGATTTCGCCCGATATGCGCGGCGCCAAGCAGCCGCCGAGTGAATGAGGCCAACATGAGCGAGACAGTCACCCCGACCGAGATGATGACGATCGCAGCGGCCCGGGCGCTGACCAACGCCGACATCTGCTTCGTCGGCATCGGCGCGCCGTCGGCCGCCTGCAACCTAGCCCGGCTGACGCATGCGCCCGATATCACGCTGATCTACGAGAGCGGCACCATCGCCACCAAGCCGGACGTGCTGCCGTTGTCGATCGGCGATGGCGAACTGTGCGAGACGGCGCTGTTCACGGTCTCTGTGCCGGAGATGTTCCGCTACTGGCTGCAGGGCGGGCGCATCACCACCGGCTTTCTCGGCGGGGCGCAGATCGACCGTTTCGCCAATCTGAATACGACCGTGGTCGGCGACTATGCGCATCCGAAGGTGCGGCTGCCGGGCGGTGGCGGCGCGCCGGAAATCGCTTCCAACTGCGGTCGCATCCTGATCACCATGGCGATGGGCACACGCGCCTTCGTCGAGAAACTGCCGTTCATTACCTCGATGGGGCACGGGGAGGGCGGCGACCATCGCGCCCGGTTGGGGCTGAAGACCAAGGGTCCGACGGCCGTCATCACCGACCTTTGCATCATGGAGCCGGATCCGCTGACGAAAGAACTGACGGTCACCTCCATCCATCCGGGGGTTGCGCGCGAGGCGGTGGCGGCGGCCTCAGGCTGGCCGCTCAAATTCGCGACTGCCGTTGCCGAGACGCCGGCTCCGACGGCGGAGGAATTGTCCGTGCTGCGCGATATCCAGGCGCGGACGCGCCACGCACACAAGGCTGCCTGACATGAGCGAAGCTTTCATCTGCGACTATGTACGCACGCCGATCGGCCGCTTCGGTGGCGCGCTCGCCCCGGTGCGCCCCGACGACCTGGCGGCAATCCCGCTGAAAGAGCTTCGCTCGCGCCATCCGAACCTCGACTTTGCGGCGGTCGACGACGTGATCCTCGGCTGCGCCAATCAGGCCGGCGAGGACAACCGCAACGTGGCGCGCATGGCGCTGCTTCTCGCCGGCTTTCCGGCATCGGTGTCGGGGACGACGATGAACCGCCTGTGCGGCTCGGGCATGGATGCGCTGATCACCGCGGCGCGGGCGATCCGGGCCGGCGAAGCTGACCTGATGGTCGCCGGCGGGGTGGAGAGCATGAGCCGGGCGCCCTTCGTCATCCCCAAGGCGGAGACCGCCTATAGCCGCTCGACCGAGATCCACGACACGACCATCGGCTGGCGCTTCGTCAATCCGCTGATGAAGGCGCAGTACGGCGTCGAGTCCATGCCGGAGACGGCGGAGAACGTGGCGGAAGACTTTACTGTCAGCCGCGCCGACCAGGATGCGTTCGCGGTTCTCTCGCAGGTCAAGGCCGGCCGGGCGATGGCGAGCGGCCGGCTGGCCGAGGAGATCGTGGCGGTCGAGATCGCGCAGAAGAAGGGTGCGCCGATCGTGGTCAACGAGGACGAGCATCCGCGGCCGTCGACGACGATCGAGGCGCTGCTCCGATTGCCGACGCCGTTCCGTGCCGGCGGGTCGGTGACGGCGGGCAATTCGTCAGGCATCAATGATGGGGCTGCCGCATTGATCGTCGCCTCGGAAGCTGCGGTGAAACGACACGGGCTTATCCCGGTAGCCCGCATTCTCGGCGGAGCGACCGCGGGCGTGCCGCCGCGCATCATGGGCTTCGGCCCGGCGCCGGCGGCCGAGAAGCTCAATGCCCGGCTCGGGCTGACCATGGCAGATTACGGCGTCATCGAGCTCAACGAAGCCTTCGCTGCTCAGGCGCTGGCGGTTCTCCGCCATCTCGGGCTCGCCGACGACGATGCGCGCGTCAACCGCAATGGCGGCGCCATCGCGCTCGGCCATCCGCTCGGCATGTCGGGCGCCCGCATCGCCGGCTCGGCAGCGCTGGAACTGGCGCTCGCAGGCGCCAGATACGCGCTTGCCATGATGTGCATCGGCGTCGGCCAGGGCATCGCCGTGGCGCTCGAACGGGCGTGAGTGCGGCGAGTTGCGCGGTCGGGAACCAGACAGAAAAAGACCGGCCAGCAGAACTGGCCGGTCGAGTTGTTGACAGTGGCTGGGATCCCCTGAACCCAGCGCCAGATATCCTTTACCACACCCGCACCAGTTTCATCCCCCAATTTGTGGATGGGACGGAATTTAGTTAGGGGTGTATCACAATCTTGAATTTATAAGTATTGATAAGTGCAACTTCAATTTGTATTATCCAGCAAGCGGCGGGCGATCACCTGCGCCTGGATTTCGCCGGCGCCTTCGAAGATGTTGAGGATGCGCGCGTCGCACAGCACCCGGCTGATCTCGAATTCGAGCGCAAAGCCGTTGCCGCCATGGATCTGCAGCGCATTGTCGGCGGCGGCCCAGGCGACGCGGGCGCCGAGGAGCTTGGCCATGCCCGCTTCGAGATCGGAGCGGCGGCCCTGGTCCTTCTGCCGTGCGGCGAAATAGCTCAGCTGGCGGGCGACCATGATCTCGACGGCCATCATCGCCAGCTTGTCGGCGACGCGCGGGAAGGCGATCAGCGGCCGGCCGAACTGGATGCGCTCCCGGGCATATCTTAGGCCGAGTTCGAGCGCATTCTGCGCCACGCCGACGGCGCGGGCCGCGGTCTGGATGCGGGCGCTCTCGAAGGTCTGCATCAGCTGCTTGAAGCCCTGGTTCTCAACGCCGCCGAGCAGGTTGGCCGCCGGCACCTCGAAGCCGTCGAAGGCGAGTTCGAACTCCTTCATGCCGCGATAGCCGAGGACCTCGATCTCGCCGCCGCTGAGGCCGGCCACCGGGAAGGGTTCGGAGTCGTTGCCGCGCGGCTTCGACGCGAGGAACATCGACAGCCCGCGGTAGTCGGTCGATGCCGGATCGGTGCGGGCGAGAATGGTCATCAGGTCGGCTCTGACCGGATGGGTGATCCAGGTCTTGTTGCCGGTGATGCGGTAGGTCTCGCCGTCCCTGACGGCGCGGGTCCTGAGCGCGCCGAGGTCGGAGCCGGTGTTGGGCTCGGTGAAGACGGCAGTCGGCAGCACCTTTCCGGAGGCGATCTGCGGCAGCCACTCGGACTTCTGCGCGTCGGTGCCGCCGCCGAGGATCAGTTCGGCGGCGATCTCCGAGCGTGTGCCGAGCGAACCGACGCCGATGTAGCCGCGCGACAGTTCCTCCGTCACCACGCACATGGATTCCTTGCCGAGGCCGAGGCCGCCGAACTGTTCCGGAATGGTCAGGCCGAACACGCCGAGGTCGGCCAGCTGCGACACGACGTCGAGCGGGATATAGGCGTTGGCGAGGTGCCACTTGTGGGCATTCGGTACGATGACATCGTCGGCGAAGCGGCGCATCTCGAGGCGGAACTGTTCGAGCGTCTCATCAAGGCCGGGGTCGCCGACGGTCGCCTGGCCTTCGCCCGCCGCCATAGCCGCGACGAGGGTGGCGCGATTGGCCGGCGTATTGCCGTGGGCGATCAGCGTCTGGATCGCCTCGCTGTCGAATGGTGCCAGCTCGTCGCGGCTGAGGCCCAGATCGGCGGGACGGACGATCTCGCCTTGCGACATCGGGATGCCGCCGATCAGCTGTGCCAGATATTCGCCGAAGGCGATGCGGACGATGGCTTCTTCCGCCACGCCGAAGCGGCCGTCGGCCACCAGCCTTTCGGCATAGCCGGCCATCTCGCGCAACGCCTCGACGTAGGTGGCGATCCAGGCGAGCCCATGCGCGGCGCGCTGCTCGTTGTCGACGAGCGCCGATGAGACCCGGCCGTCCTTCTCCACCAGGGCGCGGACGCGGGCCTTGGCCGAGACAAGCAGCTGATCGAGTGCGTCGACGGCTTTTTCGGTGCGGGCGAGAAGGGCGATGGGGCTGGTCGGCATGGTCGTTCTCCCGGCAATGCGACGTCTTGGCGCTGGCGTGCGGCGCCGCGGCTGTTTTGCCGCGCACCTTACGGCGGACAGCCGCATCCGCAATGCACCATTCGTCTGGGAAACCGGGAGTTTGCTTCAGCGGCGCGAAGCGAGCGCCACGCCGGCGATGGTGATGGCCATCCCGGCAAGTTCGATTGGCGTCATGACGATGCCCTTCACCAGCCAGGCCTGCAGTGCCGCCGTCGGCGGCACCAGGTAGATCAGCGTCGCCGCGCGCGACACGTCGCCGCGGCGGATCAGCATCAAAAGCAGGGAAATGGCACCGATCGACAGGCCGAGCACGCTCCAGGCCATGGCGAGCGCGGTCTCGAGGGTCCAGGTGAGCCGCATCGGTTCGAGGACAAACGCCAGCGGCAGCGCCACGATCAGCGCGCCCAAATATTGCAGCGACGCCGTGACCCTGAGGTCGCCGCCGTGCAGCGCCGCTTTCTGGTAGAAGGTGCCGCCGGTCACCGACACCATGGCAACGACGTTGACCAGGATCGGGCCGAGCGATGTCCACAGATGCGCCGGATCGAGCCCGGCCAGTTTCGGGCTGAGCGCCACCACGAGGCCGGCAAAGCCGAGGACGATGCCGAGGATGCGGGCCCCGCTCAGGCGTTCGTTGAGCAGAAACGGTGCGACGGCGGCAGTCATCAGCGGCTGCAGCGCGGCGATCAGCGCCGACAGGCCGGTCGGCACGCCCTGGCCGAGCGCCCACCAGATGCCGGCGAGATAGAAGCCGTGCAGGAACAGGCCCGAGCCAATGGCGTGGAGGATATAGCGCGGGTTCTTCGGCAGATGCGCGCCGAAGCGCCAGGCGATCAACGCCATCAGCCCGCCAGCGAGCACGAAGCGGACGACGAGGAAGGTCAACGGATCGGCATGCGGCGTGACGAACAGCACGACCACCCAGCCGGTCGACCAGATCAGCACGAAAAGCGAGGGGATGCCGTAGGTGGTGGCGAGACTCTCAAACATGCCGCCATCCCTAGCGGCGGCGGCGTATCCGTACAACTGCCTATTCGGAGGGCTCTGCTGCGCAAAAATGAAAGGGCGCGAGATGATCCCGCGCCCCAATTCCTGGCCTCAGAGCCCTTGCCTGTCGATCGGACGATGTCGTCGGATCGGGAGATGCTCCGGGTGTTGTCCGACGTCAGTCGCGATCTTCAGTTCCGCTGCTGGCCGAACAGCTGCAAGAGGTAGAGGAAGATGTTGATGAAGTCGAGGTAGAGGTTGAGGGCGCCCGCCACAGCTGCGCGGCCGACGGTCGTGCCGTCAGCGTATTCGAGGCTGTAGATATACTGATCCTTCAACTTCTGCGTATCGTAGGCGGTGAGGCCTGCGAAGATCAGCACGCCGACCACCGAGACGGCGAACTGCAGTGCGCTGGAGTGGAAGAACAGGTTCAGCAGCGACGCGCCGATCAGCCCGAACAGGCCCATCATCAGGAACGAGCCCATCCCCGACAGCGAGCGACGGGTGGTGTAGCCGTAAAGCGACAGGCCGCCGAAGGCGATCGCCGTGACGAAGAACACCTGAGTGATCGAGGTCGCGGTGTAGATCAGGAAGATGATCGACAGCGACGCGCCGACCAAGGCGGCGTAGAGCCAGAACACCGCCTGCGCAGTTGCCACCTGCATGCGGTTCAGCTGCCAGCTGAACAGCAGCACGACGCCAAGCGGGGCGAACATGACCAGGTACTTCAGCGGCGAGATGTAGATCAGCCGGCCGAATTCGGTCAACGCCAGACCGCCACGGACCTGCGCCACGGCATCGGGCGCGCCGACGGTCGTCACCGCCATATTGAAGACTACCAGCGCGACGATGCCCGTCACGAGCACGCCGATCGCCATGTAGTTGTAGATGGAGAGCATGTAGGAGCGCAGACCCTGGTCGATGGCCTGCGCGTCTCCACGCGCAACCGTCGAGCCGAACCGCGCCTGCTGGTTCCCGTAGTTCGACATCGGTTACCCTTTCGAGTTGACAAATCAACGGTGAGACCCGCCGGCAGCCCGCCTGAGCATGACAACCGGCTGTCAGATTACCGTCAGCAGGGAATATGGTCTGCAATCGTGGCTTCCGCAAGGAGCGGAGGTTTGGCTG
>JARLIU010000291.1 GCA_031291595.1 Ancalomicrobiaceae bacterium | reverse complement strand
CGCCCGCGCGGACTGCCGGAGGTGGCGCGCTGCCTGTCGCTGCTGAACGGGGCGGTCGTGCGGCTCGATCAGCGGTATCGACGGATCGCCGCTGCCATCGTCGCGGCCGGTGGCCGATTGAGCGGAGCCGCATCGGACCTCGGCGGGATTGCCGGACGTTTTGCCGAAGGTTCCGCGCCGCGCGAAATCCGCACTGCGGCGGCCTCGCACCTACGCCTGCCGCTGTTCCTGTTCTTCCTGGCAACGGAGCTGTCGCGGTCGTTCCTTCCGATCTTCGCCGATGCGATCTATCAGCCACTGCCGGGATTTGAACGCAGCGTCGTCGTCGCCCTGCCGATGACCGTCTATGTTCTCGCCTCGCTTCTCTCCACGCCGCTGGCCGGCATGTTGGTCTCGCGCTACGGCACGGCCAATGCTTATCTCCTCGGCATGGCGCCGACCATCGTCGGGCTGTTGGGCGAGGCGTTTTCGACCACCATCCCCGTTCTGGCGGCGTTTCGCGTTGTCGAAGGCGCTGGCTTCGCCATCGTCTCGATCGCCGCGCTCGACCACATTCGCCAGACGAGTTCGAGTGGTTCGCTGGCCAAGGGTGCCGTCGTCTACGGTGCCGCCTATATCGCCGGCGGCATCTGCGGCACGTCGACCGGCGCGATTCTGGCCGATCGCGCCGGGTTTGCCGGCGCGTTCTTCATCGCCGTCGTCATCGCGGTGATTGCGACCCAACTGTCGTTCGGCGCTTTCCGCGACGCCTTTGGCTCCGGCCGCGAGCAGCCCGTCCGGACGGAGGCGCCGGTGCGGGGCCGGTGGCTCGACCTCAGGCCGTTCAAATCGCTGCGCTTCGTCTCGGCGTCGATCTTCCTCGCCTGGCCGGCGCAGATGGTGGTCACCGGCTTCGTCTACTACGCCACGCCGCTGCTGCTGCATGAGGAAGGGTTCTCGACCTCGATGATCGGTCGCATCGTGATGACGTACTTTCTGACCAGCCTCATTGCCAGCCGCCTCGCTGCGCGCTGGGCCGACAGCGGCGGCCGTCACCGCGGATTTGCCGCCGCCGGGCTGGCGCTCTCCGGCATCGGCGCGCTCGTTCCGATCGCTGCCGGTGGTGGGGGGCTGTGGTTGATCCTCGCGGTGGTGTTGATGGGCTTGGCGCAGGCCATCGGCGGCCCGTCGCGCGGCGCGATCATGCTCGAAGAATGCGCGCAGCTGCGCGGCGTGCCCAATTCGGTGGCGCTCGGCGTCTATCGCGTGCTCGAACGCCTCGGGGCGCTGGCCGGGCCACTGTTCGTTGCCGCGCTGGTGCCAGCCTGGGGCTACCGGAGCTCGATCTTCATTCTCGGTCTGACCGTTCTCACCGCCACCCTGCTCTATGCCGCCCTGACCCGGCTCGCGGGCGGACCCGGCGATCCCAACCCACAGGAAGCCAGCGCATGATCGCACAGACGTCCCTGCTCATTCGCGCCGCCGCCGTCTGTCTGCTGCTGGGGACGGTGCCGGCCGCAGCCGACGGACCCGCGCCTTCGGTCCGCGTCTTGATGGCGACCTGGCGCGGCTGCGAAGAGGTCTGCACCGCGTTCAAGCAATATCTGACCGGGCGTGGCCTCAACGTCAGCTTCATCGACCGCAGCGCCGACAGCCGGGCTGAAAACCTGCCGGCGATGGTTGCCGAAGCCAAGGATCTGAAGCCGGACCTGATCGCCACCTGGGGCACCAGCGTGACGCTCGCCTTCGTCGGCCCCTACGACGCGGTCGATCAGAGCAAGTTCGTGACGGATATTCCGGTCGTCTACTACTACGTGACCGACCCGCTCGGCGCCAAGATCACCCGCTCCAACGACACCAGCGGCAGGCCGAATGTCGCAGGCGGCCTTTACGCGATCTCGTCCGAGGCGTTGCTCAGGGCCATGCAGAGCTATCGCCCGGTGAAGACGATCGCCATGGTCTACGGCCCGGACGAAGCCAATTCGGTGGCGGCCAAGGACGACATGGTGCAGGCGGCCAAGCGGCTCGGCGTGGCAACGATCGAGTACGCGCTGCCGCTCGGGGCGAACGGCCGTCCCGATCCGGCGGATCTGCCGCAGGCGATCGCCAAGGTCGCCGCCGGCAAGCCGGACTTCATCTCCTTCGGCTCGAGCTCGTTCCTGCGAAGCAACATCAAGACGTTCACCCAATTGGCCAATGCCGCTCACATACCGGTCTTCTGCTCGGGTGAATCGCTGATGGCCGAAGGCGATTGCCTGCTTGGCCTCACCGGGACATTGCGCAGTATCGCGCAGATCTCGGCCCATCAAGCCTACCGGATCCTGTCGGAGAAGGCGGTGCCGGGCGATCTGCCGACACTCAAGCTGTCCCGCTTCGTCATGTCGGTGAAGATGCCGGTGGCGTTGCAGCTTGGCGCCTATCCGCCGATGACCATCCTGCGCTACGCCGATCTCATGGCGCGGTGATTTCTAGAGAGCGTCGGCCGACCAATTGGAATCGGACCGGCGCTCTGTCGTGTTGTTTGAGCATCGGAATCAGCCCGGAACCGGTTCCCACTTCCGGGTCCGATGCTCTAGCGGGTCGCCGTCCGTGCCTTGCCGCAACAGCGCCGCTACGAGGCCTGCGAATGGGGCGGCGGCGGCGGCAACCGCGCTTGGCCAGTCCGCCGGCGCCGCCTGACGCGCCACGTGGAGGCTCGGGTACCACAGCGAGCGCCCGCAGGCTCCGGCGAAGGCCCAGTGCGCGTTGCTGGCGACGATCGCCACGCCGGGCCGGTCGAGCGCGCCGGCGATGTGCATCGCCACACCGTCGGGACCGACGACCATGTCGAGACAGTCGATGGCGGCGATCGCCTCGGCCGCATCGGCGAAATGCAGACCGGCATCGATCGCCTCGGGCCAGGCGGCCAACTGGCGGCGCGCCTCCCCGACGGCCAGGCTGACGACAGTGCCCGGAAAGGTGCTGACGAGCGTCGTCAGCCGCGCCGCATCGAGCGACAGCGGTTCGCCATCGAAGGCAACGCCAAGCCATGGGCGCGGAAATTCGCTCAGCGCCGCCAGCCAGCGGCGGCGCCTGTCGGATTCGGCGGCAAGATAGGGGACCGTCTCGGGGTGGGGGCCATGTGCTGCTGCCAGTTCGGCCAGCGACGCAGCCACGGCACCGGTCCCGGACGAGGCCACGATCTTGCCCCGCACATGCGACAGCACGGCCAGTGCCTCGGGCGAGGCGGCGACGCGCCGCGGCGGCCGGTCGGCGCCGTCGGTCAGATAGCGGGCGAAGACGATGACGTCTTCGGCTGAGATGGCTGCGGGCAGCAGGATGTCGTCAGGAAGCGGCGCAGCTGCGGAAAGGCCGGGCGGCCGCCACTCGCCGAGCGCCAGTCCGGCCTCGATCCGGGCGAACCGGACGTCGGGTCGCCGCGGATCGAGCGAAAGCGCATGGTCGAGCAGTGCGATCGCCTGCCCGGGACGACCGGCGAGCCGCAGCAGCCCCGCCAGCATGAGCATCGCCTCGACATCTTGCGGCCGGTCGCGGATCTCGCGCGCCGCGGCGGCGACGGCCGCTTCCGACCGGCCGGTGACGATCTGCAGCCGCCACTGCAAGATCTGGGCATCGCGATTGGCCGGGCCGAATGCCAGGAGTTCGCGGCAGGACGCCTCGGCATCGGCGAGCCGGCCGAGCGCCATCTGGCAGCTGGCCAACTGCAGCAGACAATCGACGTCGAGCGGCGCCAGCAGCCGGGCCTGCTCGATCAGCCGCAGCGCATCATCGGCACGCCGCAGGTGCAGATGCGTCGCCGACAGGCGCCGCAAGGTCTCGACATCATTCGGATCGAGCGATAGCGCCTGGACCAGCGGCGCTTCCGCGCCGGCGAAGTCTCCGATCGCCAGAGCGATCGCGCCGCGCATCGACCAGGCGAGCGCATTGTCGGGAGCCCGGGCGACGACCTCGTCCACCAGACGACGCGCGGCAGCCACATCCACCCGCCGCAACGCCATCAGCGCCAGCGACAGTGCGTGCGAGTCGGAGTTCGGCGCCAGCGCGTGGGCGCGCCTGAAACAGACTTCGGCCTCCTCGCCCCGCCCCGCCATCATATGCGCCGTGCCGAGATTGCCCATGACGCCGGCGTGGTCGGGATGCTCGGTCGCGATCGGTGCGAGGATCTCGAAGGCCCGCTCCGCCCGGCCGCGGCCGAGCGCCGCAGCCGCCAGCGCATTGAAGACGTCCGGATCCCGGCCGCCCGCGTTGGCGAGACGGGCGAGGAGATACTCGCCTTCGTCGAAGCGGCGTTCGGCGATCAGTTTCTGGGCGGCATGCAACAATTCGGCGCGGCCGGCATCCGCTGCGCCTGTCTGGTCGAGACCGCTCATGCGATCGTCACGCGCTTGCCGTCCAGGCGCCGGTCGTGCGACACGGCGATGACCTTCGATTCGGCGGATTCCATCGAGACCGTGGCCACTTCGAGACTGTGCGCCCCGGCCTTGAGGCTGTCGGTGCGGTCGACGACGGCGACCCGGTCGGTGGCTTTCACCACAATCGTGTCGGCGCTCGTCTCCTGCGTCTTGGCCGACGTCTGCAGCCGGTCGACGACGAACGACAGCTGCTTGCCGATCCATGTGGCTCCGGCGGTGATCAGCGCCAGCGAGCGCGCCTTCAGGTCGAGCGTGTCGCCGCTGACGGACAGGCGTTTGCGCGCCGCGACGGCGATGTTTTCCGCCTCGATCGCCAGGTTCCCTTGCCCCGGCAGGGTCACGGTCGCGTAGTTCGGCCCGACCCGCTCCAGCACGCTCAGCACGAAGGCCTCGCCGCCGGCCAGCGAAACGAGGACCCGGTCGTCGACGATCGGGCGGACGAGACAGCTGACCGCGGTCGTTGCCGCAACCCGGCTCTCGCCAAAGCGGACCGTCGCGCAGCGGCCGTACTCATCGATTGCAGCGATGAAGCCGCATCGAAACGTGACCTCGGGCGCGGTGGTCATCAGGTGATCGAGGCTCAAGCCGCGCGTTTCAGCCAACATCGGACCTCCTTCAGTCATCGGTCGATCCCGCCGCGGCAACCGCGACCGTCGGAAAGCCAGTCTGGCCCAACTAAAGCACCGCCAGGAAGTTCTTGATGGAAACGTCGAAGCTTCCCATTTTGGCGATCGCGGTCTGCGTCTTGGTCTCGAACAGCGCCTGGGCGGCGATGGCTTGCGCCGTCGTTGCCTTGAACGTCAGAACCTTGACGTCGAAATTGGCGATCGTGCCGTTGGTGCCGACCATCTTGAAGTCGCCGACGGGGGCGATCTTCAGGTCGGTGGTCTGCAGCACCTTGACGTCGGCCGTCGCCGATTTGAACGAAGCACCCCAGACGATCTTGTTGTCGGCGCCCCAGACCCAGTCGGTGTTGAAGACCTTGATCGTCAGCGTCGGGCCCATGGTGAACTGGAACTTGGCGCTGATGTTGATGTTGATCTCGCCGGAGACTTTGATGGCGACGATTCCGGCCAGGTTGAGAGAGAAGTTGAGGCCAACGAAGCAGGTCGTCACCACGCCAAGCTTGAACGAGCTTTCGGCAGCGAGCTGCAACAGCCGCTTGTTGCCGAAGAACCAGTCGGTCGTCTCGCCCTGGAACTTCTTCAGCGTATTGCCATAGGTCCATTCGTTGAGATCGCCGTAGGAGGTCTGCTTGATATAGCCGTAGGAGGTGATCTCCATGTTGGCCGGAGCGCCGTGCTTGCCGGCGGTCATGTAGATGCCTTCGGCCGCCGAAGCATTGTAGGCGCCGGCTTTGACCGTCAGGTTGGAGTCCGCCGTCTCCACCTCGACGGTTTGGCCTTTGCCGTATTTGGCCAGCACCTGTCCTTCGACGTTCTCGTTGAGATCATATGTCGTATAGAGCAGGATCCCGTTGTTGTCGGTCGCGGTATTTTCTGTCGCCCCGTGCTTGTACGACGTCTCGTTCTGGCTGGTCGCGCTGTAGATATTGCCCTGGTTGACGTCACCGTCCTTGTTCGGATCGTTGTCAATCTTGTCCTGGGCCTGATCCTTGGTGCTTTCGCCGGAATCGGTTACCGATGTGGTCGTCGTCTTCAGTCCGGTGACCTTGCTGGCCTCGTCGGTGCTGACGTATTTGCCCAGCCGCAGGTAGCTGGCATGCCCCATGTCGCCGGGCGCCGCCTGCACCACGATGCGGGCAAAGTTCGGATGCGTGGGCGGCGGAGGCGGCGCCGGCGGAGGAGCCGGACGGACAACAGTCGGAACGAGCATCAGAACCATCCTTTTGGCGAAGGGGCCGGTAGCACTGCAGAGGCGGGCGGATCGATGGAAATGCCTATCTGAGCAGGATCACCGTGACCTGCGACGGCGTCAGCGACATGCCGAACGCGTTGGTGCCGTTTTGCATCATCGGGCTGGTCAGTTTGGTCGCCGGCGGCCCGCCGATAAACGCGTTCGTCGATCCCATGATCGGTCGATCGGGACCCATTTCCAGCCCCGACATGACGCCCAGGTTCACGCCGGCGTTGTCACCCATCGAGATCGTCCCCGAAGTGGCGATATTCTCGGCCAGGCCGCCGCCGATGAGGACATTGAACTGCGACGGGATGTGCGTGAAGCTGAGCGCGAAATTTGGATAGGGGATGGGCACGGGCACGACGATCGGCGTCAGGCAGACGTCGGGAAACGCGAAATTCATGACGCCCAGGTTCGTATTGGCGAACACGGCTCACCTCATCCAGAGAAAGGCGTTACGCGGTTGGGATTGTACAGCTGGGCCACCGCCAGCTCCGGATTTGTACCATTGGTAGAGCCTGAGCTGCCAGCGAATTTGGCGCCGTCGTGCGAGGCGAGATGGAAATCCGTCAGCAGGAACCGAACGGCAGAGAGATCGGCGCCATCGAGCGCCGCCCGATCGAGCCGCGCATAGAGCAGGCTGGCGCCGGCGAAATTCGCGCCCTTGGCGTCGGCGGCGCTGAGGATGGCCATGTCCAGGTTGGTGTCCGACAGGTCTGCCATGGCAAGCGCCGCCTCCTGCAGGATGGCGCTGGAGAGATTGGCCCGCGTCATCTTGGCGGCGCGCAGATCGGCTTTGTAGAACAGCGTGTTGACGGCAATCGCCGCGGTCAGGTCGGCGCCGATCAGGCGCGCGCCGAGGAGGTTGGAGCGACTGATGTCGGCGCCCGCGAGGTTGGTCTCGGAAAGGTCGGACTGCATCAGCGTCGTTTCCGGCAGTGCCAGCGACCGCAGATCGCGGCCTGCAAGATTGCAGCCCATCAACAGGGCCTTGCGGCAGCTCAAGCCGTCGATCTTGGCTTCGCGCAGATCGGCGTCCGAGATCATGCTGCTGACGAGTTGCGCCTCGGTGAGATCAATGCCGGCGACGTTGCACTGAAGCAGTGCCGTTTTCTCGATTGAGGCGCGGCGCAGCACGGCTCCGGCCAACGAGCAGCCGACGAAGGATGCCTTGTTAAAGGTGGCCGAAGAGAAATCCGCCCTGGCGAACTCGCATTGCACGAACGAGGTTTCGTTCAGCACGACTGCCTGCCAGTTCGTCTCGGGAAAGCGGCAATCGATGAAGCTGCAACGCTTGACCGCGGCGCCGGAGAAATCCGTCTCGGCGAACTCGCAGCCGAGAAAGATCATGTTCGAAACCGATTGAGCATGCAGCGACGCGGCCTTGAAGCTGGTGCGCAGCACCGTGCCGCCCACGAACGTCACGCCGGTCAGGTCGGCGCCGTCGAGCACTCCGTCCTGATAGGGGAAGCCGTGATGAATGTGTTGGTTCAGGTCGTCAATCGACATCGCGCATCACCGCCAGCATGGTCCGGGTCAGGTTGGCGCCGCTGAAATCGGCGGCTGCCAGCCTCGCATCGAGAATATCGGCGCCGAACAGGTTGGCGCCGCGAAAGGTTGCGCCGCTGAAATCGGCACGGCCCAGCATGGCTTCGAACAGATCGGCAGCGACAAAGTCGGCGGCCTGAAAATCGTTGCGCGACAGCGTTGCGCGGCGGATGGCGGCGGCCCGGAACGAGGCGCGCGGCAGGCTCGACTTGACGAAGCACAGAGTTGCGATGCGGGCGCGGGTGAAGTCCGCGCCATCGAGGCGGGCGTCGATGAAGGTCAGGCGCTCGCCGACAGCCCGCGCGAAGGAGGCGCCGGTCAGATCGATTTCGCCGATGAAATGCAGCTGATCGATCGAGGCGTCGGACCAGCGCGATCCAGCGGCGCGCGCCTTCAGGAAGGCTGTCCGTTCGAAGCTGGCGTGGTCGAAGTCGGCCTCGGCAAGGTCGACATCAAGCAATTGTAGCCGGCTGAGCGCCGCTCCGCGCCAACTCGTCCGCGCAAGATCGGCCGCCATGATGATGGACTCGGCGATGCGGCAGCCGTTGAAGGATGCGCCGGCGGCCGCGAGCTTGATGCACTGCAGGTTGGAAATCTCGGCTCCGTCGAACACCGCCCCGGCACACCTGGCCTCCATCAGGGCTGTCTTGACCAGCCGGGCGGAGATGAATCGCGCTTCCGTGGCATCGATGCGGGCAAGGTTGGCCTCGGTGAGGTCGGCGTGGCTGAAGTCGGCGCCCCTGAGCGAGGCGCCGGTGAGTGCTGCGCGGACAAAGACGGCTCCGCTCAGCCGTGCGCCGTCGAGCCGGGCGCCTTCCAGAAACGCGCCAGTGAAGTCGGCCCCGGACAGGTCGAGGCCCGACAGGTCCGCGCCGGCCAGATCGCGCCCCCTGAGGTCGGCGCCAGTGCCGAAATGCTCGAAAACGACGCGACCGAGTTGGCGCGCCACGGCTTGCGTCAACGGCTTATCCGGCTTCAGCGGCACCGGAGTCGCCAGGCGGGCCGCTGCCATGCCGTCGCTCAGCTGCGCCTCGGCCGCATCCAGCCCGGCATTGGCTTCGCCAAGCGTCGTATCGAGCCGCGACTGCACGTCGGCCAATGCCTGCTGCGGCGAGGAATAGCCTGGGCCCGGAGCTGCCGCGACGAGATCGAGCAGCGCTTCCAGGGGGGACCTATCCCCGGCCTGCAGCTTGGGGAACGCTTCGGCGATCTTGCTGTTGGCCGCCTCAAGGCTTGCGGCGAGCTTGTCGCGCTCGTCTGCCGGCAGCAGTGGTTCGCCGGCGATGTTGCCGATGATCGCTTCGAGCGACGGACCTGCAGCCGACGGAGCCATCTTTCCGTCCGCCTCAGCCGGGATCTCCAGGGTTGGAAAGCTGTCGAGCGTGGGAACTGTCATGGCCCGGCGTACCGGCTGCAGCGGACGCCCCTCCGGCAAGCCGAGGAACCGTGCCCGCGCCATGCTGAATTGCTCCGGCTCGTCGACGGACGTGTTGCCCGTCGCGAGCAGCGCCTGTCGCCAATTGCGGGCGGTGTCGACCGCCGCGCCCGCCGTGTCGGCGACCCCGGGGGCCGCCTCCTCCGGGATCTCCGGCAGCTTGAAGGCGGCCAGTGCCTCGTCGAGAGCCGTGGCCTGATCGCCGGCACCGAGGTCCACCAGGAGTCTGTCGATGGCCGCGGCATCCGCAGTCCCACTGGCAAACGCTTCCGCTGCCGCCATCTTGGCCTTGGCCGCTTCGGCCGCCGCCTCCAGCTCCGTCTGCAGCTTCAGCGTCAGGGCCTGCATGCCGTCGAGCATTTCGCCGACATCGAATTCACCCGACTCGAGTTCCTCCGGCAGCGGCAACAGGATGTCGTCGGTGCCGGTGTCGGCGTCGAAGGTCATCTCGGGACGCAGCGCTGCCGGCAGGTCGAGCTTGTCGAACTGACGCTCGGCAATCCAGTGCATCGAGGCCGCCCGCGCCGCTTTCTGCTTGGCAAGCGCCTGCTGCTTTCTCGCCAGACGCTCGGCGGCCACCTCCGGACGGATCGGGGGGGCGAGCTGATAATCGGCGAAGGCATAGCGCATGGCGTTCTTCGGGTCGCTGCGCAGCGCCCGAACCTCGACATAATGTTCGAAAGGACGCGGCTCGGCCGACAACGGCTCGTAGGCGATCATGATGTCGGTCACGTCGGCTGCCTCGATATCCTCGACCTTGAGCGCGCCTCGATACAGGAGGACGCCGCGCCGCGCGCCGGCGAACAGCCAGAGCGTATCGATCCTCATCCCCAGTTCCGTCATGCCGTCGCCCCGTCCGGCAAAGGCGCGCACGCGGAACTGCGGCAGCCGCCCGCTGATGATCTCGTGATCGGCGGAGAAGTTGCGCAGAGCAAAGGGTTCGCCGGGGGTCAGGAACCCGGCGAGCCGCTGATCCTCTGGCGCGAACAGAAACAGTCTGGGATCGAGATCGCTCGCCAGGCCCGGCGCGAGGGTGTTGAGCCAGTGCTTGTCGTAGGTGCCGGCAAATTTCAGTCGGCGCGGATCTTCCAACGACATCGGGCCGAATTCGGCGGTGGGAGGGACGTCGGCGATGGCGCGGATCGCCAATTCGGGCACTTCGAGATTGGGCAAAGGCGCCGGCGTGCCCGACAGCGTCACCGTCACGGCGTTGGCGCCGATGCCATCGGGATTGACGGCGTTGCCGCTGCCGCCGTAGGCCCGCTCCGGCGTCAGCGGCATTTTCGCGAAGGGAATGGGCGCCGTCGGCACATACGAGCCGCCGGTCGCCTGCCACCACCGGTCGCCGGTCACCAGAAGGCGCTTGTGCACGTCGCCGATGCGCCATTCGAGCAGCAGGCGCTCGGCCGTTTCGCCGCGCGGTGCGGCCGCGTAGCCGCCGACCAGGATTTCCGCCGTCGGCTTCGGCATGCAGATATCGAGCACACGCCCCTTCGGCATGACCTCGCTGGTCATCGCCCACATGGACTGCTCGGTCTCGAACCGGTCGGCATCGCTGGCGGCGAGATCGAACAGGCCGGTGACCGTGACGATCAGCAGGGTGCCGTCCGGCCGCCGCTCGACCTTCTTCAGCAGGCCCAGCGATTGTGGCTTGAATATTCGTGTCATCCGCCTGCCCTCTCGCGAATATCAGTTTTCCTACAAACGAAGACGGCTGGGTGACATTCCAGCAAGGACTGGACGGAATGTGTGCTGATGCGCCGGACAGCCGCCACACGGCCCTAGTGCAGTGACACAAACACTTGATTCATGCGTGCCGCGGGTTCGCCGATCAAGTGTTTGTGTCGTAAACTGCACTAGAGTCATAGGGTTGCTAGTGCACCTTTGACTCATTCATTCGCTCTCGAACGTGCCGCGCTATGAAGCGAATGAATGAGTCGGTGCCCTAGTGGAGCGAATTTGACATTTGAGTCCGAGCGGACTGCGTGGCCATGCTCAAATGTCAAATTCAAAGCTCCACTAGACTCAATGAATTGCTAGTGGTCCTGAGAGTCCGACATTTGCGTGTGAGCACGCTGCGAGTGGGATGCAAATGTCGGAATCG
>JARLIU010000290.1 GCA_031291595.1 Ancalomicrobiaceae bacterium | reverse complement strand
GCCGCGACCGACACCTGCTGCGATACGATGATGCGGGCCAATCCCTCGAAGCCGGGCTCGCGCCGGCGCAACGGGATATCGCCGGCAATGGCCCTGACCTGAGCCAGCCGGGGATCGACACGGACGAGCGCGTCGAGCCCTTCCAACACGTCCTCGTCGGTTTCGATGCGGCGCATGGAACCTCGCTTCCTGACCCGGTCATGGCGGCTGCGTCAATCGGCCCGGCGAGAGCGACCAAGCCGCAGAATCGATTATGATCGATTCGGCCGCGCCGGCCACCCGGTTTCGCTGCCGCAATTCGCCCTCAGACCGCCCGACAACATGTCCGAGCCCACCTTCCGCTTCGCTCCGAGCCCCAACGGGCCGCTCCACCTCGGCCATGGCCGCTCGGCCTTTCTCAACCACGACTTGGCGCGGGCGGTCGGGGGACGGTTCCTGTTGCGCATCGAAGATATCGATGTGACCCGCTGCCGGCCGGAGTTCGAGGCCGCCATTCGCCGCGATCTCGACCGGCTCGGCCTTCATCCCGATGGCGAGGTGCGACGGCAATCGGAGCATTTCGACGTCTATGCCGCAGCGCTCGACCGGTTGCAGGCAATGGGCCTCGTCTATCCGGCGTTCCTGACGCGCGCCGAGATCCGGGCACGCGTCGCGGCCGCCGAAGCTACGGGCCGGGTCTGGCCGCGCGATCCCGATGCCGCGCCGCTCTACCCGACCGAGGAACGCCAGCTGCCGGCAGCGGACGCCCGCGCGCGCCTCCTTGCGGGCACGCCGTTCACCTGGCGGCTCGACATGGACAAGGCCATGGCAATGCTCTGGGAACGGCTCGACGGCGCGCCGCTCGGCTGGCAGGAGACCGGCCCAGACCACCGAGACGACCTCGCCGCCGATGTCGCGGCGGTCGCCGCGCGCGCCGCCGGCACGCTGCAAGCCCGCACCATCCGCGCCGCTCCGGCGGACTGGGGCGATGTCGTGCTGGCAAGGAAGGAGATCCCGACCTCCTATCACCTTTCCGTCGTCGTCGATGACGCGCTGCAAGGCGTGACCGACGTGGTGCGCGGCCGCGACCTCTATGCCGCGACCTCCGTGCATCGGCTGTTGCAGGTGCTCCTCGATCTGCCGCAGCCGCGCTACCACCACCACGCGCTCGTCACCGACGCCGAGGGGCGCAAACTGTCGAAGAGCGAGGGCGACACGGGCCTGTCCGCCCTCATCGATCGCGGCATGAGCCCGGCGGAGATCCGGCGGCTGTGCGGATTGTGACGCGACCGGCCGTCATCCAGCCAGGAGATTGAGCCAGACGATCAGCGACATGACGCCGAGCGTCGAGGTCAGCGTGATGGCACTCGATGCGCCGGCCTGGCCGACGTTGAAGCGCACGGCGAACAGGTAGGAGTTCACTCCCGACGGCAGGCCGGCGCAGATGGTGCAGACCGTCACCCATAACGGCGGCAGGTTGGTCAGCCGCGAGGCGATGACATAGACGATCAGCGGCATGACGACGAGCTTCAGCGTCGTCGCCATGATGGCGAGCGGAAACTGCCCGAACAGCCCGTAGCGCTTCAGCCCCATGCCGAGCGAGAACAGCGCGCAGGGCACGGCGGCATTGGCCATCTGGTCGATGATGGTGCGCGGCGAGCCCTCGAGCGGCCAGCCTGACGCCCGCCAGAGACCGCCGGCGACGACGCCGAGGACGATCGGGTTGGTGGCGAGATTGCGCGCCACGGCCTTCAGCGCATGCAGGATCGACGACGCCTGATGGTCGGGATCCTGCAGGCGCGCCGCCCGCTCGCTCATGATGGTGCCCGCGGTCATCATGACGGGCATATGCACCGAGATGATCAGGAACAGCGGCACCGTTCCGTCGTCGCCAAAGGCGGTGTAGATGAGCGGCACGCCGATCATCACCGTGTTGGAGAACGACGAGGAAACGCCAGCGATCACCCCTTCGGCCGGCGACAGGCCGAGGACGCGTCGGGCAACCAGCGTTCCCGTCCCCCAGGCCAAGATCACGCCGCAGAAATAGGCGCCCCATAGCGGCCAGGGCGACACGTCCGGGAAATGCGCCACCGCGATGGTGCGGAAGATCAACACCGGCAGCGGCAGCGAAAACACGAATTCGCCCAGCGCCTCGCCGAGTTCGCTGGCGAACAGCTTGACCGCCGCCGCGCCGTAGCCGAGTGCGATGAGGCCGAACACCGGTGTGACGATGGGGCCGATCTCGGCAAAGGTCATGTTCAGACTGCCTGACGCAATCGAGTGGGAAGGCAGTGCCAGCAGCCGGAACGCCGCAGCACGGTCCCAGTGCTATAGTGGCTGGCCGGCGAAAGCGAAATCCGGGTTTGCCGAAACGATGTCCGTCAATGGTCGCGATGCGGCGGCCCGTCAGCGCGGCGCCAGCGGCCGCCCGTCGATCATGACGACCGGCATGCCGCGGTCCGCCGTGAACTGCCACTGCCGCGCGCGACCATCGAAGACGCGATGCCAGCCGCCGCGCGTCGCATAGATCCTCAGCAGGCAGCCGTCGGCGGCGCAGAAGAACGTCGAGTTCCAGCCGCACATGGCGTCGCGATAATCGAGGATCACGTCGGGCTTGTGATCGCCGTCGATATCGGCGCGCACGATGAAACGCTTGCCGTAGGCCGTCGACGTCTTGCACACCTCGTGTTCGACCTGAAGCAATTCCGGCATCAGCTGCTTGGGAAAGTCGTCGGCGTGGGCCGATGATGCCGTCAATGCGATCACTGCAAGGGATAGCGATAGCCACCTGGTCATGTATCGCCTCTATGATACTGAATGGAGTCGAGCATTCATCGTCTATTGATGGTAAATATTTCGTAAATACGCCGCGTTTATACATCGTAAATCGGATTATCCACTGAAATTTAAGATGTTTCGTCTATGAACATTCGATAAGCCCGTCATCTGGCGCCGGGCATGCGGATAGGCGAGACATTCGTACGGTTGTCATATTCCAGCTATTGGAATAGCATCCGGAATGTTTCTGTTTCAGGGGTCTTCCCGCTGGGGCGTTGCCGCATTCCTTCCCGTACGACGGTTTCATCGACAGCACTATACACAGGGTAGAGTCATGCGTATCGTTGCGATGCTGTTCGTATTCTTCGCATGTGTATTTTATGGGCCAAAGGCGGCCGAGGCCGCGGTCGAAGCACGGATCAATATTTCGACCCAGCACATGCAGGTCTTTGTCGACGGGGTCCAGCAGTACGATTGGCGCGTTTCGACGGCGCGCAGGGGCTACATTACGCCGAGGGGCGTGTATCGGCCGCAGGAAATGTACAAGAAGTACTATTCGCACAAGTATCACAACTCGCCGATGCCGCACTCGATCTTCTTTGCCGGCGGCTACGCGGTGCATGGCACGGTCGAAACCCGCAATCTCGGCAAGCCGGCGTCGCACGGCTGCATCCGGCTCGATCCGAGGGACGCCGAGGCGCTCTATTCGTTGGTGATGCAGCACGGCAAGGCGAACACGCGCATCCTCATCCAGCAATGACGGTGACGGCCCGGACTTGGCCATCGTGACGGCATCGGCACCCCGCGCATAAGACAAGCAGGATGCTTTCAGATGGATCGCCGGGCGATTCCATCGATATGCTGAATCACGGCTCTATGAATAGTTGGAGAAGCGCTGCCGGCATGTCTCGCGGCTCATTCCCAGTGTATCGACGCCTCTTCGGCGGCGGCTTCGGCATGCGCCCGTTCGCGGAACAGCCTGCGGATGACCTTGCCCGAGGTGGTGAGCGGAATCTCGTCGACGAATGTCACCTCACGCGGATATTCATGCGCCGACAGGCGCTTGCGCACGTGTTCGCGCAAGGCGGCGGCGAGTTCGACCGACGGCACGGCGCCCGGAGCCAGCTTGACGAAAGCGGCGACGGTCTCGGTCCTGAGTCGATCCGGCTTGCCGACGACGGCGGCGAGCGCCACGGCAGGGTGGCCGGCGAGACAGTCCTCGATCTCGGCCGGACCGATCCGGTAGCCGGAGGAGGTGATGACGTCGTCGTTGCGGCCGACGAAGCGCACGTAGCCCTCCTCGTCCATCACGCCGACATCGCCGGTGATCATCCAGTCGCCGAGAAACTTTTCGACCGTCGCCTCCGGCCGCTGCCAATATTCCAGGAACATCACCGGATCGGGAGCGCGAACCGCGATCTGGCCGAGTTCGCCCGCAGGCAACTCGTCGCCGCTATCGTCGACGATCGCCACCCGGTGGCCGGGCACGCATCTGCCGATCAGGCCGGCACGCGCCACGCCGAGCTTGGACGAGGAGCCGATGACGATGTTGCATTCGGTCTGGCCGTAGAATTCGTTGACGGTGATGCCGAGGTCCGCCCGTGCCCATTCGAAGGTTTCCGATCCCAGCGACTCGCCTGCCGACCCGATGGTCCTGAGCCTGAGATCGAAGCGCTCGCGCGGATGGTCGACCCGGCGCATCAGCCTGAGCGCCGTCGGCGGAATGAACGCGGTCCGAATGCCGTAGCGCTCGATCAGCCAGAAGGCGAATTCGGGATCGAACTTTTCCGCCCGGCCGGCGATCACCGGTACGCCGAACGACAGCGCCGGCAACAGCAGATTGAGCAGTCCGCCGGCCCAGGCCCAGTCGGCCGGGGTCCAGGCAACGTCGCCGGCCTGCGGAAACCCCTCATGCACGAATTGAATTCCCGGCAGGTGGCCGAGCAGCACGCGGTGGCCGTGCAGCGCGCCCTTCGGCGGGCCCGAGGTGCCCGAGGTGTAGATCATCATCGCCGGATCGTCCGGCCCGGTCGGCTCGGTCTCGAACCGGTCGGAGGCCGCTGCCATCAGGCCGGCGAGATCGGCGACCGCCAGGCCCGGCACCGTCTCCACCCCGCTGGCGCCGGCATCGGCGACGAGCACGTGGCGCAAGTCCGGCAGCGCACCGGCGATTTCGGCGAGTGGGGTGAGCCCGGCGCGGTTGGTGATGATCGCCCGCGCGCCGCCGTTCTCCAGCCGGTAGCCGAGCGCCTCGACACCGAACAGCGTCGACAACGGCAGCGCGATCGCCGCGAGCTTGTAGATGGCGAGATGGGAGATCAGCGTCTCTGGCCCCTGCGGCAGCATGATCGCGACGCGGTCGCCGCGCCGCAGCCCCAAGTGCCTCAGTCCATTCGCGAGCCGGTTGGCCGCGGCGTCGATGCGACCGTAGCTCCAGGTCTCATTGCCCCCGTCGCCATTGCGATAGACGAGTGCCGGCCGATCGGGCTCGCGCCGCGCCCAATCCTCGCACACCGCCGTAGCGATGTTGTACCGCCGCGGCAGCCGCCAGCGGAAGCCGCGCATCACGTCGTCGTAGGTGCCGCGATACTCCAGCATGCGCGCCATCCGATAGTCTGCGATTGTGAACAGGGCGCGCGATGCGGTGTTGCGCAATGTCTCCGCCGGGCAGAAGCACCGTCCGGAGACGCCGCGGCGCTCAGTAGTCCGACAGCACGGTGTCGTCCGAATAGTCGACGCCTTCGACCGTCCTGGTGATGGTTTGGCCGCAGATGGCGCGGCCCCTGACCGGATCGAAGGTCAGCGTCGGCGGCCCGGCCAGCGTCCAGCCGCGATTGAGCGCGGCGGACACGCGCTTGCAGAAGGCATTGTCATCGGGCCCGGTCAAATAGCGGTAGAGGATCATCTGTCGCCAATCGCTTTCATGTCAATCGCTTAAGGTTTGCGCAAGGCAGGCCTATGCCGCCACTCCGGCCTCGACCGCCTCAGAGATGGCGACGGTGCGTCCCGCCATCTCGGCATGCAGCCATTCGACCATGCGCCCGTCAAGCGCGATAACACCCTTGCCGGAATTCTCCGGCAGCGCGAAGGCGGCGAGCACCCTGCGCGCCCAGGCCACCTCGTCGGGCGACGGGCTGAAAACCGCGTTGGCGGCGGCGATCTGCTTCGGATGGATCAGCGTCTTGCCGTCCATGCCGAGTTCCACCCCCTGCCGGCATTCGGCGAGAAAGGCCTCCGCGTCGTCGAGATCGTTTGAGACGCCGTCGATCACGTCGAGCCCGTACGCGCGGGCGGCGATGACCACTGTCGACAGCCAGGCGAGCATCGGCTGCCGGCCTTGCACAAGCCGCGAGCGCGTCTCCTTGGCCAGATCGTTGGTGCCGATGACGAAACAGTCGAGCCGCTCGCCGCCGGCCGTCTGCCGCGCCGCCGCGATCTCGACGGAGCGGATGACGCCGAGCGGCGTCTCGATCATCGCCCACAGCCGCGTACCGGCCTGCGCCGCCAGATGCTCCAGCCGCGCGCCGATGTCGCGGATCTCGCTGGCCGATTCGACTTTCGGGATGAGGATGGCGTCCGGGGCGGCCTCGACCGCCGCCGCGAGATCGTCGGCGCCCCAGGGCGTCTTCAGTCCGTTGACCCGCACCACCACCTCGCGACCGCCGAAGCCGCCGGCTTTCACCGCAGCGACGACCTGGACGCGTGCCAGCTCCTTCGCCTCCAGCGCCACGGAGTCCTCGAGATCAAGGATGAGCGCGTCGGCGGGGAGCGCCCGTGCCTTCTCCAAAGCCCGCGCATTCGATCCCGGCATGTAAAGTACGCTGCGGCGCGGCCTGATTGCCATGGTGTTGTCTCGCTTCACGCTTTGCAGTCCGATGAGCCTAGCTGCCGGCCGCCCATACCGCAATGCACAATTGGGGGAAGGACCTGCGACAGACGATCGCGGCGCGACGCGATGGACGGCGATAGCCCCAGGTACGGACCGCCCATTCTCCGGGCTTCGGCCGCGCCATTCGACAGGCTATGCTGCGCAAGCAGCCGATCGCGGCCCGTCCGCCGATCGTGACAAACGAGGAACCAGCATGCCCATCGACTTCCACATGGTCGCCGGGGCGCCCGAGCCGGTCGCCACCTTCAGCCACGCCACGGAGATCGACGGCTGGGTGTTCGTCACCGGCCAGATGCCGACGGTGCCGGGTGAGCCGGAGGCGCCGCTCGCCGAAGGCATCGAGCGCCAGGCGCATCAGGTGATGCGGAATCTCGGCGCAGTCTTGGCCGGCCTCGGGCTGAGCTTCGCCCACGTGACCATGGCGCGGGCGTATCTGACCCGGTTCGAGCGCGACTACGCCGCGTTCAACGCGGTCTACCAGAGCTATTTCGAGCCGGGGAAGCTGCCGGCCCGCACCTGCGTCGGCGTCACCGCGCTGGCCCGAAACGCGCTTGTCGAGGTGGACTTGGTGGCGCGGCGGTTTTGAGGGCACTTCTGGTGCACCTCACCCCTCTCCCGCCCTTCGGGCACCCTCCCCCACAAGGGGGGAGGGCGATGGGGCGCGATCGATCTCAAGCCACTGGCATTGAAAGAGCGGCTCTTTCGCCCTCCCCCCTTGTGGGGGAGGGTGGCCAGCGGCCGGGAGAGGGGTCAAACGACCACAGAACGGCGGATGGAGGGTTCTAACCCCCAATGTCCGCTCATTTCCATTCGCGAATGTCGACAAAGTGGCCGGCGATTGCCGCCGCCGCCGCCATCGCCGGCGACACCAGGTGGGTGCGGCCCTTAAAACCCTGCCGGCCCTCGAAGTTGCGGTTGGAGGTCGAGGCGCAGCGCTCGCCGGGCGACAGACGGTCGTCGTTCATGGCCAGGCACATCGAGCAGCCGGGTTCGCGCCATTCGAAGCCGGCCGCGGTGAAGATCTTGTCGAGCCCCTCGGCCTCCGCCTGCTGCTTGACCAGCCCGGAGCCCGGCACGACCATGGCGAGCTTGATGTTCGACGCCACCGTCCGGCCTTCGACCACGGCAGCGGCGGCACGGATGTCCTCGATGCGGCCGTTGGTGCAGGAGCCGATGAACACCTTGTCGAGCGCCACGTCGGTGAGTTTCGTGCCCGGCTTCAGGTCCATGTAGTCGAGCGCCCGCCACTTCGAGGTCCGCTTGGTCTCGTCGGCGATATCGTCCGGGTTCGGCACGAAGCCGGTGACGGCAACGACGTCTTCCGGGCTGGTGCCCCAGGTGACCGTCGGAGCGATATCCTCTGCCCGCAGCTCGATCACCGTATCGAACTGCGCGCCCTCGTCCGACTTCAGGCTCCGCCAATAGGCGACGGCGCCGTCCCAGGCGTCTCCCGCCGGCGCCTTCGGCTTGCCTTTGATGTAGGCGAAGGTTTTTTCATCGGGAGCGATGAGCCCGGCGCGAGCGCCGCCCTCGATCGACATGTTGCACACCGTCATGCGGCCTTCCATCGACAAGGCGTCGATCGCCGAGCCGCAATATTCGATGACGTGGCCGGTGCCGCCGGCGGTACCGATGCGGCCGATGATGGCGAGCGCGATGTCCTTCGCCGTGACGCCGTCGTTCAGCGCACCGTCGACGACGACGCGCATGTTCTTCGCCTTGCGCTGCTGCAGCGTCTGGGTGGCGAGCACGTGCTCGACTTCGGAGGTGCCGATGCCGTGCGCCAAGGCGCCGAATGCTCCGTGCGTCGAGGTATGGCTGTCGCCGCAGACGATGGTCTTGCCGGGCAGCGTGAAGCCCTGTTCCGGGCCGATCACATGCACGACGCCCTGGCGGATGTCGTGCTCGTCGTAGTATTCGACGCCGAACTCGGCCGCGTTCTTGGCGATCGTCGCCACCTGCAGCGCCGATTCCGGATCGGCAATGCCCTTCGAACGGTCGGTGGTCTGCACGTTGTGATCGACGACGGCCAGCGTCTTCTCCGGCGCCCGCACCTTGCGACCAGCGATGCGCAGCCCCTCGAAGGCTTGCGGACTGGTGACCTCGTGCACGAGATGCCGGTCGATGTAGAGAATGCAGGTCCCGTCCGGCTGCTGGTCGACCATGTGGTCGTCCCAGATCTTGTCGTAGAGCGTACGCGGGGCCATGGCATCTTCTCCAGTAACGCATCTCAAATGGTGGACGGTTCAAATAGCGGATTAGACCGCTGTGGAAAAGGGCGGAAGCTACGCATTTTCGCAATGACGCGCATCGGCCGACGTGCTGCCGCCGCCGGCAGGCCCATCGCCGCAGGCGACGAATGCGTCCGATGCGGTTGTTTTCGCATCCGGCTTCGAACAGGATAGACGCGGACGGCCCGGCGCCATCCCAGCTTTCGAGGAGACCATGGCCAAGCTCGTCATCCAGCAATTCATCTGCCGCACCGACAACTTCGGCGTCCTCGTACACGATCCGGACACCGGCGCGACCGCCACCATCGACGCTCCGGACGAAGCGGCGGTCAGCACCGAACTCGCCAGGCTCGGCTGGCGCCTGACCGACATCCTCATCACCCACCACCACTACGACCATGTCGAGGGCGTTCCGGGACTGAAGGCGATCTACGACGCCCGCATCGTCGGGCCGACGAGCGAGGCTGACAAGATCGGACCGCTCGATCTCGCCGTCGCTGGCGGCGACATCTTCAGCTTTGCCGGCCGCGACATCGAGGTCATCAACGTTCCCGGCCACACGGCCGGCCACATCGCCTTCCATATGCCGTCGGAGCAGCTGGCGTTCGTCGGCGATACGCTGTTCGCGCTCGGTTGCGGCCGCATTCTCGAAGGCACCCCAAGGCAGATGTGGGCTTCGCTCGAGGCGCTTGCGGCGCTGCCCGGCGATACCGTGGTCTACTGCGGCCACGAATACACCCTGTCGAACGGCCGCTTCGCCCTCTCAGTCGATGGCGACAATCAGGCGCTGGTCGAGCGGATGAAGACGGTGGAGGCGCTCAGGACCGAGGATCGGATGACATTGCCGACCACGATCGCAGAGGAGATCGCCACCAACCCGTTCCTGCGCGCTTCCGCCCGGACCGTGAAGGAAAAGCTCGGCATGGCCGGCGCCGGCGATGTCGACGTCTTCGCCCGGCTCAGGCAGATGAAGAACGACTTCAAAGGCTGAGCCATGCCGACGACAGCACCCGCCACCGCCGAGGCCATCATTGCGGCGCTGCAGTTGAGCCCGCACCCCGAAGGCGGCTGGTACATCCAGACGTTCTGCGACAGTCAGGCGGTCGACGGCCGCGCCGCCTCCACCGCCATCTACTTCCTGTTGAAGGAGAACGAGTCCTCGCATTGGCACCGGATCGATGCGGTCGAAGTCTGGCACTGGTACGCCGGCGCCAAGCTGGAACTGATCTGTGCCGATGACGAGGATGACGATGAGCCGGAGACGATCATCCTCGGCAACGACATCCTGGCCGGCGAACGACCGCAGGCGATCGTACCGCATCGGGCCTGGCAATCGGCCCGCCCGCTCGGCGGCTGGGTGCTGGTCGGCTGCACCGTGGCGCCGGGCTTCCTCTATTCGCGGTTCGAGTTGGCCCCGCCCGGCTGGCGGCCCGGCAAAGGATGACCAGCGCGCCCGTCGCGCGGGCCGGCCGCATCAGTCCGCCCCGACCACCATGCCGATGAACGGCAGTTCGCGGAAATGGTGGCCCATGTCCATGCCGTAGCCGACGACGAACTTGTCCGGGCAGAGGAAGCCGACGAATTCCGCTTCGAACGATTCGGCCCGCTTGCCGGGCTTTTCCAGCAGCACGGCGGTCGCAACGCGGCGGGCGCCACGATTGGCGATCAGGGCCTTGGCATAGGCCAGCGTGCGGCCGGATTCGAGAATATCGTCGACGAGCAGCACATCGCGCCCCGCCACGTCGGTTTCGAGATCGCGCAGGACCGTAACCTTGCCCGACGACGCCGTTCCCGCACGATAGCTCGACAGCGAGATGAAATCGACAAGCGGCGAGATATTGGCGTGGTGCAGAGCGCGGATCAGGTCGGCGGCGAAGACGAAACTGCCCTTCAGCACGGCGACGACCAGCACGTTGTCGGTAAAGCCGGCCCGGCGGATCTCCTGGGCCAGCGCCATTGTCCGCTCCGCAATCTCCTCAGCCGAAAACAGCGAATCGATTTGTACCTGCGGTATGGAATCGTTCATTCGGCAGCGGCCTGGGTTTTGCGGCGATCGATCATGCGAACCTGGATATCAGACGCCTGTTCCGGTGGCGAGGCAAGCCGTGTGCGGAAACGCAGGTTTGCGCCGGGGGTCAATACCGTCGCCTTTGGTTCGATCGACCAGGCATAGATTTCCTGATCGTCATCGCTACGAAGCGCGAAACGGATGCCGGGCACCTCGCGCTCGACCGTCGTCGGATTTTCCAGTTCGCCCTCGACGACCAGCACAGGTTGCTGGTTTTCCACCTCGCGCATCATCTCGACCTTGCGGAATTCCAGCCCGCGCAGGTTCACCGGCATGCCGATGGTGTCGTAGACGAGTGCCAGGCTCGGAAAAGCCGCCACGATCGAGGTCCTGAGCAGCACCGCCATGCCGAGCACTGCCAGCGACAGCACCAGCACGCTGGCGCCGAACACCGGCCGAGCCCTGACCAGGAAGCGTTCGAAATCGATGCGATGCAGGCGGAGGTAGGCCTGCGTCTTGTGTTTGCTCAGCCGGATCCGCACCTTCTTGGCGTAGGTCTCGACGTCGACATGCGGGTGCTGGATATCGGCCGGCGGCGCTGCGGCCAGCTCCCGCGCGTCTTCGCCGAACAGCGGCGAGGCCAAGGCCGGCGGCAGGTCGGCGAGTTCGATGCGCTGCGATTCGGAGCGCTGCGATTCGGGGCGCGGCAGTTCTGGACGCGGCGGTTCGGGGCGGGGCGGATCCGCGACGGCCGCCTGCGGCGCCAGCATCGGAGCCTCCGCCGATCGGGCCGACAGGGCTTCGAAGGCGTCTTCCAGTTCGTCGGCGGCCGGCAACGCCGTCCATTTCGTGCCGCAGCCGGCGCAGCGCACGACGCGACCCTTCGCGCCGACCTTGTCATCAGCGATATTGTAGGAAGTTTCGCAGGCGGGACAGGTGATTCGCATCGCAACGCCTGGGTTGATCGCGGTCTCGACGGATCTATCAGCGCTGGGACCGGCGGACGGCCGGACAGGCGATGATACGGCCAAGAATCGCTCATCGTGTTGAACGAGCGGTAAACCGCGAGAGAAAAATCGCACGATGCGATCGTGTTCGTGCCATTTTTGCGTGGACTGGGTGGAGCGGCGCCCGAATACCGATGAGGCGCAGCACGAGAAAAGGCGGCGCGGAGAGACCAAGTGATCCGGTTCGAGAACGTCGGTCTTCGCTACGGAATGGGGCCGGAGGTGCTGCGCGACGTCTCGTTCGAGATCGGCCCGCGCACCTTCCAGTTCCTGACCGGCCCGTCCGGCGCCGGCAAGACCAGTCTCATCCGCCTCATCTTCCTGTCGCTCCGGCCGACGCGCGGGTTGATCTCCGCCTTCGGCAAGGACACCTCCCGGCTCGGCCGCGATCAGCTGCCGTCGCTCAGGCGCCGCATCGGCGTCGTGTTCCAGGATTTCCGCCTGCTCGACCATCTGACGACCTACGAGAACGTCGCGCTTCCCTTGCGCGTGCTCGGCCGCGACGAGACGAGCTATCGCGCCGACGTGGTCGACCTGCTGAAATGGGTCGGCCTTGGCGAACGCATGCACGTGCTGCCGCCGGTGCTGTCGGGCGGCGAGAAACAGCGGGCGGCGATCGCCCGGGCGCTGATCACCAAACCCGAACTGCTGCTGGCCGACGAGCCCACCGGCAACGTCGACCCGCCACTGGCCAAGCGGCTGTTGCGGCTGTTCATCGAACTGAACCGGCTGGGGACCTCCGTCATCATCGCCACGCACGATTTCGGCCTGATGGATCAGATCGATGCGCGCCGGCTGGTGCTGGGTGACGGTCGCGTCGAGATCGTGGACTGAGGCCCGCCATGACGGACTTGGGCAACAGGGACGGAAGCGAGGGCGGCGAACGGCGGCGGCGCGCGCCCGAACCGCGGCCGGTGGCCGATGGCGCGGAGAAGAGCCTGCTTGTGTCGCGCCATCTCGCCGATCCGGAGCCGCGCCCCGAACGGGCGACCGGCGCCCCTCCCCCAATGGCTGCGCAGCCGGAGGCCGCTCCCCAAATGGCTACGCCACCCGTCGTCACGCCCCCGACTGCCGCATCCGCCACTGCGGCGGCACCCGATTCGGCCGAACGGCCGCTCGATCAGGTGGCTCCGCCGACCCGCCGCCGCGAGACCAGCCGCGCGCGCGCCAGCGGCGGCAGCGACGCACGTTCGGTGCCCGGACTGCCCGAGGCCAATCCGATCGTGCCGCCGCAGTCGGTTGCCGGCCGCGCACTGATCCTGGTCGTCGGCATCATGTGCTTCCTCGCCTGCCTGGCGGTCGGCGCGCTGGTGCTGGTGCAGGAGGCCGCGCGCGACTGGCAGCTCGACGTGGCGCGCGAGGTGACGATCCAGGTGAAGCCCGTCGACGGCAAGCCGATCGAGCCGATGCTGCAGACCGCCATGGATCTCGCACGCCAGACCGCCGGCGTGCGCAATGTGCGGCTGATGTCGGAGCGCGATTCCTCCGACCTGCTGGAACCCTGGTTCGGCTCCGGCGTCGACCTCTCGGCGCTGCCGATTCCGCGGCTGATCCTCATCGACCTCACCGATCCCGCCTCGTCCGACCTCTCCGGCCTGTCGCAGCGGCTGACGTCGGCCCTGCCCAATGTTCTGCTCGACGACCACAGCATCTGGGCGAAGCGCCTCAGGACCATGGCCGGTACCATGGTCGCTGCCGGCGGCATCGTGCTGGTGCTGGTCTTGACGGCGATGGTGCTGTCCGTCGTCTTCGCCACCCGTGCCGCCATGGCGGGAAATCGCGACGTCATCGAGGTGCTGCATTTCGTCGGCGCCGAGGATTCCTTCGTCGCCGGCGAATTCCAGCAGCATTTCCTGATCCTCGGCCTCAAGGGTGGCATCGGCGGCGGGCTGTCGGCCATGATCTCGTTTGCCGCCGCCGACTGGGTGACGCGCGAGACGCCGGGGCTGTCCGGCAGCGACCAGTTGCACGCGCTGTTCGGCGGCTTCTCGGTCGGCTGGAGCGGCTATGTCGGTGCCGCGGGCATCGTCCTGCTGGTGGCCGGACTGACCGCGCTGACCTCGCGCCTGACCGTGCGCAGCTACCTGAATCAGATCGATTGAGCCGGCCGGCGATTCGAGCGGTCCGGCTCCGCCATTTGCATCCCGGTTGCCGTACCTGCCTGACCAAATGCCGGAGCCAATGGACCACCAGCAACTTATTGACTCGAGTGGTGCTTTGAATTCGACATTCGAGTACGTCTCGCCCCGCGCGCTCGGACTCGAATGCCGAATTCGCTCCACTGGAGCGGAATGGCGAAAGTGTGTGTGGTTTTCGCCATAAGTTCCGCTCCAACTGTTTGATATCGATCGCGACGGGTTTCGGCGCCAACGGCCCGAACTCATCGCGATCGGCCGCGGAGCGTCAACATCCGCCCGCGCATCCCGATTGTCGGCAAGCAGACAGGACAGGCATTGTATCTTGTGACGACCATGACAAAGCCCGATCGGCCGCCGACGGATTGCAGCGATGAAACCGGTTCGCGCCGGTTGTGGCTCGGGCTGCTGCGTTTTGCCCGCTTTGCCGCTGCCGTCACGCTCGCCCTCGCGCTCGGCGGCTTTCTGCAGTTTGCCACCGATGTCGCCGATCTCGAGCCGACGGGCGGCGAACATGCCGAAGGCATCGTTGTCCTGACCGGCGGACGCGACCGCATCCATGGCGCCGTCGAACTGCTGAAGGCGGGCCGTGGCCAGCGCCTGCTCATTACCGGCGTCCATCACCTGACTCGCGCCGAGACGCTGCGCCGGCAGAGCGAGGGCGACGAGCCGCTGTTCGCCTGTTGCGTCGACCTTGGCTTTCAGGCCGCCTCCACCGTCGGCAACGCTCAGGAGACGGCCGCCTGGGCCACCGCGCGACGATTCCGTTCGCTGATCGTCGTCACCAGCGCCTACCACATGCCGCGCTCGCTCGCCGAATTCACCGAAGCCATGCCGGGCATCGTCCTCATCCCCTACCCGATCCGCCACGCCGAACTCGATCTTGCGCGTTGGTACCTGAGCACCGACACTGCCAAGCTTCTCATGCTGGAATACCTGAAGTATACGGTCTCGCGGGCGAGACAGGCCTTCGAGCTGCATTGATCGCGCTCGCCGGGTCTGGCTTGGCTCATCGCGACCGATTGGCGACCGAGCGGCGCAAACTCCCTCCCGGAGACGTGAACGGCATGATTTGGCTGAGATCCCTGGCGTTCAACGTCTATTTCTACGTCAACCTCGTCCTCTGGCTGATCGTGCTCATCCCGTTCGGGCTGCTGCCGCCGGCCAGGCTGTGGCGGATGATCGCCGTCTGGTCGCGGCTGAACGCCTTCATGCTGAAGCATCTCGCCGGCACCGACGTCGAGTTCCGCGGCCTGGAGAACCTGCCCACGGGACCGGCGATCATCGCCTCCAAGCACCAGTCGGCCTGGGAAACCGTGTGCCTGCTGCATTTCTTCGACCGCCCCGCCTTCGTCCTGAAGCGGGAGTTGACCCTGATCCCGCTGTTCGGCTGGTATCTGGCGCGCCTCGCCATGATTCCGGTCGATCGCGGCAAGGGGCACAGCGCCCTGCGCGACATGGTCAACCGCGCCGAGGTGGTGGTTGCCACCGGTCGCCAGATCATCATCTATCCGGAAGGCACCCGCCGTCCCCCCACCGCCGAGCCGGCCTACAAGTACGGCGTCACCCAACTCTACCGCCAGCTCGACATTCCCTGCGTGCCGGTGGCACTCAATTCCGGCTCGTTCTGGCCGCGACGCGGTTTCATCCGCCGTCCCGGCCGGATCGTCGTCGAGTTCCTGTCGCCGATTCCACCGGGCATGGAACGCGAGGCCTTCTTCAAGGCGCTGCAGGACGGGATCGAGACCGCCTCCGATCGGCTGCGCCGGGAAGCACTGGCGGCGCGGCCTTGATGCAACAGTCAAGAAATTCGTGCGCGCAGTTGGTTGAGATCACGACAACGTGAAAATATTCGCCACATCGGCGCGCAAATGCCTAGAAGTCGCCACACCCCATTCCCACATAATGCATGCAGGCCGATCGCGCCGGACCGTCTTCCAGAGCCGCCACAGGATCGGAGCGATGCCTCCCGTCGACCGGCTTGCGTCGCGAGAGCTGGTGTTCTAGTTATGTTCCTGTCGGTGGGCGGGGTGTTGTCTCCTGTCGCTCCCGCCCACTATGACGCTCGCCGACGGTTCCTCTCGACACGGTCCCCACCATGATGATGCCAACCTCAGCCGGAACGCCACTGACCGCCCGAACGCTCGGGCTCGGCGACGGCTTCCGCTATTGGCGCGGCGTGTCGGGACGGCGCTATCTGTTCTCGGCGGTTCCGGCCGATGCGATCGACGGACTGAGCAATGTCGTCGTCATCGAGGCGGCCGATCCGCAGCGCGGCTGCGAGCCGGCGCCCGTCTGGCTCGGCGAGGTCGACGGCCTTGGTGCGCGCAACGGTTATGCGCTCGGCCGGACCCGCGGCGGCGGCACCACCCGCACTTTCGTGCATTTTCCCGCCGGCAGCGACACCGACCGCCACAGCACCATGCTCGATCTCGCCGGCGGTCAGGCCTGACGTCGCTCGACCGCGGCCGCCTCGGGCTTCGACCAATCGTCCAGCCGGTCGGCAAGCGCACTCAGTCGCGAATCGCGAATGCCGGACTCGCGCATGTGCGCCACGGTCGCCAGCACGTAATGCGGATTGGCGCCGGACCGGCCGGTGCCCTGTCGGACCAGCCGCTCGACATCGTGGGGAGCAAGCTTGCCGGCATATTGCTGGTGATCGCGGTTGACCAGGTACACCAGCGCCTCCGCCATCCGCCCGCTGCCGTCGAGAAGGTGAACCCGCTTCGTCGCTTCGACATAGACGCCGGTGACCTGCTCGCGTTCCCGCAAGTAGGCCAGCGTTTCCGCCGCGTGCCACGCCGCCACATGGAAGGCGAACCCGCGGCAGCGGCCGCCACGGTCGAGCCCGAGCACCAGCCCCGGCTGCTCCGGCGTCCCGCGATGCACGTAAGAATAGACGCATAACGATCGGTGCCAGCCATCGAGCCGGGCAGCGACCGTTTCCAGGTGGGGAAAGCCGGGATTCCACATCAGCGACCCGTAGCCGAACACCCAGAAATCCGTCATTGCCGTGTCCCAGTGCCCCGCCCCACCGCCCTTCGGCGCGATCCTATCACATGCACAGCCGTGACAGCCGAACCGGCGTCCCAAAACCTTTCGACAGAGCAGTAATCCGGATTTCAACGGACCGCCCGGGGCGCGATGCCGTCACATGGGACCATGCGACAGCTGAATCAGCGTCCCAAGTTTTTGATAGAGCAGTGATGACAGCAAATCGATCGATCGCCTCGCCAATTCCATCCGAAATCATCCTGCTCCAAGCTGCCCGAATCCCCCGTTCAAGCCCCGCACCGGCCGCAATGACGCCGCATGGTCGCACGCCACGCCCGATTGAGGCGACGACCCCGACGAATGTCAAGCTGCAGCCCGCGCCCGTCCCCGCGTGCAGCCGGTGGCACCCGGCCGATGGACCGGCTATTGAGTGCAACATTATGCGACGCCGGACGCCGAGCCGAAAGGACCTACCGATGCCAGAGACCACACCTCCCTCCCGCTCCGGGCGCTGGCCGATCTTCGTCGTCGTCGCGGTGATCGTCGTCAGCGTCGCCTGGTCGGGCGGCTGGGTCTATCTGCGCAGTCAGGTCGCGGCCCGCATGGACGTCGAAATCGCCACGCTCAAACAGGCGCGCGGCGTCGCCGTGACCTGCCCCGATCGCGGCATCGGCGGCTGGCCGTTCCGCATCGACATCGACTGCCGAGCCCCCTCGATCGAGATCGCCGAGCCGGCTGCCCATGTTTCCGCCGGCGCCCTGCGGGTGGCCGCGCTCGTCTACCAGCCCGACCGCATCGTGCTGGAGGCCGACGGACCGCTCGCCGCCGACGGTCCGCGCGGCGAGACGGTCAAGGCCAACTGGCAGCTGTTGCAGGCGAGCATCGGCCTGAACGGCTTCCGTCCCGAGCGCATCTCGGTCGCCGCCGACGCGCTTTCCGCCAGCCTCGCCCCCGCCAATGCGGCCGAGAGCCGGCTGACCGCCGATCATGCCGAGATCCATTTTCGCCCCGCCGCCGACGCGGCGCCAGGCTCGACCGACTACGACGTGTTCGCCCGCCTCGACGCGCTGGCGCTGTTCCAGGCGGACAAGCCGCTCGGACCGGCCGGCAGCAACCTGACCGTCGCCGCGGTCGCCCGGCATGTCCCGGTTTCGCTCCGCTCCGGCGCCGCGCCCGCCAAAGCCTGGGCCGACGACGGCGGCACGCTCGATGTCCGCTCGGCGCACTGGTCGATCGGCGGCTTCGCGATCGAGGGCGCGGGCACGCTGTCGCCCGACGCCGACGGACAGCTGAACGGCACGATCCGGCTGGTCGCGACCGGCCTCGAAACCGGGCTGCTCGCCGGCAATTCGCTGAAAGGCAGGGCGGAGCTCATGGCGGTCGCCAGCGCATTCCTGCTGTTGGGCAAGCCTTCGACCACCGCGTCGGGGCGTGGCCGCGCCCTCGACGTCGTCATCGACAAGGGCACGGTAAAAGTCGGCTCGACCACACTCGGGCATCTGCCGCGGTTGTTCTGAGCCGGGGTCGTCCCGGAAATCGGCGCCCGGCCGCACGTTTGCTGGCGCCGGCTTGCGGGATCCGCTGAATCGCACTACCTGATCCGCTAGTGGTCCGATTCCGACATTTGCATCCCACTTGCCGCGCGTTCATACGCAAATGTCGGAATCCCAGGACCACTAGCAATTTATTGATTCTAGTGGAGCTTTGAATTTGATATTTGAGTTGGGCCGCGACGCTCGGTGGGACTCAAATGTCAAATTCGCTCCACTAGGTGGGATCCAGTTCATGCGGACAGAGACAGACGTTCTGGGCATGGGCGGTCGTACCGGAACCACTTCGCGCCAGTGGCGTTGTCTGCCGAGGACGTGCGACGACGCAGTCGCCATGATCTGGCGCAAAGCATCTGCTGAAATTTTTTTCGTTTTGCAATTTCTTTCAAATTGTGGCGGGACTATACTGTCGCCGCAAGACGCCTGGACGCCGCTTCGGCAAGGGCGCTGAGAACCGTCAGGAGGACCCTGCGATGGTATCGAAATTGGACCAGCTGAAAGCCATGACTGTCGTAGTTGCCGACAGCGGCGATCTGGAGGCGGTCAAAGCATTCAAACCGGTCGACTGCACCACCAATCCCACGCTTGTGCTGAAGGCCGTCGGATCGCCCGGAGCCGCCGATCTGGTCGACGAAGCGATCTCCTGGGGCCGCACGCAGGGCTCCGGCGAAGCGGTCGCCAAGGTCGTGGCCGATCGCCTGGCCATTTCCGTCGGCGCCGCGCTGACCACGATCGTGCCCGGCCGCGTGTCGACCGAGGTCGACGCCGATCTGTCCTTCGATACCGACGCCACCATCGCCAAGGCGCGTGCCGTCATCGCCGCCTACGAAGCGCGCGGCATCAAACGCGATCGCATCCTCATCAAGGTCGCCGCGACCTGGGAAGGCATCCAGGCAGCCCGCGTCCTGCAACAGGAAGGCATCGACTGCAACCTGACGCTGATCTTCTCGCTCGCGCAGGCGATCGCTTGCGCCGACGCCGGCGCGTTCCTGATCTCGCCGTTCGTCGGCCGCATCCTCGACTGGCACGTCAAGGCCGAGGGTCACGCCTTCTCGCCTGACGAGGATCCGGGCGTCATTTCGGTCAAGCGCATCTACGACTACTACAAGACCCACGGCATCAAGACGGTCGTCATGGGCGCATCGTTCCGCAGCGTTGGCGAGGTCGAGGCGCTGGCCGGTTGCGACCGGCTGACGGTGTCCCCGGCGCTGCTGAAGGGTCTGGCCGAGGAAGAAGGCACGCTGCAGAGGAAGCTCGCGCCGGAACTCGTCACCTCGAAGCCCGAGAAGATCGTCATGGACGAGAAGACCTTCCGCTGGACCATGAACGAGGACGCCATGGCGACCGAGAAGCTGGCCGAGGGCATCCGCCTGTTCGCCAAGGACTTGCGTGCCTTGCGGCGACTGGTCGCCGAAAAGCTGGCCTGACCGGCTGCCGATGTTGCCGCGCCGGGTTTCATAAGCCCGGCGCTCCTTCCCGTCCTGACGCCCCTCCTCTCCTCTTGCCGCGGCTTGCGCCGTCTCCCCTCCTCCGTCCTACCCTACCTAGTCGCGGCAGCCGGCTAAGTCGCGATCGGCAGCCGGTGCGGCCGGATAGAGCCCGTGGGCCGATAGCGAAAATCACTCATTGCGGCCGCCGTTTCCCCATTCGCCCTAGAGACGTGCGCCGAGCGGCATGTTAAGGAGGGCGCCTCCCACCAAGAGCTGCCGCCTTCGAGATTCCATGGCCCGAAATCGACGCGACGAAGAGATGATCCTGCGGATCGCGCGGATGCGTTATGACCAGCGCCTGCCGCAGAACGAGATCGCCCGGTTGCTCACCCTGTCGGAATCGACCGTCAGCCGCTTCCTCAAGGCAGCGATGGATCTCGGCTTCGTCGAAATCCAGATCACGCCGTTCGGCCTGCGCGACTTTGAACTCGAGCGCCGGCTGATCGCCCGCTACGGCCTCGATCTCGCCATCGTCGTGCAGCCGCGTGCCAGTTCGGTGTCGACCTACGAGGTGCTCGGCCGGGCGGTCGCCAGCGCCATCGAGGAGCGCATCCAGCCCGGCGCCATCCTCGGCGTCTCCGACGGCGACACGATTGCCGCGGTTGCCGCCGGCATCCGTCGCGCTCGCTCCTCCGACGTCGACGTCGTCTCGCTCATCGGCGGCGTCGGCGCACCGCAGATGCCGACCCATTCGAGCGAAGTCTGCCGCGTGCTGGCGAACGGACTGGGAGCGCGGGCCTGGCAATTGCCGGTGCCCGCCGTCGTCGACGACGTCTCTGCTGCGAAGGTGCTGAAGGAAACCGCGACGATCAAATCGGTGTTCGACCTGATGCACCGCATGTCGATCGCCCTCGTCGGCATCGGCTCGATTTCGCCGCGCGCCACCGTATTCCGCCACGGCGTCATCGACGTATCCTACATCGACACGATCCGGGCCAAGGGCGCCGTCGGCACCATCTGCGCCCGCTTCTACGGCGCCGACGGCAAGAATTTCCCGACCGAGTTCGACGACCGCACGCTGTCGGTGACGCTCGACGAACTGCGCCGCGCTCCCTTGCGCATCGGCGCCGCCATCGGCGAAGCCAAGGCGCCGGCCATCGGCGCGGCGCTCACCGGCGGCATCTTGAACGGAATCGCGCTCGATGCCGAGGCCGCCCGCGCGCTGTTGCCGTAAAGCGGCGAGCGGACCGTTCGCCCGCTCCGCCAGCGGCTGAATTCTCCTTGTCCGGGAACTAATAAGATGTGGACGGAAACAATCAGTCACGCCATCGTCAGCAGCCGCACGGTATAGGCTGAGCTGGGCCTGCTCGGAACCGGCTCGGCCCCGGACCGGGAACGCTGTCGGATTGGCTGGGCGTGTGCGGCCGGGCCTTGAACCTGGTGCCGAAACGGTCGAGACTTTTCGGGAGCAGGCGCAACAGCGAACGCTCGCAACATCGTCACGCGTCCGGTCGGCAGGAATGTGGTGTCGAGTGGTCGGTCGCGGCACCCGGGCGGATCGCCGGCACGGTCCCGAGGTGCTCTGCCCGGCCAGAGGAGCCGTCGGTCATGCGTGGGTTGCGTCAGTCGGTTCCGTCTCGCACGTCGAACCATCGAGCTGGGCTTGGACCTCTCGCCGCCCTGGCGATGTTGCTGCTGGCCGGGTGCGCCGGTTTCGAGCCGCTCGCCGAACCGGATCTCGCGACCCCCGCCCATTATGTCGACACCGCCGCCAAACCGGGCGTGCTGTTGCCGCTCGAGTGGCCCTCCGTCTTCGGCTCGACCGAACTGACCAGGCTCGTGCACGACGCCAAGATCGACAACCTCGACATCGCGGTCGCCGGCGCCCGCATCCTGCAGGCCGAGGCCCAGGCCGGCATTGCCGGATCCGGCCTCTATCCGCAGATTTCCGGCGATGCCAATGCGTCGACCTCGCTCAACCCCGGCACCTTGCAGCGGCCTGACCCACCGTTCCATTCCTCGATCTCGCACAGCTATTCGCTCGGGCTCTCCGCCAGCTACACGCTCGACATCTGGGGCAAGAACGCCGCCACCCTGGAAGCCGCCCGCCAGTCTGCAGTTCAGGCCCATTACCAGCGCGACGTCACGACTCTGGCCACGGTGGCCGCGGTGGTGAATGCCTATTTCGACGTGCTGGCGGCCGAGGACCGCATCGCCATCGCGCGCGACAACGTCCGCACCGCCGACCGCGTGCTCGCCGCCATCCGCGGCCGGCTGTCGGTCGGAACGGCGACCGCGCTCGACGTGGCGCAGGAGGAAAGCGTCGTCGCCACGCAGCGCGCGTCCATCCCGCCGCTCGAACAGGAGATCGCCCAGCAGAAGGCTGCCCTCGCGGTGCTGCTCGGCATACCGCCGGTGGCATTGACGCTGAAGGGCGGTTCGCTCGCCGCAGTGAAGGTGCCGCGCATTGCGCCTGGCATTCCGTCGGAATTGCTGGGCCGCCGCCCCGATATCGCCGCTGCCGAATCCGGGTTGAAGTCCGCCCGCGCCAATGTCGCCGCGGCCCGCGCGGCTTTCTTCCCCTCGATCGACCTTTCGGCCCGTGGCGGGCTCGAAAGCATGGCGTTGAAGACGCTGTTCCGGCCCGATGCCGAGTTCTACCAGCTGACCGCGGGACTGACCCAGCCGATCTTCGACGGCTTCAACTTGGAGAACCAACTGGCCAACCAGCGAGGCCTCTATATCGAACTGCTGCAGACCTACAAAAAGGCCATCATATCGGCGTTTTCGGACGTAGAGTCCGCGCTCGTTGCTGTCCGCAAGACCAGCGAGCACCTGCGCCTGCAGATGGCGGTCGTGGAGGCGTCGCGCCGCGCCTATCAGATCAGCGAGCAGCGCCTGCGCGAAGGCACGATCGATATTGTGACGCTGTCGCAAACGCAATCGACGCTGTTCCAGGCCCAGGATCAGCTCGTGCAGATCCGGCTGCAGCGGCTTCAGGCAGTGGTGTCGCTTTATCAAGCGCTCGGCGGCGGCTGGACCCGCCAGGACATTGCCGCTAGCGCCCCAGGAGATGGCAAGTGAACTTCAGGCCGACGAAATCCGGTTTCCGCAAGATCAACGGGCGCTTTCAGTCGTCGGCAGACGAGCCCGTCGATGCCGCGGAGGCGGAAACGGACGGCAGCCAGCCGGGTTTCGGCGCCCCGAAGCGCCGCCGCGGCGGTTTCCTGCTGCCGCTGATCGTCGTCATCGCCATCGGCGCCTACCTCGACAAGACCGGCAGTCTGCCGTTCTGGCCGGCCGGAACCGTGGCGCAGCGGCTGGTTCAACTGCTGCCGGCTCCGCTGCGGGTGGCAGTCGAATCCTGGTCGGCGACCGCCAAGCCGGCCAAAAACGCTGCCAATGAACCCACCGGACCGGCACGCCACGTGCGGCCGGGCGGCGCCGAGGCCGTCCCGGTGCTGGTCGCTCAGGTCAAGACCGAGGATGTGCCCGTCACCACCGATGCCGTCGGCACGGTACAGGCGCTCGCCACCATCGCGGTCAAGCCGCAGATCGACGGGCTGTTGCGGGAACTCGATTTCAAGGACGGCCAGTTCGTCAAGAAAGGCGACGTGCTCGCCAGGCTCGATGGCCGCACCTATCAGGCGCAGTACGACCAGATGGTCGCCAAGAAGGCGCAGGACGAGGCGCAGTTGGCCAATGCCCAGACCGACCT
Source organism: Ancalomicrobiaceae bacterium (assembly GCA_031291595.1). Lineage (GTDB taxonomy): Bacteria > Pseudomonadota > Alphaproteobacteria > Rhizobiales > Ancalomicrobiaceae > CAIYYN01. Next base: position 23,422 of record JARLIU010000290.1, on the reverse strand, counting down.
CGCCCGCTACGAGAAGCTCGCCACCACCGACTACGGCACCCGCCAACAGGCCGATACGCAGAAGTCGCTCGTCGCTCAGCTGCAGGCCGGCATCCGTGCCGACCAGGCCCAGATCGACAATGCCCGCACCTTTCTCGACTACACCACCATCCGTGCGCCGATCGACGGCCGCACCGGCATCCGCTCGGTCGATGCCGGCAACATCGTTCACGCCAACGACCAGAACGGCATCGTTGTCCTGACCGAGGTCCAGCCGATTGCGATCATCTTCAACCTGCCGCAGCAGTCGTTGAAGGCTCTCAACGCCGCCATGGCGCGCGGCCCCGTCGATATCGAGGCGCTCGACGCCGACGAGACCAGCGTCATCGACCACGGCACCCTGACGGTCATCGACAATCAGGTCGACCAGACAACCGGCACAGTCCGGTTGAAGGCCACCTTCCCCAACGCGCAGAGCCAGTTGTGGCCCGGCCAGTTCGTCAACGTGCGGGTCCTGGTCGAAACGCTCAAGGACGCCGTCGTCGTTCCCTCCGCCGCCGTGCAGCGCGGACCCAACGGCGCCTATGTCTTCGTCGTCGGCGACAACGACACCGCGCGGCAAACCTCGGTGACCATCGGTCGCCAGGACGAGATGAGCGCCGTGGTCACCGACGGGCTGAAGCCGCCGGCAACCGTGGTCACGACCGGATTCGCCCGGCTGATCGACGGCACCAAGGTGACGATCGGTACCGCCGAGGCGACGTCGCCGAAACGGTCGAACGACCAGCGCCGCATCGCGCCCGGTCAGCCAAACGTCCAGCCGGAGCCGCCGATGCAGCAGAGCCCGTCCAATCCGTCGACGGACCCGCAGCGGCGCCGTTCCGGCCCCGGGCAACCCGTCCAGCCCCGTGCCGCCCTCCCCGGCAATGCACCCCTGGCGGCTACGACCCTACGTTCGCCGGCAGACCTGCTGCTGCAGCCGGGCGGCGCCAATCAGCCCGCCATGCTGCCGTCCATGCCGACGAGGTAGGCCATGAGCGTCTCGACCCCCTTCATCGAGCGGCCGGTCGCGACATCGCTGCTCGGCATCGCGGTGCTGCTCGTCGGCATACTCGGGTTTCGCTCGCTGCCGGTTTCCTCGCTGCCGCAGGTCGATTTCCCGACCATCGAGGTGGTCACCCAATTGCCCGGCGGCAATCCGGATACGATCGCCTCGATCATCACCGCCCCGTTGGAACGCCAGTTCGGCCAGATCGCCGCGCTTGCCACCATGACGTCGGAAAGTTCGTTCGGACGCTCGTCCATCACCCTGCAGTTCCAACTCGATCGCGACATCGACGGTGCCGCGCAGGACGTGCAGTCGGCGATCAACGCCGCGGCTTCCTCGCTGCCGCGCAACCTGCCGTACCCGCCGGTCTATTCCAAGGTGAACCCGGCCGATACGCCGATCGTCACGCTGGCGCTGACCTCGTCGACCGAATCGCTCAGGACCACCTCCGACCTCGCCGATACGCTCATCGCGCCGCGGCTGTCGCAGATCGCCGGCGTCGGACATGTGTCGGTCGAAGGCGGCATCCGCCCGGCGGTCAGGATCCAGGCCGATCTCGCCCGGCTGGCCAACTACCGGCTCGGGCTGGAAGATCTCCGTGCGGCCATCGTCGCCGCCAATGTCGCCGGCTCCAAGGGCTCGCTCGACGGCGCGCAGCAGTCCTACACCATCTCGGCCAACGACCAGATCTCCGCCGCCAAGGCCTATGAGAGCATCTTCGTCGCCTATCGCAACGGCGCGCCGGTGCTGTTGAAGAACGTCGCCGATGTCGTCGACGGGCTGGAGAATGCCCGCGTCGCCGGCTGGTATCAGGGCGAGCCGGCGGTCATCCTCGACGTGCAGCGCCAGCCCGGCGCCAATGTGGTGGAGACCGCCGACTTGGTGAAGAAGGAACTGCCGCGGCTGCAGCGCTCACTGCCGAAGGGCGCGACGCTGGCCATCGTGCACGACCGTACCGAGACGATCCGGGCTTCCATCGCCGACGTCGAATTCACGCTGGCGCTCTCGGCCCTGCTGGTGGTCGGCGTGGTGCTGCTGTTCCTGCGCACGCTCCGGGCGACGATCATCGCCGGCGTGGCGCTGCCGCTCTCCATCATCGCCACCTTCGCGGTGATGTGGTACGCCAATTTCAGCCTCGACAATCTGTCGATGATGGCCCTGACGATCGGCACCGGCTTCGTCGTCGACGACGCCATCGTCATGATCGAGAACATCGTGCGCAAGATCGAGCTCGGCATGGCGCCGCGCCAGGCGGCGCTCGAAGGCGCCGGCGAGATCGGCTTCACCGTGATCTCGCTCACCGTCTCACTGATTGCGGTGTTCATTCCACTGCTGTTCATGACCGGCCTGGTCGGCCGCATGTTCCGTGAATTCGCGCTGACCCTCTCCATCGCTGTCGTCGTCTCGGCCATCGTCTCGCTGACGCTGACGCCGATGATGTGCTCGCTGCTGCTGAAGGTGAAATCCGACGAGAAGCCCGGCATCCTCGCCCGCATCGCCGAGGCGCCGTTCGACTGGATGGCGGCCGGCTATGGCGCCTCGCTCGGCTGGGCCATGCGCCACCGCGGCACCATGCTGCTGATCACGCTGGCCACGCTGGCGCTGACCACCGACCTCTACATCAAGAGCCCCAAGGGCTTCCTGCCGAGCCAGGACACCGGGCTCCTCGCCGTGGTGCTCGAGGGCAATGTCGATGCCTCCTTCGCCGAGATGAGTCGGCTGCAGGAGCGGGTAGCGCAGGAAATCCGCCGCGACCCGGACGTTTCGAGCGTCATTTCCGTCGTCGGCATCGGCGATTTGAACCCGACCGGCAATATTGCCCGCCTGACCGTCACGCTTCGCCCGCGCGCCGAGCGAACGGCGAGCGCCGCCGAAATCGGCGAACGGCTGCGCGCCGCCACCGCCAGGATCCCGGGCACCGCGACCTATCTCGAACCGGTGCAGGACATCCAGATCACCACCCGCGTCAGCCGCTCGCAATATCAATACACGCTCGCCGGTGCCGATGCCGGCGAAGTGTCGTCGACCGCCGGCAAGCTGGTGCGACGTTTGGCGACCTCACCCGCGCTTGCCAATGTCGCGCTGGAAACGCAGATCGGCGGGCTCGAGGCGCGCGTCCATATCGAGCGCGAACAGGCCGGCCGGCTCGGCATCTCGGTGCAGTCGATCGACGACACTCTGAACGACGCCTTCGGCCAGCGGCAGATTTCCACCATCTACGCCCAGTCGAACCAGTACCGCGTCATCCTTGAGGCGGGGCCGCGCTATCAGACCGACCCGAACTTCCTCGACAAGATCTACGTCAACGGCAACGGCCAGCAGATACCGCTCGGCGCCTTTTCGAGCGTCGAGCGCTCCACCGCCCCGCTGTCGATCTCGCACCAGGAACAGTTTCCAGCAGCGGTCATCTCCTTCGACCTCGCCCCAGGGGCCTCGCTCGACGGCGCGCTCGCGGCGATCCAGGAGGCGCAGACCGCGATCTCCATGCCGGCGACCGTCATCGGCACCTTCTCGGCGGATGCGGCCGAATTCGAAAAGTCGCTCGCCAACGAACCGCTGCTCATCCTTGCCGCCGTCGTCGTCATCTATCTGGTGCTCGGCGTGCTCTACGAGAGCTTCGCCCATCCGGTGACGATCCTCTCGACCCTGCCGTCGGCCGGCGTCGGCGCGCTGATCGCCTTGAACCTCGCCGGCCTGGATCTGTCGATCATCGCCTTGATCGGCATCGTTCTCTTGATGGGCATCGTCAAGAAGAACGCCATCATGATGATCGACTTCGCGCTCGAAGCCGAACGGCACGAAGGCCTCGACCCCGAGGCGGCGATCGTCAAGGCCTGCCATCTCCGCTTCCGCCCGATCATGATGACGACGCTTGCCGCCCTCCTCGGCGCCGTGCCGCTGGCGTTCGCCCATGGCACCGGCAGTGAGCTGCGCGTCCCCTTGGGCGTGACCATCATCGGCGGGCTGCTGCTCAGCCAGCTGCTGACCCTCTACACGACGCCGGTCATCTACCTGATGGTCGACTGGGTGAGCACCAGGCTCGGCGGCCGGCAGCGCATTTCCGGCCCGATCGACCTCTCCGCCATCGACCGGCCCGACGCCGTCAGCCTGGCCGAAGACGGCCGGTCGGCCAAATAGGGAGGCGCCCATGAATCTGTCGCGCGCCTTCATCGCCCGCCCGGTCGGCACCATCCTGATGGCGGTCGGCCTGTTTCTCGCCGGCGTCGTCGCCTATGTGGTGTTGCCCGTGGCGAGCCTGCCGTCGGTCGACTTCCCGACGATCAGGGTGATGGCGACGCGACCCGGCGCCGACCCGGAAACCATGGCCGCGACGGTGGCCGCGCCGTTGGAACGCCGCCTCGGCGGCATCGCCGGCGTGACCGAGCTGACCTCATCCTCGTCGCTCGGCTCGACCTCGATCATCGTGCAGTTCTCGCTCGACCGCAGCCTCGACGGCGCCGGTCGCGACGTGCAGGCAGCCTTGAACGCCGCCGCCACCGACCTGCCCGGCGACCTGCCGTCGCTGCCGCAATTCCGCAAGTTCAATCCTGCCTCGATGCCGGTGCTGATCCTGGCGCTGACCTCGAAGACCATGCCGCCGAGCAAGATCTACGATCTCGCCGACACGGTCATCGCCCAGCGCCTCGCTCAGGTCGACGGCGTCGCCGACGTCGCGGTCAACGGTGCCGAACAGCCGGCTGTCCGGGTGCGCGTCGATCCCGCCCGGCTGGCCGCCATGGGGCTGCCGCTCGATGCGATCCGGACCGCGATCACCGGCGCCAACGTCGCCTCCCCCGTCGGCGCCTTCGACGGCCGCTGGCAATCGCATGTCATTTCCACCACCGACCAGATCTCCTCGGTCGAGGACTACCGCCGGATCATCGTCGCCAACCGGCCGAACGGCACCGTGGTTCGTCTCGGCGATGTCGCCACCGTCGACCAGGGCGTGCGCAACTCGTATTCCGCCGGCTGGTACGACGGCCAACCGGCCGTGCTCATCAACATCACCAAGCAGCCGAACGCCAACGTCATTGAGACGGTCGACCGGGTGAAGGCGCTGATCCCGGAATTCGCCAATTGGGTGCCAGCCGGCCTCGATGTCGCCGTGCTGACCGACCGCTCCGTCACCATCCGCGCCTCCATCTTCGAAATCCAGAAGACGCTGCTGATCTCCATCGCGCTGGTGATGATGGTCGTCTTCGTCTTTTTGCGGCGCGCCACCCCGACCATCGCCGCCGGCATCACCGTGCCGTTGTCGCTCGCCGGCACCACTGCCGCCATGTGGGTGGCCGGCTTCACCCTCGACAATATCTCGCTCATGGCGATCATCGTCGCCGTCGGCTTCGTCGTCGACGATGCCATCGTGATGATCGAGAACATCCACCGCAACATCGAGAAGGGCATGGGCCGGCTGCAGGCCGCAGTGGTCGGCTCCGGCCAGATCGGTTTCACCGTCATCTCCATCAGCGTGTCGCTGATCGCCGCCTTCATTCCCATCTTCTTCATCGGCGGCATCGCCGGTCGGGTGTTCTTCGAGTTCTCCGGCACGCTGACTTTCGCGATTCTGGTCTCGACCGTCGTCTCGCTGACGGTCACGCCGATGATCTGCGGCCATTTCATCCGTCATGGCTCGAACGACCGCCATTCCTGGTTCGACCGTGCTTTCGAGGCGGCGCTGAACGCCCTCATCCGCGGCTACGCCTGGACGCTGTCCGGCGCGCTGCGGCGGCCGATCGGCATGCTGATGGTGATGCTGGCGACCGTGTTCGTCACCGTCGATCTCTACCGCTCCACGCCGAAAGGCGCCTTCCCGCAGGACGACACCGGCCTGATCATGGGCTTCACCGAGGCGGCGCCCGACGTCTCGTTCGAGGCGATGGGCGTCTTGCAGCAGCGCGCCACCGCCGTCATCATGGCCGACCCGGCGGTCGAACACATCGCCTCATCGCTTGGCGGCGGCCACTCGATGAACCAGGGCCAGTTCTACGTCAACCTGAAGCCGCAGGCGGTCAGGGGCCTGACCACGCCTCAGGTCATCGCCCGGCTGCGCGGCCCGCTGCAGCGGCTCGCCGGCATCAACGTGTTCCTGGTGCCGGTGCAGGACCTGCGCGCCGGCGGCCGCGCCGGCAAATCCGCCTACCAGTACACGCTGTGGGACCCAGATCTCGCCGAACTGGTTGCATGGACGCCGAAGGTCGTGGCCGAACTGCAGAAGCTGCCCGGCCTCGTCGACGTTTCCACCGACCGCAATCCCGGCGGGCTCGATGCCAAGCTGGTGATCGACCGCTCGACCGCCTCCCGCCTGGGGGTCCGAATCCAGGACATCGACACTGTCCTCTCCGACGCCTTCGGCCAGCGCCAGATATCGACCATCTACACCCAGCGCAACCAGTACACCGTGGTGATGGAGGTGAACGACAGTCGCCGCCGCGATCCCGGCGACTTCGAGGGCCTGTATGTGCCGGGAAGCGGCGGCGTCCAGGTGCCCCTTTCCGCCGTCGCCCATATGCAGCGCGGCTCGGCGCCGCTGCTGGTCAACCACCAGGGCCAGTTCCCGGCGATCACCATCACCTTCGACACGGCGCCGAACGTCGCCTTCGACACCGCCTCGGTCGACATCGACCGCGTCGTCGCCAACCTGCACCTGCCGGAGACTCTGCACGCCGAATACGCCGGCGACGCCAGGGACGCGCGCAGCACCAACTCCAACATGGCCGTGCTGATCCTGGTCGCGGTGCTGGCCGTCTACATCATCCTCGGCGTGTTGTACGAGAGCCTGATCCACCCGATCACCATCATCTCGACGCTGCCGTCGGCCGGGCTGGGCGCGCTCCTCGCCATCAACGCCGTCGGTTCGCAGCTCTCCATCATCGCCTTCATCGGCATCATCCTGTTGATCGGCATCGTGAAGAAGAACGGCATCATGCTGGTCGACTTCGCGCTCGCCGCCGAGCGCGAAGAGGGGCTTTCCCCGCGCGAGGCCATCCACAAGGCCTGTCTGGAACGCTTCCGCCCGATCCTGATGACGACGCTGGCCGCGCTCTTGGGCGCCCTGCCCCTGGCGCTCGGCACCGGCCCGGGCGCCGAACTGCGCCGTCCCCTCGGCATCACCATTGTCGGCGGCCTGGCGCTCAGCCAATTGCTGACGCTCTACACGACGCCAGTGATCTACCTGTTGCTGGACAAGCTGCGCCGACGCGGCCAGCACCCGGTCAGCCGCTTCGGCCATGCCCTCGGCATGCGAGCGCGGACGCCGGGGGAATAGGCGTTCGGATGGTCGGAAAAGGCTGTCGGAACATGGCGTAATAAGAACGGGGCGCGTCCGCCTCAGCGCACGATAGCGAGCTGTGCGTAGCCGCGATAAGGCCGCTCGAACGTCAACCGCCGTTGCTGTTCAACGGCGATCGCGGCCAGTTCGGCCTCGAGTTCGGCACGAGGTTGCACGTGAAACAGCCGCAGCCAGCCGTGCAGGGACGAACGGACGAGCCCGCCCAGCCCGTCGCAGAAGCCGAAGTCGACGACGCCGTAGCGTCCGTCGGGCGCCGTCAGCGCCAGCCCGTGCCTGAGCGCCGCCCGCCACGGCGGGATCATCGACAGCGCGTAGGAATAATACACCCGGTCGAACCGGGCGATGCCGAAGGCGGCTGCCGGATCGAAATCCGTCGCATCGCCCTGTGCCAGCCGGATGCGCTCGGACAGCCCGGCCCGGTCGACGCTGGCCCGCGCCGTCTTCAGCATTTCTTCGGAAATGTCGAAGCCGTACAGCTCGGCCCTGGGATAGCGCCGCGCCAGCGCGATCAGATTGCGCCCGGTGCCGCAGCCCATTTCCAGCACCCGCCCGCCGGCATCGAGGTCGAGCCGCTCGATCAGCCGGTCGCGCCCGAGGAGATACGGCTTGCGCGTGAGGTCATAGATGTGCCGGGTATAGCGGTACATCCGGTCCATGGCTGCGGCTTGGCGCGCGGGAACACTCACGTCGGCCATCGCAAGATCAGCCCTGGAATTCGTAGAGGTGGAAGCCGCCGTAGATCGACGAACGATCCTTGGCCACATAGGCGCGGCAGGCATCCCGATCGTACGACCAGCGCTGGCGGATCTCAGGCGGCAGCGAACCTTCCAGGTGGCTGTCGTCGCCGGCGGTGCGGAAGATGACGCGCGCGCCGGACTTGGCGGTGCGGGTAATCTCGCGCCACAGCTCCGTCGACTGCTCGGCCGACATCCAGTCCTGCGCGTCCAACAGCACGTAGCCGTCGAGGCTCGCTTCCCCTTCGCGCTCCAGCCGCTTGGTGAACGACGTATGCTCGACCTCGACCCGGTCGGCATTGGCCTTCACCATCTCATAATAGCGCGGCGCCAGGTAGCGCGGCACCGCCACCCGGTCCAGCCGGTCGTAGCCGCGGCCGAACGCCTGCCAGGCGAAATAATTGTCTTCGAGCGGGAAATCGCAGGCGAGCCGTTCCAGCCGGTCGCGCAGCAGGCCGGCGACATTGCCGCCCGCCTGGGCCGACAGATAGGCATATTGCGCCGGCGGGATGCCGAGACCGTAGAGCGACACCGGCATGCGGCACAGCCAGCGCACCAGCTTGGTGTCGAACACCGGCGCCAGCGTCTCCTCGAACAGCCGGCGCTGGTCTTCCAGGCTCTTGGCGGTGAGCATGCGGCGCGGGTTCTTGCCATAGGCGCGCGCCAGCACGTGCACCGTGCCGATGAAACGGCCGAGCAGCCCGAAGCGGTAGACGTTGCGGGCAAACAGATTGATCCGCCGTCCCGTGCCGAAGCGCTTGGTTTCCCAATAGGCCAGCGTCGTCGCATCCAGGTGCTGGCGGATGTAGCGGTCGTAGGCGATGGTGTTGGCCTTTTCGTCCGCATGGCCGAAGAAACGGAAGAACGCCTCATAGTCCGGCAGGTGCTTGATCGCCGCAAGCTTCAGCTTCAAGAGCGCCACATGCGCCGGATTGAGGTCGACGGCTGAGATGCGCCCCGGCGAGGCGGTCAGGTAGCTCATGACGTTGCAGCCGCCCGACGCGATCGTCACGATGCGCTTGTCCGGCCCGAGCTCGAGCGCCGCCATGTCGACCTCCGGATCCTCCCAGATCTGCGGATAGACGAGGCCGGAAAACGCCAGGGTGAACAGCCGCTCGAGAAGCCCTTGCTTGGTCGTCAGCGCATTGGCGTGCACGGCATCTTCGAGCAGATGGTTCTTCATGAGATGGGGTCCGGATCTGGAGCGTTGATACCAACCGACGTCCCGTTCGGAGCAATTGCTGCTCCGTCTGATTCAGGTCGAGCAAATCGGTCTTCCGACTAAGCATGGACGTATGACGTGAATACGACATTCTGCGTCGCACGCAAACCCTAAATACGGAAAATGACTCAAGCGCAATGCTTGCGCCCGGCATCGGCGCAGCGATCCATTCGAAAGCCAACTTACTGCACTATCAATAACTTAAACGCACTGCACCAACTGTCGCATGATTCCATGCGACAGCGTCGCGCTCTTGACAGCAAACGACAGGCTGCGTCGTATTTCGACCATCGCCTGACGGTCATGCGACGAATGCCCGCCGTCCGGAGCCCTGCCGCTGGCTCCGGCCGATTCCGGCCATCCCGCCACCGCTCAGGCGAGCGTGTAGGCCGTCTTCACCGTGGTGTAGAATTCCTTGGCGTAGGCGCCCTGCTCGCGCGGCCCGTAAGACGAGCCCTTCCGCCCGCCGAACGGCACGTGATAATCGACGCCGGCGGTCGCCAGGTTGACCATCACCATGCCGGCTTCCGCGTTGCGGCGGAAATGCGTGGCGTACTTGAGGCTCGTGGTGCAGATGCCGGCGGACAGGCCGAATTCCGTGTCGTTGGCCACGGCGAGCGCTTCGTCGTAGTCCCGCACCCGGGTGACGCTGGCCACCGGCCCGAAGATCTCCTCGCGCGCGATGGTCGCCGAATTCGGCACCTCGGTGAACAGCGCCGGCGACAGATAGAAGCCGGGCGTTTCGCGATTGAGCAGTTCGCCACCGAACACCAGCTTGCCGCCCTCGGCCTTGCCGGTGGCGATGTATTTCAGGTCCTGCTCGAGCTGCTTGCCGTCGACCACCGGGCCGATGTGGGTCCCCGGCTTCAGCGCGTCGCCGACGACGAGGCTTTTCAGCCGCTCGGTCAGCGCATCGACGAAGCGATCGTGGATGCCCTCGGTGACGATCAGCCGCGACGAGGCGGTGCAGCGCTGGCCGGTGGAGAAGAAGGCGCCGTTCGCGGCGCATTCGACGGCGATCTTCAGGTCGGCGTCGTCGAGCACCACGAGCGGGTTCTTGCCGCCCATCTCCAGCTGCACTTTCTTCATCGGGTTCGACGACACCGCGGCGAGCGCCACGCGCCGTCCGGTGCCGACCGAACCGGTGAACGAGATCGCCGCAACGTCGCGGCTGTTGATGAGCGCCTCGCCGACCACCGAGCCGGGACCGTTGACGAGGTTGAAGGCACCGGCCGGCAATCCCGCCCGCGAGATGATCTCGGCGAGCGCCAGCGCCGTCCCCGGCACCAGTTCGGCCGGCTTGATCACCACGGTGTTGCCGTAGACCAGCGCCGGGGCGATCTTCCAGGCGGGAATGGCAACGGGGAAATTCCACGGGCAGATCAGCCCGACGACGCCGATTGCCTCGCGCGTCACCTCGATGCCGACGCCCGGACGGACGGACGGCACGGTGTCGCCGCCCAGCCGCAACGCCTCGCCGGCGAAAAAGGCGAAGATCTGCCCGGCCCGCACCGTCTCGCCGATGCCTTCGGCCAGCGTCTTGCCCTCCTCGCGCGACAGGATGCGGCCGAGTTCCTCGCGCCGGGCGAGGATCTCGTCGGAGATCTTCTTCAGGACGTCGTAGCGCTCCTGCGCCGTCGAACGGCTCCAGACGGGGAAGGCCGCCTTGGCCGCCGCGATGGCGCGCGCGACGTCGGCGACCGAGGCGCGCGGGTAGAGGCCGATGACATCGTTGGTGTCGGACGGATTGATGTCGGCGACGGCGTCATCGGCGCCGACCCATTCGCCGGCGATGAAGTTGTGGAACGCTTCGGACATGACTGGGAGATCCTCGACTGTGGACGTTGGTCGCTCGACTGCAGGGGCTGGGCCGGCTCCCCATAGCAGGCATCTGCCGGAGGCGGTTTTCCCGAAACGACATCCTCGCCGGTGATGGCCGGCATGGCATCGGGCAGCGCGGCCGGCCGGATCGCGGGACGCGGCGCCTATACCCAGCCGCCGTCGACGATATACTGCTGCGCGGTACAGCCGCTCGCCTCCTCCGACGACAGGAACATCGCCACCTTGGCAACGTCGGCCGGCACCAAACGGCGCTTCAGGCATTGACGGTTGAGCGCGTCGGCGATCGCCTCCGGCGTCACCCATTTGCCGAGCTGGCGCTCGGTCATGATCCAGCCGGGAGCGATGGCGTTGACCCGGACGTTGAATGGGCCGAAGTCGCGGGCGAGCGCCTTGGTCAAGCCGAGCACTCCGGCTTTGGCGGTGGCATAGGCGACGAGCCCGCCGACGCCGACGAGCCAGCTGATCGAGCCCAGGTTGACGATCGAGCCGAAGCCCGCCGCCTTCATGTCGGGGACGACCGTCTGGGCGGCGAAGAACTGATGGCGCAAGTTGACCGCCATCCGCTCGTCCCAGAACTCCGGCGTCACATCCTCGATCCGGTGACGTTCGTCATGGCCGGCATTGTTGATGAGCACGCCGATCGGCCCCAGCCGGGTCCTGACGGCCTCGACGGCGTTGCGCAGCGACGCGGTATCCGTCAGATCGGCCTCGTGGAAGACGACCTCTGCGCCCTCGGCCGAAAGCGTGGCGACCAGCGCTTCGGACGGCTCGCGTGCAATATCGATGAAGCCGACTTTCGCCTTCTGACGGGTGAAATGGCGCACGATCGAGGCTCCGATTCCCGAGCCGCCGCCGGTGACGAGAACGACCTTGCCGTCGAGATCGGGATAGATGGCTCCGCTCATCCTGGCCGTTTCCCACATTCGCTTTTCTGGAGCGCGAGGGCGAAAAGTGCATGCGGCTTTCGCCGTCCCGCCCTGAACTCGTTGCTGCCGATCGCGATGACCGGCGACCTCAGCGGCGAGCCGATCTGGAGCAACGAATTTCTAGGACCTCGGCTGCCCAATAGCCAGCCGAAAATCATGACGGGATCGTAACCTGCGAGCGAATCGAGCCAGCGGCGCCTCAGCTGAAGCTCGACATCACGGCGTGATAGTCGATCACCCCGTGCCGGCACATCTCCGAGCCGAAGCCCGAACAGGCGATCTCCTGACTGCCGCGCCAGATCATCTCCACCGCCACGACAAAGATGACGATGAGGCCCGCCTTCATCAACCAGCGATAGCGGTGCAGCATGTTGGCGATGATCGAGGCTGCCGATCCCATCAGCCCGACCGACAGCACCAGGCCGAGGATCATCACGACCATATGGTCGCGTGCCGCGCCGGCGACCGCCAGCACGTTGTCGAGCGACATCGACACGTCGGCGACGACGATCTGCAGAATGGCCTGGCGGAAACTCTTCTGCGGCAGATGCACCGCGAGCAGCGGCTGCGGTCCGGAGGCGATGCGCTGCACCAGCACCCTGACCTCGCGGATTTCGCGATACATCTTCCAGCACACCCAAAGCAGCAGGATGCCGCCGGCAAAGGTCAGGCCGACGAGCGCCAGCAGGTGCGTGGCGCACACCGCCAACAGGATGCGCAGCACGACGGCACCGGCAATGCCCCAGAAGATGACGCGACCGCGCACCGCGTGCGGCACGCCGGCGGCGGCCATCCCGACCACCACCGCGTTGTCACCGGCGAGCACAACGTCGATGAACACGACCTTCGCCAGTGCCACGAGGTCGGAGACCGCCTCCGTGGCAAATGCGTCCGTCAGCATGGAACGACTTCACCTCGTTTGCTGCTCGCCGGCCGGGGACCCGGCCGCGACCGGACGCCACCATGCACGCCCCTTGTTTGTCCGTCTCAGGTGGGGTCGCCTCCGGACGAGTGCAATGGCGCGACACTGTTATCCGGCCTAGTCGGCCATGCTCTGGTCGCCGGTCTTGGCAGCAGCAGGGACCTCGACCACGTCGACGGCGACGCGCAAACCCTGCTCGCCGGCCGTCAGCACCACGCCGTCGACCGGCGAAACGTCGGAATAGTCGCGTCCGACGGCCAGGACGACATGGCTCGAGCCGGCGGCGATGCCATTGGTTGGATCGAGCCCGATCCAGCCGATTTCCGGCCCGCACCACACCGACACCCAGGCATGCGTGGCATCGACGCCTTCGAGCCGTGGCTGACCGGGTGGTGGCTCGGTCCTGAGATAGCCGCTGACATAGGCGGCCGGCACGCCGAGGGCGCGAAGCCCGGCGATCATCACGTGGGCGAAATCCTGGCAGACGCCGCGCCGCGCGTGGAAGGCTTCCAGCACCGGCGTCGATACGTTGGTCGCGGCCGGGTCGTAGACGAAATCGCGGCGGATGCGGCGGGTCAGATCGATCGCGGCTGCCACGACCGTCCGCCCAGGCTCGAACGAGCGCGCCGCATAAGCGAGGATCGGATCGGCGAGCACGACGAGGCGGCTCGAAAACAGGAAGCCGACCGGGGCCAGCCCGCGGATGTCGCGCCCGGCCAACGCCAGATCGCACATCCTCTCCCAATTGGGCGAACGGGCCGCCAGCGCACCGACTGCGGCGTCGGCATCGGCGTCGACAACCTCGACGCGGGCATAGGAGCGGATGGAGAGCCGCGTGTGCGGCCGATGGAAGGCGATGCGGATGATGCGGTTGCCGAAATCGTCGGTGCCCTCCTGGCATTCCTCCGGCGGCGGATCGAGTTCGAGCCCGGCCGAACGCACCACCTGACCGCTGCGGTCGATCGGCGTCAGCCGCAGCACGCAGCGCGCGAACGGCACCGCCATACGGTACTCGTAAGCGGTCAGATGACGGATCTCATAGGTCGTCGCACGGGCCATGACGCCAATGGCGGTTCGAAAAGCATCGGGAACAGGAAAAGTGACGGTCCGAAGCGCCGCCGTCAATCCTCGGCCGGCGGTGGACCGGCGAGATAGCGCTCGGTGATCGCATCGGAAATCACCATCAGCGCTGCTTCCGTCTCCACGATCGCCTCTTCGCCAAGGCTGGAGACCTCGATGCGCCGCAGCCGCTCGCACAGCCGATACGCCCGGGTCTGCGCCACATCCGGCTGCGTCTGCAGCCCGCGTCCGCCCAGCTTGTCGAGATGCGCGACGATGCGCTCGACTTGAAACGCCACCGAGCGCGGATGCGAAGCGTCGAGCAGCACCAAGTCGAGCACCGGTTTCAGCGCCGGTCCGCTCAGATAACGTGCCCGATAGGCGGTTTGCGCGTCGGTCAGGTCGAGCAGGCGGTCGAGCGAGGAGATGGCGAGGCTCGGGTCCGACGAGGGCTGCGCCATGCGGCGGGAAAACCGCGCCACCACGATCGCCCGTTCGACCCTTGTGCCGAGATCGAGGAAGCGCCAGCCGCCAGCGCGGTTCATGTTCTCGTGCGCCAGGCCGGCCAGCGCCGAGATGGTCCTGAGCGCCGCCTCAATGCGATCCGACATCTCCGGCGCCGAGCGATCCGCGGCGCCCGCCAAGTCGTCGCGCTCGGCGCCCTGCCGGTGCGGCGGAAAGCTGGCCGAGAGCTCGCCGAGCGCCCTCCAGGCGTCGGGCGACAACCGGTCGCGCACGGCAGAGGCGGTCCTGAGCGCCTGACCGAGCACCGACGGCAGCGCACCGACGAATTCCGACCTGAGCGCTTCGGCGGCGGCGACCCGTGGCTCGGTCGTGGCAAACGGAATGGCGCCCCAGGAGGCGAGGATCCCTGACAGTCGTTCCGACGGGGTTTCTTCGTCATCGCTCGGGCCGGATTCGCTGCCCCAGCCGACGAGGCCGCGCACCAGCCGCAGCAGCGCGTCGGCGCGTTCGAGATAGCGCCCCAGCCAGAACAGGTTGTCGGCCGCCCGGCTCGGCAGCGCGCTGGTCTCGCGGCTGACCTCGACATCCTCCGGGGCCGGCACCAGGATCGACCAGTCCGGCGGCCGATCGCAGGTGACCCAGACATCGGCCGACCGCCCGCCGCGCTGCATCGACAATTGCCGTGCGTCCGCCCGTTCGGAGATGCGGCAGAGACCGCCGGGCATGACATGCCAGCCGTCGGACGCGCGCGCCGCGAACACCCTGAGCGCATAGTGACGCGGCACCAGCCGACCGCGCTCCCACACCGGCGTGGTGGCGAGCCTGACCGGCTCCTGCCCGATGAAATCGAGGCCCCTGGTCTGCAGCATGCCGATCAGCCGGATGCGCTCGGGCGACGTCAGTCCGGCGCCGACGATGCCGGAATGCTCCATCTGCCCGTTCGACAGCGTGCGCCCGAACGCTGGCAGCACCGCGCGTTCGTTCAAATGCGCGATGACGTCGGCCCTGACAGCCGGATCGCCGCACCACCAGGTGGCGAGATTGGACAGCTGCAGGTCTTCGCCGATCAGCCGCCGGGCCAGCGCCGGCAGATAGGCACCGAGCGCCGGAGCCTCCGCCACGCCGGAGCCGAGCGCATTGGCGAGAATGATGGTGCCGGCGCGGATCGCCTCGATCAGCCCGGGCACGCCGAGACGCGAGGCGGTATTGAGTTCGAGCGGATCGGCGAAATCGGCGTCGATCCGCCGGATGATGGCATCGACCCGCTGCGCGCCGTCGACGGTGCGCACATAGACCGCATCGCGATGCACCGTCAGGTCGCCGCCTTCAACGAGCAGAAACCCCATTGAGCGGGCGAGATAGGCGTGCTCGAAATAGGTCTCGTTGAGCGGTCCGGGGCTCAACACCGCGATGCGCGGATCCGGCCGGCCGGCAAGGTTCGCCAGCGAGGCGCGGAAGCGCTGGTAGAACGCGGCCAGCCGGTCGACGTTGAGGCTGCGGAACAGCTCCGGCACCGCCCGCGACAGCGCGATGCGGTTCTCGATGGCATAGCCGAGGCCGGAGGGCGCCTGCGTGCGATCGTTCAGCACCCACCAGCGCCCGTCCGGAGCGCGGCTGACGTCGGCGGCGTAGAGGTGCAGATAGGCCCCTCCGGTCGGCGAAACGCCGATGAGCGGGCGCAGGTACTCGCGATTGCCGGCGACCAGCGCCGCCGGGACGAGGCCCTCCTTCACCGTGCGCGCCTCGCCGTAGAGATCGGCCAGCAGCGCTTCGTGCAGCCGGGCACGCTGCACGATGCCGTCGGCCAGGATCTGCCATTCGGCGAGCGGCATGACCAGCGGCAGATGCGATAGCGGCCAGGGCCGCTCGGCGCCGCCCGGCCCGTCATAGACGCGATAGACGACGCCGGCGTCGCGCAGATGCCGGTCGGCCGCCTCGAAGATGCGCGCCGTCGCTTCCGTGCCGTAGCCGGCAAGCTGCCCGATCAGCGGTTCCCAATGCGAACGCATGCCGCCGGAGGCATCGATGAGTTCGTCATAGACGCCGGGATGCGGCCGATAGCCGGCGATGAGCGGCGCGAGATCCGGCCGGACCCTGCCGCCGAACCGCATCTCGAACTCGAGCTGATCCGTCGGCGTCACCTGTCGTCGCCCCCATTCGCTGCCCAAGCCGCCATCGTGCGGGACTATCGGGCGCCGATCAAGCCAGGTGAGCCGGCCGCCTGAGGTCGAGCGTCAGCGGAAATTCCTTCGTGCTCTCCTCGGGGGCCGGAGTGAAGAATCCAGGCGTATGGCCGTGGTCGGTGAAGCGGGCGAGCCGCCGCGCTTCCGCCTCGTAGGAATTGACCGGGAACGTCTCGTAGCTTCGTCCGCCCGGATGCGCGACGTGATAGACGCAGCCGCCGAGCGACCGCCCGGTCCAGGTGTCCAGGACGTCGAAGGTCAGCGGCGCCTGCGCCGGCAGCAACGGATGGATGCCCGAGGCCGGTTGCCATGCCTTGAAGCGCACGCCGGCGACCATCTCGCCGACTTTGCCAGTGGAGGTCATCGGCACGCGGCGGCCGTTGCAGGCGACCACGTGCCGGCCCTTGACCAGCCCGGTCGCCTTGATCTGCAGCCGTTCGACCGAGGAATCGACGTAGCGCGCCGTGCCACCTGTCGCCCCCTCCTCGCCGGTGACGTGCCACGGCTCGAGCCCCTGCCTGATCTCGAGCGTCACGCCGGAATGCTCGACCGAGCCGCAGAACGGAAAGCGGAACTCGCGCTGCGCCGTGAACCACTCCGAATCGAAGCCGTAGCCCGCCCCCCCGAGATCGGCGAGGACGTCGAGGAAATCCTGCCAGACGAAATGGTCCAGCATGAACCTGTCGTGCAGCGCCGTCCCCCAGCGCACCAACGGCCCGTCGATCGGCCGCGCCCACAGCATGGCGACGAGCGCCCTTAACAGCAGCTGCTGGGCCAGCGACATGCGCGGATCCGGCGGCATCTCGAACGAGCGGAATTCCACCAGCCCCAGCCGGCCGGTCGGCCCATCGGGGGAGAACAGCTTGTCGATGCAGATCTCGGTGCGATGGGTGTTGCCGGCGACGTCGGTCAACAGGTTGCGGAACAGTCGATCGGTGATCCACGGCAGCGGCGTCGCCAACCCCGAAGCCGGATCCGGCACATTGGCGAGCGCGATTTCCAGTTCGTACAGCGTGTCGTGCCGCGCCTCGTCGACCCGTGGCGCTTGGGATGTCGGGCCGATGAACATGCCGGAGAACAGGTAGCTCAACGCCGGATGGCGCTGCCAATAGATGATGAGGCTCTTCAACAGGTCCGGACGCCGGAGGAACGGGCTGTCGGACGGCCAGGCGGCGCCGACCACGACATGATTGCCGCCGCCGGTGCCGGTGTGGCGGCCGTCGACCATGAACTTCTCGGTGCCGAGCCGCGACAGCCGTGCATCCTCGTAGAGGCCGATGCTGATGTCGACGCATTCGTCCCACGATGCCGCCGGCTGCACGTTGACCTCGATGACGCCGGGATCGGGCGTGACCTTGATGACGCCGAGGCGCGGATCCCACGGCGGCGGATAGCCCTCGATATGCACCGGGGTGCCGGCGGCTTCGGCCGTCGCCTCGATCGCAGCAATCAGCTCGAGGTAGTCATCGAGCTCTTCGAGCGGCGGCATGAACACGTGGATGACGCCATCGCGCGGTTCCACCGTGAGCGCCGTGCGCACTTGATCCACGCCGATCTCTTCGACCCAGCGCTGCGTCTGCCGTTCGGCCGGCACGGACCGCCGGTAGACCTGCGCCAATTCCTCCGGATCGGGCAGCGGCCCGCGCTCGGCGAACGGATCGAGTTCATTCGAATAGGGGTAGCTCGACGGCGGGATATAGGGCAGCGAGCCGATCGGCAGCCGATAGCCGACGGGCGAGTCGCCGGGAATGAGGAACAGCTTCTCGCGCCGCAAGCGCCAGTGTTCGGAATACCATCCGGAGCCGGCCGCCGCATTCCAGCGCTGCACCGGCAGCACATGGCCGGTCGGCTTGGTCAGGCCGCGATCGAATACCCGGGCGATGCGGTAGCGTTCCTCGGCATCCTCCAGCTTCGAATTCGCCGGGTCGACGTTGGCCGGCAGCTCCGCCTCCTTGACCAGCCACACCGCCGGATCCTCATAGGCCGCGACGACATAGTCGCCGCCGATGTCGAGCCGCTCGGCGATGCCCATGGCGACCACCTCGGATTGCGCGATGGTCGCGTCCCGCTTGCCATCCTCGCGCGCGATCAGCTTGGGATCGCGCCAGATCGGCTTGCCGTCCTTGCGCCAATAGAGGCCGAACGCCCAGCGCGGCAGGCTTTCGCCCGGATACCATTTGCCCTGGCCGTAGTGCAGGAAGCCGCCGGGAGCGAAACGTTCGCGCAGCCGCCGGATGAGATCGTCGGCTCTGGTCCGCTTGGTCGGCCCGACCGCGGCGGTGTTCCATTCCGCCGACTGGTAGTCGTCGATGGAGACGAAGGTCGGTTCGCCGCCCATGGTGAGCCGCACGTCGCCGGCCTTCAGGTCCTGATCGACCTTGTGGCCTAGCGCATCGAGCGCGGCCCAGGAGGCATCCGAGAACGGCAGCGTGACCCGCGGCGCCTCGGCAATGCGCGTCACCTTCATGGCAAAGTCGAAATGCACTTCCGCCGGATCGACCAGCCCGCTGATCGGCGCCGCCGACGCGTAGTGCGGCGTGCCGGCAAGCGGGATGTGACCCTCGCCGGCGAACAGGCCGGAGGTCGGATCGAGCCCGACCCAGCCGGCGCCGGGAATATAGACCTCGCACCAGGCGTGCAGGTCGGTGAAATCGTGGTCTGTGCCGGACGGGCCGTCGAGCGACTGCACGTCCGGCTTCAACTGGATCAGGTAGCCCGAGACGAAGCGGGCGGCGAGCCCGAGCCGGCGCAGCAGTTGCACCAAGAGCCAGCCGGTATCGCGGCAGGAGCCGGATCTGAGTTGCAGCGTCGCTTCCGGCTCCTGCACGCCCGGTTCCATGCGGATCACGTAGCGGATGTGCTGACTGAGCCGCTGGTTGATCTCGACGAGAAAGTCGACGATCCGCGTCTTGTCGCGTGAAACCGTGGCGAGAAAGTCATCGACGAGCGGCGTCGGCGGATCTGTCACCAGATACGGCGCCAGCTCCACTGCCAGGTCCGGCGCATAGGTGAACGGATAGTCGTCGGCATAACTCTCGACGAAGAAGTCGAACGGGTTGAACACCGCCATTTCCGCGACGAGATCGACGGTGATGCGGAATTCGGTGGTCTTTTCCGCGAAGACGTAGCGCGCCAGCCAATTGCCGTGCGGATCCTGCTGCCAGTTGACGAAATGCGGTTCGGGCAGGACCTTGAGCGAATACCCGCGTACGGGCGTGCGGGCGTGCGGCGCCGGCCGCAGGCGGATCACCTGCGGGCCGAGATTGATCGGCCGGTCGTAGGTGTAGCTGGTGACGTGGTGGAGAGCGGTCAGAATGGCCAAGGATCACCGGTGAAGTTGTCGAACCGACGTGCCGGCCCCGGTGTCGTCGCCAGCGGAGCGCCCTCCGCCGCCGAAACCGAAAGCCTGACGGCACCGATTGCGCGTCGCTGCGACCCGATCGCCGCGGTCGCTGGCGGCACCAGGACTTGCACGACGACAGCCTAATGGTTGGGCAGCCGCAAGGAAAGCCCGCAAGCGCGGCAGAGAATGCTGCAGGAATGAGCGGATTGGTCGCTGTTGCCGGTGCATGCGGCCGCCGGCGCCTGAGGACGAGGCAGCGCCGCGACCGCCGGCATCACTCGCCGGCCGTGGTCCGGCGTTCTCCACACCGGGGATCGGGCGGCGAAAAATCCGTCGTCGCGGTGTTGCAAAGTCCCCCGGCTTGGTGCATAGAGACGCCCGCCCGGCGGTGCCGGGCCTACCCATCGTTATCAGCGGCTTGGCCGTTGCATGCGAAAATGGATGCGGGAGTAGCTCAGGGGTAGAGCACAACCTTGCCAAGGTTGGGGTCGAGGGTTCGAATCCCTTCTCCCGCTCCAATTAAGCGCGTCGCCCGCTCCACCCTGTTGTACAGAATGTACGACAACGCAACGGGTTACCAAGCTTTCCAAGGGTTTCGGGGAGTGTCTGAGGCGAAATGCGTCTAGCATTTCGTCCAACAAGGCATGGTTCCGATGTCCGATTTTCTCACCCACCGGGGTGGCACCTGACAGTTCGTTCGCCGCGTCCCGACGGAATTTGCTGCGCTCGATCCGCGTGGCATCGTGCGGCATTCCACCCGCGTCAAAGTCGTCGATGATCGTGTCGGCCGTCGCGCCGCGCGGGTTGCGCTGACCCTCAACGAAGAGCTTGAACGTTTCTGGAAGAGCCTCATCCGAGGCCAGACGCGATTTCTTGGCGGCGCGTTGGCCGACATGAACGAGGACGCCCGCTTCGGCCTTTATCCCCTATGCCCATTGTAAAGAATGGGGGCAGGCGGTCCGGCACCGCTCCTGCCCGGTGGACATTGCGATCTGTGTAGCCGCGCCGTCTGGTACGGACGTATTTGGTAATATGCCAACATCCTTAGGGGAGTGCATTGCCGCGTCCGTAGTCCGTGGGTAGTGGCTTCGGGGAACGGGGGGTGGCCTCAACGCCACGTCTGGCCGTCCCGGGCGGCGCGCGAAAGCACGTCGATCCGGCGACCCGGTTCGAGACGAGCAGCCGCCGAGGTGTTCCGGACGCGGAATGACCCCAAGCCGACAGAGGACCTGGGATCATTCCGCTCCCGATCGCTATTTCACCCTGAAATCCTCGATCGACTTGGGAACCCTTCCTCCTGGCAGCAGGACTCTCTCGACGATCCCTTCACTGTGCAGGGCCCAGGGCAGGATGACGGCGGAATGGCCACCGCGTCCTCCCGCCACCACGATTTCGACATCGGCGGGTGTCCGCGTCACCGGCATCGGGTGCCGATTCGCGAAGCTTTCCGGACGGACCGGAACCAGGCCCCTGTCGCGGACCATCGGGACTTGATTGAAGGCATAGCGATGGATGTGCTCGCGGATGGACTGCTTGGTCCAGCCTTCCTTCTCCAATAGCCAATAGTGATCCGGGGTGATCACCACGATGAGAGGACCCGGCATATAGGCATTGTTGGAGCCGAGGGTGGTGCAGCTGTCGACAATCGTGTCGAGCAGGTCGCCGCCGGTCAGACTCAAGAAATCGATGATATCATGAGGCGGCTCAGCCTTGAGCACGTAGACCGTCGTCGTCTGGTCATCATACCGCTCTGCATTGATCGTCTTCCACTGCGTGAGCGACGGATCTTCGGCAAAGCAGAAGCTCAGTTCGGCCTGCGACGAGATGCACGCCAGATCCGAGATCCCTGGAACCGTACGGCAGGTGTTCACCAGCACGAGGTTGACGGCCCGTCCGATGGTCATGTTGGCGGCAAAGCCGGGGCCGAGGCAGCCCGGACCGCCATAAATGCCGATCTCCTTTGCCAGCGGACCGCTGACCAGGACCATGTTTCCGCCCGGATGCGACGTGCTGACCGACTGCAGGAAGTTGTAGCGCGCGTTGGCCATGGCCTTGAACGCTGCGATCAGAATCGGCATGGCGGTCGGCTTGCACCCGGCCATGACGGCGGCGAGCGCGACGTCACGCACGATGATGTCCTTGCCGCTTGGGCCGATTTCCTTGGCCAGCACCTCGTTTTCGTGGAACGGGCAATAGCTCATCATCCGCTTTAGGCGAGCGGGCGTCGGCGGAACGATGGGCAACCCGTCTCCGAGGTGCAGTTCATTGAAAAGATCGGTGATTTCTTCGAGACCGGCGGCAGGCTCGGAACGCGCTTCGGTGCTCAGCGTGATCTTTTCGGCCTGCCGGAGGATGCCGTCATCCGACGGAGGATCTCTGTCGAGAGCGAAGTCTAGCGACGCCCGAGCCATGATCGCCGTGCCGGGCAGGGTGAGGGAATCGAAGATGACGGGCATGGCCGCATCGATCTTTTCGTCGATCTCCTCGACGGTGCTGCCCTGATAGATATCGATCGGACACAGACACAGGTGTCCGGCCCGATAGTAGGCCACGCCCTTCACCAGATCGGCGCCGGGAGGTGCCGTAATATAGACGCTGGGGATGCCCAGTTCTTCCAATGCGATGGTCACGATCGTCGTTGCCGGACTGGTCCCCATGTCGCCAATGGCGACAATTGCCGCAACGGGCTTTACCGAGGCCAGCTTCTTGGCGGCATAATCCTTCAGGCCCTGGGTCGACTTGCCGCGCACCGTTTCGCGAAAATCGATGATGTTGGTGATGCCCTGCTTGGCGAAATTGGCCTTTATCCGCCGAAACACCTCCATGTAGTTGCAGAAGCTGAGTTTGGTGTTGTCATAGAACACCACCGGTCCCTTGCGGAGGGTCTCGAGATCCACCCGCTGAGCCAGCTTGAGATGTGCGGGATCGCGCTTACCCCTCGGATCGAGGATAGCGTTTGCGGTGCTCACTGTCATAGAAGTTCTCCTGGGGGTTGGAGCCATTTTCGCGATGTTCGTCCGTTTGGCTGTAGAGGTCGGTCGGCGGGCCGCTGTCTTGCGACGCGCTCGCCGACCGCAGGCCGCCGTCCGCGTGCGTTACTGGCTTGTCAGCCTGTGTATGGTGGATTCGAGCCCGTCCGCAGCCGGCCGGTCGAGATAGCCGAGAGCCAGAGCGAAGCTCGCAGTCGCGCCCGCGGCGATGCTGCGCACGCGCCCGGCGCGCCGTTCTGCGAGATAGCCCTCCGGGCGGCACGTGGCCGGCAAGGCGATCCCTGCTGCCTGCACATTCTTGTTGCGCATCAGCCAGCGCACGGGATGCGGGAACTCGGCGGGCGAGAAGGAAACTGCGAATCCATCGCCCTCGGGTCGACGCAACATCACGTGCGTCCGCCCATCCTGGTCGCATCCCAG
>JARLIU010000050.1 GCA_031291595.1 Ancalomicrobiaceae bacterium | reverse complement strand
TGCGAGGCGGAAGGGCGCCCACCTTGCCGGTCGAGCTCCTCACCCCTTCCCCTGCCCGCATCTCGGCAAAGGTTTCCTTGGCGATCCGGATCGCGTGGTTGGCGCGCGGCACGCCGGCATAGATCGCCACGTGCAGCAGCGCCTCCATCACATCCGCCTCGCTGGCGCCGGTATTGGCGGTGGCTCGGATGTGCATGGCGAGTTCATGGTCGTTGCCGAGACCGGCCAACAGCGCGATCGTCAGCATCGAGCGCTCGCGCAAGGGGATCGTGTCGCGTGCCCAGACGTGCCCCCAGGCCGCATCGGTGATCAGGGCCTGGAACGGCTGGTCGAACTCGGTCTTCGCGCCTTCCGCGCGCTCGACGTGGGCATCGCCCAATACGCGCCGGCGAACACGCATGCCCCGGCTTGCCATCGTCTCGGCAGGATCAGCCACGCACCACCTCCGCAAGAAAATCGGCTATGAGCCCAGCGGTCACGCCTGGGTTGTCGATCGCCGGAATGTGCCCGGAGCCTTCCAGCATCGCGAGCCGGGCGCCGGGGATCGATCCGGCCAGCCCGGCGACGACCTCGGGCAGCGTCGACTTGTCCTCCGTACCGCCGATGACCAGGACGGGCAGCGTGATCTCTGACGAGGAGTCGCGAAAATCGGCTGCCGCCAGGGCCCGGCAAGTGCCGATGTAGCCGGCGAGGTCGGCCCTGAGGAACATGGTGCGCCAGGCCAGCCAGTCCACCCCGTCGCGATAGCTTTGCGGGAACCACACCGACATCACGGTGTCGACGATTGCCGCCAGCCCATCCGTCGATATCGTGTCGATGCGCGCCTGCCAGCTGTCGGGCGTCCCGATCTTGGCGGCCGAATTGGAAATGACGATGCCGGCGAGCAGCTCCGGGCGGCGGGCGGCGATGGCTTGAGCCACCAGGCCGCCGACCGAACAGCCGACCACCACGGCCTTCTTCACCGCCAGCGCCTCGATCAGCGCGGCGACATCGTCGGCGAGGTCCTCGATCGTCCAGCCGTCGGCCGGCGTGGCGGAGAGCCCGTGGCCGCGCTTGTCGAAAGCGATCGACCGAAGCGCGGGGAGCCGGTCGATGACGGCATCCCACATGCGCAAGTCCGTGCCGAGCGAATTGACGAACACGACGGCTGGTCCGCCGCTCGATCCGCGGCTGCGATAGTGCATGTGGCCCCAGGGCCGTTGCAGGCAGGGCATGTTCGATCCTCCGTGTCCCATTGCCGAAATCCGACGCCGCCTGCGGCACGTCCCGACGACGTTCGACTGCGAAAGGACGCTAGTGGTCCGACTCCGACATTTGCATCCCACTTGCCGCACGTGCCTGAGCAAATGTCGGAGTCGAAGGGCCACTAGCAACTTGTTGAATCTAGTGGAGCCTTGAATTCGACATTTGAGTTTGTCCCTCCCCGCGCGCTGGGACACAAATGTCGAATTCGCTCCACTCGCGAATTTTGGATTTCGTGTGGTTTGCGGATGTGACGTTGGCGCCGGTGCGGACGATAAGACCATCGCCAACGTCAGATCCATCGCACGCGCAAAAGATGGCATAATCTGAGCGACAAGAAAAATCGAATTCGCTGCCTGGATCATAACCAAATGGCCATACATCCCGCGATCAAGCTGCGCCATCTCCGCCTGTTCCTCAAGGTCGCGGATCTCGGCAACCTATCGGCGGCGGGGCGCATCCTCGGCATCTCACAGCCGGCGGCGTCGAAGTCGTTGAGCGAACTGGAGACGCTGATCGGCTGCTCGCTGTTCCAGCGCGTCGGGCGGCGGCTCAGCCTGACGGCGGAGGGCGAGGAGGTGCGCCGGCATGCGCGCGATGCCGTGGCCAGTCTCGATGCGGCAGCGCGGGCGGCAACAGCTGGCGGCGAACGGCAGCGGCTGTCGGTCGGGCTGTTGCCGACCGTCTCCACCCGCTTCTTTCCGGCGATCGCCGGCCGCTTCATCGCATTGGAACCGGATGTGACGCTGGCGATCGAGACCGGCAGTCATCCGGTGTTGTTGCGCAAATTGAAGGATCGCCAGCTCGACGTGATGATCGGCCGCATGCCGCTGGCCGGCGAACTGCCCGGCCTCGATTTCGAGTTCCTGTACGAGGAGCCGATCATCGCCGTGCTCAGGGCGGACCACCCGGCCCGGCAGCTGGACGTCGCCGACGTCATCCGCCGCTATCCGCTCATCCTGCCGACGCGCGACACCATCATCCGCACCACGGTCGACGACTATCTCGGCGCGATCGGGCTCATCGGCGTCGCAGCGGCGGTCGAGACCTCGACCCTGGCGCTCGGCCGCGGACTGCTGCTGGCCTCCGACGGACTGTGGTTCATTTCGCAAGGGGTGGTGCAGAACGAGCTCGACGCCGGCCAACTGGTCAGCCTGCCGCTGGGCGCAACCTATCTGTCCGGCGCGGTCGGCATGACGCGGCTCGATGCGCAAAATCTCGGCCGGCGCGACGGTGAGCCGCTCGCCCGGCTGATGGCGCTGACGCGGGCGTCGGCGGAAGCGCGGCGAGAGGGATGAGACGTCCGACTGTCGGCGCGGCCAGTAACGTGCCGAGCTGCTCGATACAGGCCGCCACATGCACCGAACCCACGGCCCGGATGACGGCGCGCCCTGGCGTTCGATCTAACGGCTGATACCAGCGGCCCTGATAGTTGACCGCCTCTCCGATCGTTGTCATCCCGGCGAAAGCCGGGATCCACTCTACTCTTCCACCCTGCATGATCACCGTAAAGCGCTTGATCTTGCTGCGCCGGCCTGCCCGTTGCGCCGCCATTGGATCCCGGCTTTCGCCGGGATGACACCGCAGCCGGACGGATGGGGCGGGCGGAAGGGCCGTTCGTATGAACTTCCCGACGGTCGCGCGCGTAGGCGCGGGGCGTGTTCGGATTTCGGATGTGGGCGGTGAAGAATTCGAGGAAGCGATAGGCGGCACGATCACATGCTATAGTGACCACGGCTGGAAGCACAGAAAAGCAATTACAAGGTGTATATCGTTTTTCATGAAATCTAAGCACGCCTCCATTCTGTAATACGGAATTTAAAAAATCGATCTGCTTCCGACTGAAGTAGAATTTCAACATCAGAATATAGCTTTTCGAAATTGTCTTCATCGGTTTTAACGTTTCCAATCACGCGGCCACACTGAATAGAGAGTTTCCGAAATTCGTATTCTCTTCTTAAGCGCTCAAGCGTCATTTGTGTTGAACGAAAGTGCTTCCATTCTTCGCCCCACCTAAACTGAGTATCAAGGCCGGTAAGCACCGCCACGAGAATGGCTGCTCCAGTTACCCATAAACGATCATCCCGGGTCGCAAGTGCCGGAAGAAGCGCACTGGTGAAAACCATTAGGAGACGCAACGCCACAAATTGGATCATTGCTCGATCGGCCAAGTGTTTCGTTCTTGCTGTCGTCCCAATCAGAAACTCTAGAAATCCAATTTCAAATTCAGCGCCTTTCATCAGCTTGTCATCGGTCATTTTGCCTGCTCCCTAATATCTGATAAAAGATGCTATCACATACATTCATACAAGCTGCCATTGTCCGTGGGGCGGAATTGTCGTGTACGGATTCATTCCGTATGATACGGTGGACAGAGATCTAGGAGGCCCCATGCCCCGCGCCCACAGCGACAACGGTCGCGTCGAATTGCGGCTACGCCCCGAAGACAAGGCGACGCTCACCCGCGCTGCGGCGCTCAAGCGGCTTGATCTGACCGGCTACATTCTCGGCGCCGCGCTGCCGAAGGCTGAAGCCGACATCGCCGAGGCCGAACGGCTCACGCTCTCGGAGCGCGATTCCCTGCGCGTCCTGGCGCTATTGGAAAACCCGCCAGCTGCGCCCGATCGCCTCGTGCGCGTCGCAGCGGCCGGCTTCACCCTCCCATGACCTCGATCGCTTGGGAGGAAGCGCCGATCGGCAGACAGCACGATCGCGCGGCGTTCGACTGCGGCGATGCCAACCTCGATCTCTATGTGCAGAAATTCGCCCGCCAGAACCACGAATGCGGCGGCGCGAAATGCTTCGTCGCATCCCCTGTCGGCGCGCCGGCGCGCATCCTCGGCTTCTACACGCTCGGCCCCGCCTCGCTCGACTACGCTAGGACGCCGGCCTTAGCGAAGAAGGGCCTCGCTCGCTACGACGTGCCGGCGTTTCGGCTCGGCCGCCTGGCCGTCGATGTCCCGGTGCAAGGGCGCGGGTTCGGCGGCGCGCTTCTGCTCCGCGCGGCCGACCGCTGCCTACGCGTCGCCCAGGATGTCGGCGGCGTCGCGCTGCTCATCGATGCTAAGTCCGATCGCATCGCGCAGTGGTACGAAAGCTATGGTGCGCTGCGGCTTGAAGACGCGCCGCTCTCTCTCGTCCTGCCGCTTGCTGTCGCCGCCGACGCGCTCAGGCGCGGGCGCTAGCCGGGGCCTTCTGGACCGGACTTCTGCGGCGCAAATCACATTCCGCCAACAGGCTGCACCATGTTCAACACTTTCGTCTTTCGTTGAACATGAAGCTCACCCCGTCCAAACCTCCGGCGCGTCGAGCCACTGCAATTCTTCGATCGGGGCACCGTCGACGCGGCGGACCAGGAATTCGGCAAGCCGCTGGCCGGCACGGCGGAAGTCTTCCTGCGCGCTTTGGATCGGCGCGCGGAACTTGCGCATGATGTCGAAGGATTCCTTCAACACCACGTCGAAATCCCGGCCGATGACGTAGCCCGACGCCTCGGCGCCGGCGGTGACCGCGATGGCCGAGAACGCCGAACCGCAGACGAAACCGTCGGCACGGCGCGGCGAGCGCATCAGGCGCGCCACTTCCGCCTCGATCGCCTCGTGCGGGCTGTCGGTATCGACGGTGCGGATCGGGATCTCGGTCAGATTGTGCCGCTCGACGCCGCGCACGAAGCCGTCGATGGTGTGGCGGGCATAGGTCAGGTGCAACGGCGGCACGATCAGCGCGATGCGCGTGCGCCCCTTCGCCGCCAGTCGGTCGACCGCCCGCTCGGCATAGGCGTCGTTGTCGAAGTCGACGTAGGGGTGGACGACGTCGAGCTCGGTGCGGCCGTGGGTGGCGAAGGGAAAGCCGCGCTCGATCAGATATTTGACGCGGCGGTCCTGCGGCTCGGTGCGCGAGAAGATGATGCCGTCGGCGCTGCCCATCTCGACGATATAGCGGACGGGATCGAGCGGATCGTTGCCGGCGTCGTAAGGCGCGACCGTCAGATTGTAGGGCGTATTGGCCAGATATTCCGACACGCCGTAGATCAGGTTGGAGTTGAGCCCCAATCCCTCGCGCTCGATCGACAGGATCATGGCGATGACGTTGTTCTTGCCGGTCCTCAGCCGCACGCCGGCATGGTTCGGGCGATAGCCGATCTGGTCGGCGACCGCCCTGACGCGCTCCTTGGTGGCACGACCGATGTCAGGCGCATCGTTGAGCGCGCGCGACACGGTGGTCACGCCGAGCCCGGTCAAATAGGCAATCGTTTTCAGCGTCGGGCGTGCCGGTATCGTCGCGACGACCGCAACTGTCTCGTCGGAAGCGTTCATCTCGTGGCCAGTCACACTCCAGCGCGCACTGTATCGAAACAGGCGGCCGCATCATTGGGCGGGAAACCGCGCCGGGCCTCTCGGCCGGCTGCGAAACGAAAGCCATGATGGGGCAGACGGGCCCGACACGGGCGGCACTCAAAATGACTTCAGTCTTGCCGAGACCATAGCGCAAGCGATTGGAATATTTCAACATATTTCATAGTCGCGTAAAAACCGCAGCAGCCCCCGGCAGTTACGGCGCTCGGACGCATTTCAGGTTGCGCCGGGGCTTCCGGCCGCACGTCGCGGAACCGGCATTCTCGAAAATCTGTAACGCTTCTGTACCATCCGCAGACCGCTGATTGCGAGGGCTGAATTGTTGCGCTAGCATGCTCCTATAACGTTTCCGAAAAAGGGAGGAATTGGCATGCGGCTTTCTCACCATCTGGCCTTGCTCGGCACCGCTCTGGTCTGCCTTGCAACCCCTGTGCAGGCGGCGGAAAAGGCCGAGGTCCTGCATTGGTGGACCTCGGGCAGCGAATCGGCTGCCGTCAACGAATTCAAGAAGGCGTTCACCGCTGCCGGCGGCGAATGGACCGACGCGGCGGTGGCCGGCGGTGGCGGCGAGACGGCGCGCGCGGTCGGCGTCAACCGCATCATCGGCGGCAATCCGACGACGGCGATGCAGTTCAACACCAGCCAGCAGTTCTATGAACTGATCGACAAGGGCCTGTTGCAGCCGCTCGACGCCGTGGCGGCCAAAGACAATTGGGCCAAGGTGGTCAACCCGGTGGTGCTTGGCGCCGTCACCCGCAACGGCCACATCTATGCCGTGCCGGTCAACATTCACTCGAACAACTGGCTGTGGTTCTCACCGGCCGCGCTGAAGAAGGCCGGCGTCGAAGCACCGAAGACTTGGGACGACTTCTTCACCGATCTCGATGCGCTGAAGAAGGCCGGCATCATCCCGCTCGCCCAGTCCGGCGACTCCTGGACCCAGCAGCTGACGTTCTTCGATGTCCTGCTCGGTGCGGGCGGCACGGAACTTTACCTGAAGATCATGAAGGATCACGACGTCAATGCCGTGAAGTCGCCTGAATTCAAGAAGGTCGCGGACATCCTGTCAAAGATGCGCGACTATCTCGACGAGGGCATGCAGGGACGGCAGTGGAACCAGGCGATCAGCCTCGTCATCAGCGGGCAGGCCGGGTTCAACTTCATGGGCGATTGGGCCAAGGGCGAAGTCGTCGTCGCCGGCAAGGTGCCGGGCGTCGACGTCGGCTGCATCCCGGGCCTCGGCAAGAGCTCCTACTGGATCGGCGGCGACGTGTTCGTCTTCCCGAAACAGAAGGATCCCAACGCTCTGAAGGCGCAGGAACTGCTTGCCCACGTCATGCTGTCGCCCGAGGTCCAGGTGGCCTTCAACAACAAGAAGGGCTCGGCCCCGGTCCGCGCCGACGTCGATACCTCGTCGATGGATGCCTGCGGCAAGGCGGGTCTCCAGCTTCTGGCCAGCGGGGCCTTCGTGCCCGGCTCCGACATGCTGATCGCGCCGGACACCGACGGCTCGATCCACGACCTCATCGGCACGTTCTTCACCGACAAGAGCAAGACGTCCGCCGATCTTGTCGACGGCTTCGCGAAGATCATTTCCAATCTGTGATCGGGTCGCATGACCGAAGTTCCTTTGGGGGGTGCAAGCCCCCCAGGGGCCTGTCGTGCCAAGCGGAGATCATCGATGAAGCTTCGCCTTAGAGATCTGACTGCGCAGTTCGCTCTGCTGCCGACCTGGGCCATTGTCGTCTTTGCCTATATCGGCACGATCGCCTGGTCGATCCGCATCTCGCTGTCGAGTTCGCGTATCCTGCCATCGGACGACTTTGTCGGACTGAAGTCCTACTACCGGCTGTTCTCCACCGACCGATGGATAATCTCAGTCCAAAACGTCGCCATCTTCGGCGTGATCTTCATCATCGGTGCACTCGTCATTGGCTTTCTGCTCGCCGTCATGCTTGACCAGCGGATCAAGGGCGAGAGCCTGTTCCGCACGATTTTCCTCTATCCCTACGCCATGTCGTTCGTCGTCACCGGGCTTGCCTGGCAGTGGATTCTCAATCCGTCGCTGGGCCTGCAGCAGATGATGCACAACCTCGGCTGGGAGAGCTTCACCTTCGACTGGCTGGCGCGCGGCGATCGGGCAATCTATCTCGTGGCGTTCGCCGGCATCTGGCAGGCCTCCGGCCTCGTCATGGCGATCCTGCTGGCCGGGCTTCGCGGCATCGACGAGGACCTGTGGAAGGCCGCCAGGATCGACGGCATCCCGACGTGGCGGGTCTACCTGCACATCGTCATTCCGCTGCTGGCCGGCATGTTCGCCACTGCGCTGGTGCTGCTCGCCACCGCCGTGGTGAAGGTCTACGACCTCGTGGTCGCCATGACCGGGGGCGGGCCCGGCGTCTCGACTGAAGTGCCGGCGAAATTCGTCATCGACTACCTGTTCAACCGGCAGAACATCGCGCTCGCCACGGCCGCGTCCACCGTGATGTTCATCGCGGTCCTGGTGGTACTGACGCCACTTCTCTACCATCAGTATATCATCGGGCGCAGGAGGGCGGCAGCATGACCGAGGCGACCGATTCTCCCGGCAGCTGGGCGGGTGGGACTTCGAAATCCGCCACGAGCGCGCCCGTCGATGCTGCAACGGCCGGCGCGGCAGACTCGCGCGCAAAAGGCGGCCTCCGCGGAACCGAGCCGTGGGGGCCGAAGCCGACACGCATCACGCCCGCCCGCATCGGCATCTACGCCTTTCTCGTCGTGGCGGCGCTGTTCTTCCTGATGCCCTTCTACGTGATGGTCATCACGTCATTGAAGCCGATGTCGGAAATCCGCCTCGGCAACCTGATGTCGTTGCCGGACGCGCCGACCGTTGAAGCGTGGGTCGAAGCCTGGGCGCACGCCTGCACCGGCGTCGACTGCAACGGCATCCAGGTCGGGCTCATGAACTCGTTCAAGATTCTGATCCCGAGCGTGATCCTGTCGATCACCCTCGGCGCGGTGAACGGTTATGCCCTCTCCTTCTGGCGGCCATGGGGCGCCAACTTCATCTTCGCGGTGCTGCTGCTCGGCGCCTTCATTCCCTACCAAGTCTACCTCTATCCGCTGGTGATGATGCTGTCCTACATCGGGCTCTACAACAGCCTGCCCGGCATCGTCGCGGTGCATACGATCTTCGGCCTGCCGATCATGACGCTGTTGTTCCGCAACTACTATGCGGGCCTGCCGATCGACCTGTTCAAGGCGGCGCGCATCGACGGCGGCAGCTTCTGGACCATCTTTTTCTACCTGATCCTGCCGATGTCCGGCCCGATCCTGGTCGTCGCCACCATCCTGCAGGTGACCGGCATCTGGAACGATTTCCTGTTCGGTCTGATCTTCGCCGGCCGCGAGAGCCAGCCGATGACGGTTCTCCTCAACAATGTCGTCAACGTCACCACCGGCGTGCGCGAATACAACGTCAATATGGCTGCGACCATCCTGACCGCGCTTGTTCCCCTCTTCGTCTACTTCATCTCGGGACGCTGGTTCGTCCGTGGCATCGCCAGCGGCGCAGTGAAAGGATAGTTGCATGGAATCGTCCGTCGCGGTGCGCGACCTTCACATCCGCTTCGGCGCCCTGGACGTCATCAAGAACATGAACCTGGAGATCGCCGAGGGCGAATTCCTGGTGCTGCTGGGTCCGTCGGGCTGCGGCAAGTCGACGCTGTTGAACGCCATCGCCGGGCTCATCAACGTCGCGGGCGGCCAGATCCACATCAAGGGCAAGAACGTCACCTGGGAGGAGCCGAAGGACCGTGGAATCGCCATGGTGTTCCAGTCTTATGCGCTCTATCCGCAGATGTCGGCACGCGGCAATCTCTCCTTCGGGCTGAAGATGGCCGGCGTGCCGCGCGCCGAAATCGACAAACGCGTCGCCCGCGCCGCCGCGATGCTGCAGATCGAGGCGCTACTCAGCCGCAAGCCGGCGGCCTTGTCCGGCGGCCAGCGCCAGCGCGTCGCCATCGGCCGCGCCCTGGTGCGCGACGTCGACGTATTCCTGTTCGACGAACCGCTGTCCAACCTCGACGCCAAATTGCGGTCGGAATTGCGCGTCGAAATCAAGCGGCTGCATCAGAGCCTCGGCAACACCATGATCTACGTCACTCACGACCAGATCGAAGCGCTGACATTGGCCGACCGGATCGCGATCATGCGTGGTGGCGAGATCCAGCAGTTGGCTGCACCAAAGACCGTGTTCCACAAGCCCGCGAGCCTGTTCGTCGCCGGCTTCATCGGCTCGCCGGCGATGAATTTCATTCCCGGCGCGGTCGAGGATGGGACCACGGGCAAAGTGTTCCGCTTTGCCGGCAACGACGTGCCGCTTCACGCCTACGAGGGCTTCGACCGGCTGACGACATGCGCCGAGGCGATCCTCGGCGTCCGGCCGGAGCATGTCGCCATCCATGCGGACGTCGCGGCCGACGGCATCCCGGCCGTCGTCGAACTCGACGAGCCGATGGGCTCGGAAAGCCTGGTGTGGCTGAAGCTGGCGGATAAGCCGTTCACCGTGAAAACCACCGCCGAGCATGGGCTCCACAACGGCCAACCGGTGAAGCTGGTGTTCGATACGACCAAGGCGTCGCTGTTCGACAAGGCATCGGGCCTCCGGCTCTGAGCCGGCGGCGCCGCGCCACTGGAGGATTTCATGTTGGATCTTGGCGGAGACTGGTGGCTTGCCGACTTGGGCGGCGAGATCGGCGTCCCGATGCGGCTGCCGGGCGATGTCTATTCCGCGCTGTATGAAGCCGGCATCATCGCCGATCCGTACTACGGCAAGAACGAAGACATGACGCGCTGGGTGGCCGGCCGCGACTGGGTGCTGTCACGCCGTTTCACGCTGGACGAGGCCGGCGGGCCGCGCCTGCTCGTCGTCGACGAACTCGACACCGTCGCCGAGATCCGCATCAACGGGCAACTGGCGCTGTCCGCGGCGTCCGCCTTCCACGAGCACGTCGCCGATGTCGGCACTCTCGTTGTCGCGGGCGAGAACCGCATCGAAATCCTCCTCAAGTCGCCGATCGAGGCCGCCAACGCTCTGCAAGCCGCACAGCCGTTCCCGGTGCCCTACCACCACGGCAACTCGGAGATCGCGAACGGCAATATGCTCAGGAAGCAGCAGTGCGATTTCGGCTGGGACTGGAACATCGCGCTCGCCTCCTCCGGCGTCTACGGCCGCATCCACCTCGTCGACGGCGCGGGCGAGATCGCCGGAGTCACCATCCGGCAGCGGCACGACGACGGCGTCGTCCGCGTCGAGATCGAGGTGCGGCTCAGAGGCTTTGCCGCCGACGCCGTCGATTGCAGCCTGGTGTTCGCCGGCCAGGAGACCGCCGGAGCAGTGCCGCTGAATGCCGGCGCCGCCAGCGTGACGGCGGCATTCCAGGTGGCCGGCCCGGAGCTGTGGTGGCCGAATGGCGTCGGCCGGCAGGCGCTGAACGATCTGGTGATCAAGGCAGGCAACGCCGAACACCACGCCAAGGTGGCGCTGCGCGACATCCGGCTCGTCAGCGAGCCCGATGCCGTCGGCCGCTCGTTCAAGCTGAGGGTCAACGGCCGCGAGCTGTTCGCGCGCGGTGCCAACTGGATCCCGTCCGATGCGCTCGCCGGCCGCATCAGCCCGGACAAGACGCGGGCGTTGCTGCAATCGGCCGCCGACGCGCATATGACGATGATCCGGGTGTGGGGCGGCGGCCGCTACGAGCCGGACTGGTTCTACGAGATCTGCGACGAGCTCGGACTGATGGTGTGGCAGGACGCGATGTTCTCCTGCAACCTCTATCCGGCGACGCCCGAGTTCCTCGGCGATGTTGCCGAAGAGCTCACCTTCCAGGCGCGGCGTCTGGCGCATCGCGTCGCCATCTGGTGCGGCGACAACGAGTTGATCGGCGCGCTCACCTGGTTCGAGGAATCGCGGCGCGACCGCGACCGCTATCTCGTCGCCTACGACCGGCTGAACCGTACCGTCGAGACGGCGATCAAGTCGGTCGACAGCCAAGCCAATTGGTGGCCGTCGAGCCCGTCGCCGGGTCCGTTGAGCTTCGGCGACACCTGGCACGACGACAAGTCCGGCGACATGCACTTCTGGTCGGTGTGGCACGAGGGCCGCGACTTCGAGCACTACCGCGATGTGAAACCCCGCTTCTGCTCGGAATTCGGCTTCCAGTCCTACACCTCGATGCCGGTCATCCGCACGTTTGCCGGCGAGAGCGACATGAACATCGCCTCACCGGTGATGGAGGCGCACCAGAAGAACAAGGGCGGCAACGCCCGCATCACCGAGACGATGTTCCGCTATTTCCGCTTCCCCAAGGATTTTCCTTCCTTCGTCTGGCTGAGCCAGGTGCAGCAGGCCATGGCGATCAAGACCGCCGTCGACACTTGGCGGAGCCTGAAGCCGCATTGCATGGGGACGCTCTACTGGCAATTGAACGATACCTGGCCGGTGCAGAGCTGGTCGAGC
Organism: Ancalomicrobiaceae bacterium; assembly: GCA_031291595.1. Taxonomy (GTDB): domain Bacteria; phylum Pseudomonadota; class Alphaproteobacteria; order Rhizobiales; family Ancalomicrobiaceae; genus CAIYYN01. The sequence continues at coordinate 16,513 of JARLIU010000050.1, read as the reverse complement.
CTCGACTACGGCGGCGGCTGGAAACTGCTGCACTATGTCGCCCGCCGCTTCTTTTCGCCCGTCAACGTGGCGATCATCCCGGCCGCCGACGGTGCGCTGGCGCTCATCGCCGTCAACGATACGCTGGAGCCGGTCGCCGTCACGCTCGAGTTCGCGGCGATCACGCTCGACGGTTCCGAGCGGCCGATCGGCAGCGTCTCCGGCGATGTCCAACCGGATGCGGCGGTGACGCTGGCCGAAGTCGCCGCCAGCGCGCTCGCGGGGGCGGATAGTCTCGTCATCCGCTGGCAAGCCGCGAATGGCATGACCGGCACCGACCATTATGCCACCCGCCGCTACAAGGAGTTCGATCTGCCGAACCCGGGCCTGAAGCTCGTCACCCGCGTCGTCGACGACATCGTCAAGGTGCAGGTCACGGCGGAAGCCCCTGCCCTGTTCGTCACGCTCGAAGCCGACGTCGCCGGCCGCTTCTCCGACAATGCCTTCCTCGTCGTGCCCGGCCGCGACGTGGAGGTCGACTTCGTCGCCACCGCCGCCGATCCGGGCGGCATCACCATCACGGCCCGCGACCTCTATTCGAGCTTTTCGTCCAATGCCTTGGCCGCCCCAGCCTGAGCGGGGCAAGCCGCACCAATCGCGACAGCGCCTCAACCCCCAACGCCGAAAAGACCGACCATGACCGACCAATCGACAGCCCCTTCCATGCATGCGACGGCCGGCTTCCGGCCGGTCGATGAGGCCTCGCTCCAGACCAAGGTCGACCAGCTGACGCTTGAACAGAAGGTCCGGCTGTTGACCGGCGCCGACAATTGGGCGATCCCGGCCGAGTCCGCCATCGGGCTCAGGCAGGTCGTCATGTCGGACGGGCCGAACGGCGTGCGCGGCCTCTCCTGGCGCGACGAGAGCAATGTGTCGCTGTTGCTGCCGAACGTCGCGGCGATGGCTGCGACCTGGGACGAGGTGCTGTTCGTCGAGGTCGGTCAGGTGCTCGGTGACGAAGCGCACCGCAAAGGCATCGACCTCGTCCTCGGACCCGGCGTCAACCTGCACCGCACCCCCCTCGGCGGACGCAATTTCGAATATTTCAGCGAGGATCCGCTGTTAACCGCCAAGCTCGCCACGGCCTATGTCGTCGGGCTGCAGGAGAAGGGCATCTCGGCTTGCGTCAAGCACTACGTGCTCAACGAGACGGAAGAGGAGCGCAAGACCTACAACGTCGACATCGACGAGCGCACCATGCGCGAGGCGCAGCTCTTGCCGTTCGAGATGACGGTGAAAGTCGGCGCGGCGAGCCTGATGGCCTCCTACAATAAGCTCGACGGCGAGCCGATGACCGGCAATCCGCGCATGAACTTCGGGGTGCTGAAGGGCGAATGGGGCTTCGACGGCGCGCTCATCTCCGATTGGCACGCCACATGGGCCGATAAGCCGGCAGCGATCGCTGGAGGGCTCGACATCTCGATGCCGGGTCCGGACCCGGAATATTCGGCGATCGCCTACGACCTGGTGCGGAGCGGCAAACTGGCCGAGTCCGTCGTCGACGCATCGGCGCTGCGCATCCTCAGGCTGGCGGCCCGCGTCGGCGGCTTCGAGCCGGCAGCCGACAAGGGGCCGGACCACCCCCCGGCGGCGGCCGTGCCATGGCTGCGCGATGTCGCTGCCCGTTCGATGACGCTGTTGAAGAACGATACGGTCGACGGCGCTGCGCTGCTGCCGCTCGCGGCCGGCCCCAAACGCGTCGCCATCATTGGCCCGATGGCCAAGCGGCCGACCTACCAGGGCGGCGGCTCGGCCTGCGTCACGCCGCCCTATGTCGTCGCCCCCATCGAGCCGATCCGCGCCGCCTTCGGCGATGGCGTCGAGATCGTCTACGCGGAAGGCACTCCGGCCAGCCGGCTGTTGCCCGACTTCGACCTCGCCGAGATCAGCGACCCCACCGACGGGACCTCCGGCCTCTGCGTCACCGGCTTCAGCGCCGACGGCGAGGAGCTGATCAACGAACATCGCGACGCCAGCAAGCTGCTGTGGTCGACCGCCAGCGCCGGCGCGCTGGCGACGGGCGTCGCCAGGATCGTCGTCCGCTTCCGTCTGGCAATCACCGAAACCGGCGAACATCGCCTGGCGCTGAGCGGCTGCGGCGAGGTGATCGTCGCGGTCGGCACCAGGGCGACGGCCCACATCGACATCGGGACGGGAACGCCGGGGAACTTCGAAATCGTCGTGCATCCCAACCAGGTGATCGTGCCGTTTGCCGCGACGGCCGGCGAGACCATCGACGTCGAGGTGACGCGACTGGTCACGCCCGAGGACTATGTCGGCTTCCTGCCGCTCGGGTTCGGTCACGCCAAGCCGTCCTATTGCGACCGCGCCGGGGCGATCGACGAGGCGGTGGCGCTGGCGAAGTCGGCCGACCTCGTCCTGCTGTTCATCGGCAACACCGACGAGGACGAAGCCGAAGGCTACGATCGGCCGTCGCTGTCGCTGCCCGGCAGACAGGACGAACTGGCCGCCGGAGTGCTGGCGGCCAATCGGCGCACGGTCGTCGTGCTGAACGCCTCCTCGGCCGTCACGATGCCGTGGATCGCGGCGGCCTCGGCGGCGATCTGGACGGGGCTCGGCGGCCAGGAATACGGCAACGCGCTTGCCGACGTGCTGTTCGGCGTCAACGAACCGGCCGGCCGCCTGCCGGCCACCTTCCCGGTCCAGGGCGAGGATGCGCCGGTGCTGTCGGCCTCGCCCCGCAACGGCCGGCACACTTATTCGGAAGGGCTGCGGCTCGGCCATCGCGGCTATGCGGCAGCCAACCGCCGCCCGCTGTTCGCCTTCGGCCATGGCCTGGGCTACGGCCGCTGGACCTACGAGGCGGCGGGCGTCGCAGTGCATCCGGGCGCCGATCCGGCCGACCTCGGCTCGATTGCGGCGATCGTCAGCGTCACCTTGCGCAACGACGCCGACCGGGCGTCGCGCGAAGTGGTGCAGATCTATGCCGAGGCTGCCGACGGCGACGACGAGGCCGCGCCACTGAGCCTCGTCGGCTTCACCGTAGCGACGGCCGGGGCCGGCGAGACGATCTCGGTCTCGGTGCCGATTCTCGCCCGCTCGCTCGGCCGCTATGGCAAGGCCGGCTGGGAGAGCCCCAAGGGCGTCCGCGTGCTGAAAGTCGCGCGTTCGGCCGTCGATCCCCGCCTGACCATCGAATTGCCGGCGCTCGGCTGAGGCGGCCGGTCGAGCGGCTTGCGAGTTGCCCGGAGATCCATGTCGAGCTGCCGGAAACCACCGGCAGCTCGGACCGTTTTTGGGCTGGCGCACACCGTCCGATTCGCGCCAAATGCCGTCAAGCCAGCGCCCTTCCGTCATGTTCTCGCCGTCATCGCTGCGAAAAATGACAAAGAGCGTGCACAAACGTGTCGGGCAGCAGCAATCCGCTGCGGCGGACGAGTGACGTCGGTCGGGATTTGCGGGTAGGTTCGACTCGGGGATCGCCGGTCCAGAGATCTTTTTGCAAACCGCCTTTCAACGGAACACAAATGAAGAAGATCAGAGTTTTCGTCTCTTCCAGCGCACTGTTGCCCGGCTTATTGATGTCGAGCGTGGCCAATGTCCAGAGTGTCGTAGCGGCAGCGACCTATCCCGGGACGATCGTGGTCGCCCAGCAGGCTCCGGCGCTGACTCCCGAAGAGCTGCGCCGCCGGCAGCAACTGGAACAGCAGCGCCAGCAGCAGCAACAGCATCCGGCTCCGGCTCCGCACGCCAATCCGCCGCCGGTCGCACCGAGGCCGATACAGCCGGCTCCGGCGCCGCACGTCAATCCGCCGCCGGTCGCACCGAGGCCGATACAGCCGGCTCCGGCACCGCACGTCAATCCGCCGCCGGTCGCACCGAGGCCGATACAGCCGGCTCCGGCACCGCACGTCAATCAGCCGGTCGCGCCTAGACCGATACAGCCGGCTCCGGCACCGAACCACGTGGTACCGCCCCCGCCGGTCAACCAGCCGCAGAAGCCCGTGCCGCCGAAGGTCACGCCGCCGGCCCCGAATGCGCCGGCATTGCAGCAGAATGCGCCGCGACCGATTGCACCGCAGGGCCCGACGCCGCAAGTGCGGACGCCGCCCCCGGTTCCGAACCAGCCGGTTCCGAACCAGCTGGCACCGAAGCCACCGGTTGTCCCCGTCGCCCCACCGCCGAATGCGCCGGCACCGCCGAATGTGGCCGTGCCCAACCAGCCGCCGCGCGTCATTCAGCCGCCGCCGGCGCCCGGGCAACCGCAGCCGCAGCTCATCCGTCCCGGCTCGCCGCAGCCGGGGGTCCAGCAGCCGCCCGGGACCCAGCCGAGGCCGGTCGCGCCCAATGCCACCCCCGGGCCGTCGACCATGGCCCCGCATTTCCCGCCGCCGCAGCAACCTGGCCCGGGTCAGCAGCCACGGAAACCCAACGGTATCTCGCCGTTGGGCGCCGTGGCGATCGGCGCCGCGGTCGGCGTCGTCGGCGGCATGATCATCGGCCAGCAGGTGCGCGGCATCAACGAAGTGCAGAAGTCGCGCCGCACCGTCGAGCAGAACGGCACCACCTTCTACAGCGAGCCCGGTCGGGTGATCGTGCGGGAAGGCAACGGCCTCTACGTGCGGCATGACGAGACGGAACGGTTCCGCGAATTCGGCCGCGACGTCCGGGTCGAGCAGCGCGGCGATGAGACCTTCCAAACCGTCGGCCGGCCCGACGGCTCGACGATCATCACCATCACCGACAGCGACGGCCAGTTGCTGAAGCGGATCCGGCGGCTGCCGAACGGCGTCGAGTTCGTGCTCATCGACAACACCTTCCAGCCGCGGCCGCGGCATTTCTCCGAAGAGATCATCGACGTGCCGCCGCCGCCGGTCGACCTGCCGCCGGACCGCTACGAGGTGGATGCCGACAGCGCCCAGGGTGCGACCATCTACGAGACGCTGTCCGCACCGCCGGTGGCGAGCCTGCCGCGGCGCTATACGCTCGACGAAGTGCGCAACAGCCGCGATCTCAGGCGCTACATGGCGAGCGTCGACATCAACACGATCACGTTCTCGACCGGAGCGTGGGACGTCGAAGATAGCGAGATCAGCCGCCTGCAAGGCATTGCCGACGCGGTCAACCGTGCCATTCACGCCAACCCGAGCGAGATCTTCCTGATCGAAGGTCACACCGATGCGGTCGGCGCGGACGTCGACAATCTGTCGCTGTCCGACCGGCGGGCGCAAACGGTCGCCGGCATCCTGACACGCAGCTTCAACGTGCCGCCGGAAAACCTGGTCACCCAGGGCTATGGCGAGCAGTTCCTGAAGGTGCAGACCGACGGCCCGTCGCGCGAGAACCGGCGCGTCACCGTCCGCCGCATCACGCCGCTGTTGGCAAGCGGCGAGCAGCGGCCGGCGCAACCGGCGCCACAATAACCAACAGATCGGGCGCAGATCCCGCGGCGGATCTGCGCCCGATCAATCAACACCGACTGCGCGGCCGTGACGCCACCGTCGTCGTCATGGCCGCTGATTTTTGCCTGGCAGCCCGCCGGGCGTCAGTGCCGGGCCAGTCGCGCCATCGCCTCCGGATAGCGGTCGCCCATCACCGGCAGGCTCAGCAGCCCGTGCGCGATGGTGGCAAGCTCGTCGCCGGAGAGGACGAGGTCGGCCGCGCCGAGGTTCTCCTGCAAGCGGCCGAGCTTGGTGGTGCCCGGGATCGGCACGATCCACGGCTTCTGCGCGAGAAGCCAGGCGAGCGCGATTTGCGCCGGGGTGACGCCCTTGGCTGCAGCGATCTCCTTCAGCTTCTCGACGAGACTGGCGTTGGCTTCGCGGTTTTCTGACGAAAAGCGCGGCAGCGACGAGCGGAAGTCGGTAGCGCCGAACGTCGTCGCCGTGCTGATCGCACCGGTCAGGAACCCTCGCCCCAGCGGGCTGAAGGGCACGAGGCCGATGCCGAGTTCCTCGAGCGTCGGAATGATGTCCGTCTCAAGGTCGCGCCACCACATGGAATATTCGCTTTGCAGCGCCGCGACCGGCTGCACCGCGTGCGCCCGGCGGATCGTCTCGACGCCCGCTTCCGACAGGCCGAAATGCTTCACCTTGCCCTCGGCGATCAATTGCTTGACCGTGCCGGCGACCTCCTCGATCGGCACGGCAGGATCGACGCGGTGCTGGTAGAGCAGGTCGATCCGGTCGGTCTGCAGCCGCTTCAGCGAGGCGTCAACCACGTCGCGAATGTGTGACGGGCGGCTGTCGAGCCCGGCGGCGAGAGCGCCGGCCTTGAAGCCGAACTTGGTGGCGATCACGACGCGATCGCGCAGTGGCTTCAAGGCCTCGCCGACCACTTCCTCGTTGACGAAAGGGCCGTAGACTTCGGCCGTATCGAAGAAGGTGACGCCCGCTTCGACGGCGGCGCGAATCAGCTTGACCGCTTCGCCGGTCTCGGTCGCCGTGCCGTAGGCATGGCTCAATCCCATGCAGCCGAGGCCGATGGAGGAAACTTCCAGGCCGCTGCGGCCTAACTGACGCTTTTGCATTGTGTTCTCCTGAAGTGTCGAGTGCCGCGGCCGGGCCGCGGACACGATCGCGCGTCACTCCCGCAGCGGCGCGCCGTACTGATCGTCGGTGACGTGTTCGAGCCAGTCGACGGACGTGCCGTCGAGCGCTTCCTGGATGGCGATATGGCTCATCGCGGTCGTCGATGCGGCGCCGTGCCAGTGCTTTTCGCCCGGCGCGAAGGTGACGACGTCGCCCGGATGGATCTCCTCGATCGGCCCGCCCCAGCGCTGCGCCCGGCCACGACCGGCGGTGACGATCAGCACCTGGCCGAGGGGGTGGGTGTGCCAAGCGGTGCGGGCGCCCGGCTCGAAAGTGACGGTATTGCCGGCGGCACGCGCCGGAGCGCTCGCCGCAAACAGTGGATCGATGCGGACCTGACCGCTGAACCAGTCCGCCGGGCCCTTGGCCGAGGGCGCCGAACCGCTACGCTTGATATCCATGGCGGGTCCCCTTTTTGGAAATGGCGGCGGGGCCACGCCCCGCCGCGAGCAGCGAGCTCGTCCGTCGAGCTCGCCCGTTCGGCTCAAGCCTTCAGCGTCGCCATGTCGATGACGAAGCGGTATTTGACGTCGCTCTTCAGCATGCGCGCGTAGGCGGCCTCGATATCGGCCATGGCAATGACTTCGATGTCCGAGGCGATGCCGTGCGCACCGCAGAAATCCAGCATCTCCTGCGTCTCGGCGATGCCGCCGATGACCGAGCCGGCGATCGCCTTGCGGCCGAGGATCAGCGGCACCGAGTTCACCGCCGGTTCGAGCGGTCCGAGGTAGCCGACCAGCACGATGGTGCCGCTGCGCGCCAGCGTCGGGACATAGGGGGCAAGGTCATGGACATAGGGAACCGTGTCGATGATCAGGTCGAAGCGGCCGGAAACTGCGGCCATCTGCGCCTTGTCGGTCGACAGGACGACAGCGTCGGCGCCGAGTCGGCGGGCGTCGCCCTCCTTGCCCGGCGAACGGGTGAACAGCGTCACTTCGGCCCCGAGCGCCTTGGCGAGTTTCAGCCCCATGTGACCGAGACCGCCGAGGCCGGTGATCGCCACTTTCGAACCCGGACCGACCTGCCAGTGCTTCAGCGGCGACCAGGTGGTGATGCCGGCACAGAGCAGCGGGGCGGCGCCCCTGAGATCGAGCCCGGCGGGGATCTTCAGGACGAAGCGTTCCTTGACGGTAATGCTCTCGGAATAGCCGCCGTGCGTCATGCTGCCATCGATGCGATCCGGGCTGCCATAGGTCTGAGTCAAGCCGTGACGGCAATATTGCTCCTCGCCGTCGTCGCAGGCGTCGCAGCTGAGGCAACTGTCGACCATGCAGCCGACGCCGACATGATCGCCGACTTGGAACTTCGTCACTTCCGGCCCGATGGCGGTGACCCGGCCGACGATCTCGTGACCAGGGACGACGGGATAGCTGGTAAAGCCCCAATCGTTGCGGGCGGTATGCAGATCGGAGTGGCAGACGCCGCAGTAGAGGATCTCGATCGAAACATCGTCGGCGCGCGCATCGCGCCGCTCAAATTGGAACGGTCCAAGCGGCGTCGACGCGGACTGGGCGGCATAGCCGCGAATGCTGATAGTCATCTAGGGCTCTCCGGGGATGCTGGAAAAGACGTCGGTCGTGCGGGCGAGCGGATCGAACCGCCTCACTCGGACAATCTAGGGCCGGGGGATTGGCTTGGGTAGCATTGCACAACGGCAAGAGCTTATGAATGGACGTCATGAACGGCCCTGGCAGCGATTGCCGCGCCACAAGGGGCCGTTGCGATGGCCACGACTTTAGCCGGTGGGCGTTGCTGCGAATAGCCGCTATGATCCGCACAAGCTTATGAGTGAGATTCATTAATGCTGCGCGAGAACCTGAACGACCTGATCGCCCTCGTCGCGGTCGCCGAGGAGCGGAGTTTCACCCGCGCCGCCGCGCGGTTGGCGGTGTCGCAATCGGCGCTCAGTCACACGATCCGCGCGCTGGAGGCGCGGCTGGGCGTGCGGCTGCTGACGCGCACCACCCGCAGCGTGGCGCCGACCGACGCGGGCGAACGGCTGTTACGCAGCATCGCCCCGGCCTTCAGCGAAATCGACGCCAGCCTGACGGCGTTGACCGACCTGCGCGAGAAGCCGGCCGGGACCTTCCGCATCACCGCCGGCCAGCATGCCGTCGATACGATCCTGTGGCCGGCGCTGGCGAAACTGCTGCCAGCCTACCCCGACATCCGGGTCGAGATTTCGGTCGACGCCGCGCTCACCGATATCGTGGCGGAACGCTTCGACGCCGGCATCCGGCTGGGCGAACAGGTGGCGGCCGACATGATTGCCGTACGCGTCGGGCCCGATGCGCGCATGGCGGTCGTCGGCGCACCGTCGTATTTCGCCAAGCGTCCACCGCCGTTGACCCCGCGCGACCTGACCGGCCATGCCTGCATCAATCTCAGGTTGCCGAGCTACGGCGGCAATTATGCCTGGGAATTCGAGCGCGACGGCCATCCGCTGCGCGTCCGGGTCGACGGCCAACTGACGTTCAACTGGCCGCAGCAATGCCTCACGGCTGCGGCCGACGGCTTGGGCCTCGCCTGTATGCTTGAGGGTCACGCGCTGGAAGCATTGGCCAGCGGCCGCGTCGTGCGCGTGCTCGCCGACTGGTGCCCGCCGTTTCCGGGCTACCACCTGTATTACCCCAGCCGGCGGCAGCAATCGCCAGCCTTCGCTCTGATCGTCGAGGCCCTGCGCTACCGCGGGCCGCTGGACGAGAAGCGCTAACGGCGGCGATCGCGACGCCAATGCTGCAGGCATCGGGCGCATCCGCCAATTTCCGCGATGCACGTGAAGGCAAATGCCGGAGCGCGAGGCTGTCGCATGGAACCGGCGATAGCCGAATCAACGCTCTGGCGTCCCGCCAAGGCGCAGCGCACTGTCAGTCGTGCTTTTTGTGGACTATGTCGCTCGTCTGTATAGATAAATTGTCAATATCTCCAACCTCGCGCCCAGGCTGGCCGATGTCTTCGATACGTCAATTCCCAAGCCCGCGCGTGACATCCTGGCCACAACTGTACAGAATTCCAGACGATTTGAGATACAACAAGGATCAACTGGCTCCGAACTTGCACATTGCGATTCGCTCGCCGATTGACTGACCGATCGGTGCATCGCCGGAGGACATATACGGCATGTCGTCGTTCTTCGATTTTCATGAGCTTGCGGCCGCGCGCGGCGACGGACTGCTCCCCGAATTGCGCAACCTGCTGGAACGTGCGGCGGATCCGCGACAGAACGCGACGATCCGGCGCGACGGCATGGTCCAGGCCGGCCCCGACCCAGCGTCGGAACGGCGAAGCGCGGCACAGGACAACGTCGTCGCTCTGCCCCGCGGCGCCGGGCCCAGGCGCACGGCGGCAGGTTGCGGATCGCCGTCGACGGCCGAAGACCTGCCGCTCGCCACCAAGCCGGCCGGAGCTGCCGCCGAATAGACCCGCCGCACCCGGTCGGAGTCTGTGTCGCGGACTTGCGCGTGCCGGCCAAGGCATGCGCCGGCAGTCACCGCCCCGCCCGCCGTCGGCAGCGGCCGGGTCTGCCCAGGTCCCCGGGCTTCGGCGCTCAGGCTTTATCCGAGATAGGTCTTGAAGAACGCCAGGGTTCGCGTCCACGCCAGCGTTGCCGTCGCCTCGTCATAGCGCGGCGTCGTGTCGTTGTGGAAGCCGTGGTTGACGTTGGGGTAAATATAGGCCTCGTAGGTCTTGTGGTTGGCCTTCAGCGCGGCCTCGTACGGCGGCCAGCCGGGCGTGATGAACGTATCGAGTGCCGCATAATGCAGCAGCAGCGGCGCCTTGATCTTCGGCACATCCTCGGCCTTGGGCTGGCGGCCATAGAACGATACTCCCGCGGCGAGCGTCGGATAGGCGACGGCCATGGCATTGACGACACCGCCGCCATAGCAGAAGCCGACACAGCCGACCTTGCCGTTCACTGCCTCGTGGCCGCCGAGAAATTCGAAGCCGGCGAAGAAATCCTCCATCAGCTTGGCAGGGTCGACCTTCTTCTGCAGTTCGACGCCCTTTTCGTCGTCGCCGGGATAGCCGCCCAGGGCAGAGAGGCCGTCGGGAGCGAGCGCGACGTAGCCGGCGAGCGCGACGCGACGGGCAACGTCCTCGATATAGGGGTTCAAGCCGCGGTTCTCGTGCACCACCACGACGCCCGGCAATTTGCCGACGCTGCCGGCCGGCTTCACCATCAGTGCCTTGATGGTGCCGTTGCCGTGCGGCGAGGCATAGGTCAGCCGCGTCGCGACGATGCGGGCATCGTCCGGTTTGACCTGGTCGGCCCAGGCGTAATTCGGCTGCAGCGCCTTGACCAGCGCCGCGCCGGAAAGGCCGGCGACGGTGAACGCCCCGGCACGATCGAGGAAATCACGCTTGCTCATCCGGCCATGCACGTAGCCGTCATAGATCTCCAGCAACTCCTGGGGGAAGTCGCTCGCCTTCATCCGCTTGACTTCATTCATTACCCGCCTCCCTGATACGCTGCCCGGACCGGTCCAGGCGCGTTGATGAAGCCAGAGCGGGGGTCGGCGCCGCAAGTCAAACATCGGACAGCGCTTGTCACTTTCGCATGAGCGGCGTGCCGCCGGTTAGCGCCATCGCCCGTGCAGCACAAGGCCGCTTTCCCTCTCGCGCCCCTCGCCTGGAGGAGGCGAGGGGCGACCTGGTACCGTCTTGGGAGGACGGACGCGATCGGATGGCGGCCATCAGGCCAACGGCGTCGGGACGCCGCGCCGGATCAGGCGGCGGGCGGCCCGTTCGGCATCGAGAACGCTCGAAAACAGCTTGCCGTCGAGCGACTGGAATGTGCCGGACACGGCGACGAAGGCATAGGCGTCGCCTTCGCGGACGAGCAAGCCGGCGTCGCGATTGTCGATTTCGAGGAGGTAGCCATTACGCATGATGTTCTCTCCGCGCTCGGTCAAACCGATGCGTCTGATAAAGTCCGGATGTGTCGAGGAAAAGGCTCAGGCAGCTGAGCGTTGACACCATCGTTTCGACATTCGCCGGCGCGCGGAGGGCGCCGAAAGCGACACAGAGTCGAAGGACTTCAGAGAGATGCGGGTCATAACCAGGTTCCTCACCTGCCACCCGCAGCCATTGGCACCGGGTGGGCTTTAGCGCTTCGTTCGCGGGCGCAAGCTGTCGATCAAAAGTCCGCGACTGACCGCACGTGGGCCAATGCAATGATCAGACCACTTTCAGGCTCGGTTTTAAAGGTCCGGCCGCCTAAACTTTGGAGTGAGACGATGCGCTTTTTGCGCATCTGATGAATTCGGCAGCAGATTTATTCGACGCCAACGCGGCCGGCGACCGCCGGCGCAAGCGCGCCCCGGGGTCGCCAAATCCGCTGAACGCGCCACACCCCGCAATTCCAATCCAGGCGGGATTCCGAAACGTCCAACCGCGCGGCACCGCCGATTATTGGAAATTTTTTCCGTTTTCTGCGTCTCCTATCGGCAGGCTTAGTATCATATACTCAAGAGCCTCGATGCCCGGATGGAGTTCCCGATGCTGGTTCGCTCGCTTGCCCTGATTGCCGCTCTCGCCTTTCCCGGTGCGGCGGTCGCCGAAACCGTGACGGCACGGGTAGGCGTCATTCCGATCATCGGCATCGCGCCGTATGTCGTCGCCGAAGGCGAAGGTCTCCTGAAGGCCTCCGGCATCGAGACGAAACTGACCACCTTCGAATCCGGCCCGCATATGATCCAGGCCGTCGCCTCCGGCACCATCGACGTCTACATCGGCGGCATCGCCCCCCTGGCGGTGGCGCGATCGAAGGGCGTCGACATCCGCGTCATCGCGGCGACCGCGACCGGCGAGAACGTCTTCGTCGCGGGCAGCCGGCTCGCCCCGTATTTCACCGGCAAGACCCCCGCCGACGCGTTCAAGGCGTTCCATGCCGCCACCGGCAAGGCAGCACGTCTTGCCACCCAGCCGGCCGGATCGGTGCCCAACACCACGCTGCAATATTGGCTGTGGGAAGTGGCCAAGGCCGATCGGGCCGATGCCGAGGTCGTGCCGATGGGCATCGACGCGACGCAGCAGGCGGTGCTGGCCGGCGCCGTCGACGGCGCCATCGTGCGCGAGCCGGCGGTTTCCATCATCACCGGCCGCAATCCGGCGGTGAAGCTGATTGCCACCGGCAACGAGCTGTTCCCGAACCAGCCCGGCACGGTCGTCGCGGTGACCGGCGCATTCGCCGACAAGTACCCGCAGGCGACCCAGGCGCTCGTCGCCGGCCTGATCAAGGCCACCGGCATCATTGCCAAGACGCCGGACAAGGCGGTGCCGCACATCGAGGCGGCCCTCGGCAAGGGCATCGTCGACACCGACACCATCAAGGCGGCGCTTGCTTCGCCCGCCACGCATTTCGAGATCGATCCGCGCAAGGTCATCGAGCCGGCGCGCGCCATGCAGGCGTATCAGGTGCGGCTCGGCTCGCTCGACACCGAACTCCCCTTCGACGGGTTGTTCGTGACCAAATACTACGAGCGCGCGGCTGCCAACTGAGATGGCGCGCGTCAACCGGCTCGCTCTCGCCCTTCTCGGCCTCGTCGTCTTTCTCGCCTTGTGGGAGGCGGCGCCGCGCTTGGGGCTCGTCAATCCGGCCCTCGTGCCGGGACCGTCGAGCCTGCCCAAGGCCTTTGTCAAGGAACTCATCTCGGGAAACTGGGGCGAAGCCGTTGTCGGCAGCCTCGGGCATTATGCCGTCGGGCTTGTCGTCGGCATCGGCCTCGGCGCCATCTTCGGCATCCTGACCGGCATGTATCGAACGATCGAGGCACTCACTGCCGGCGTCATCCGGGTGTTGCGGCCGGTACCGGGGCTGGCCTGGGTGCCGTTCGCCATCATCTGGTTCGGGGTCAGCCCGGCGGCGGCGGTGTTCATCATCGCCGTCGGCGTGTTCTGGATCGTGTTCTTCGCCGCCTTCGGCGCGGTCAGGAGCGTCGATCGCGACCTGATCGAACTGGCGGCGGCTTTCGGCTACCGCTCCGGCTGGGCGCGGCTGGTCAAAGTGGTGTTGCCGGCGGCAACCCCCGGCATTCTGGTCGGCGTCAGGACTGCGCTCGGCCAGGCCTGGATGTCGGTCGTCGCAGCCGAAATCTTCGGCGTTGCCGGCCTCGGACAGCGGATGATGCAGGCATCGAGCCTGTTGGCCTCCGACATCGTCGTCGTCTACATGCTCACCATGGCCGCACTCTACGGCCTCGTCGATATCGCGTTTTTGGGACTGTCGGGATGGCTCACCAGATGGAAGGCTTGATCCGGCTCGACGGCCTGGCGCTGGCGTTCGAGCGCGACGGCACGCGCACCGAAGTGTTGCGCCATCTCGACCTGACGATCGAGCGCGGCGAATTCCTGGCGCTGGTCGGCCCGTCCGGTGTCGGCAAGTCGACGGTCCTCAGGGTCATCGCCGGCCTTGCCCACCCTTCGAGCGGTCGCATCAGCGTTGCACCGCGGGCCGACGGCACGCCCTCCTCGGTCGCCATGGTGTTCCAGGACGCCCGCCTCCTGCCGTGGCGGCGAGTGATCGACAATGTCGCGTTCGGACTGGAACGGCTGCAGCTGACGAAGTCCGCCCGACGGGCTCGCGCGCTCGAAATGTTGGACCTGGTGCGGCTCGAGGCACTCGCCGAGCGATTCCCACACGAACTTTCCGGCGGCCAGCGGCAGCGGGTGGCGCTCGCCCGCGCGCTCGCCGTCGATCCGGATGTGCTGTTGATGGACGAACCGTTCTCCGCGCTCGATCCGGTGACGCGGCACACGTTGCAGGACGAGTTGGTGCGGATCCGCGCCGCTACAGCCAAGACGGTGCTGTTCGTCACCCACGATATCGACGAGGCGGTCTATCTCGCCGACCGGGCGATCCTGTTGTCCGGCAGTCCGGCCCGCATCGCGGACGAACGGCGCATCGACCTCCCCCACCCGCGCCGGCGCGACCACCACGCCCTGGTCGCCGCCACCGAGCACATCCACCGGCGGTTCGCCGGCGACAGCTACGCCGACGGCGACGGCGTGTAGGGCGGGGACGGCCGGCCGCAGCGGCTTCAGCGCACGTCGGCGCGGCGCTGGGCATCGGCCACGTCGGCGGCCCGTTGCAGATGGGCGCACATGGCGGCCCGGGCACCCGCCGGGTCGCTGTCGAGGATGGCAGCCGCAATGGCACGGTGCTCGGTGACGGAGAGATCGAGGATCTCGGGCGTCAGGATGTTGCCGACTTGCGCCATGATCAGCGGCAGCTGCAGCCGGCCGGCCAGCACCTTCAGCTGCTCGTTGTCGGCGAGCGCATAGACCGCCTCGTGGAACGTGGCGTTTTCCCACAGATACTCGGCGATGCAGCGCGGCTTCGACTCGAAGATCGGCGCGATGGCTTCGGCGAACTGCCGGCGCCTGGCGGCATCGCCGTTTTCCGCCGCCAGACGTGCCGCCAGCGCTTCCAGCTCGAGCCGGATCTGAAACAGTTCGGCAATCTCGCGCCGGGTGAGGCGGCGCACGATGGCGCCGCGATGCGGCACCAGTTCGATCAGTCCATCCGCGGCCAAACGCCGCAGCGCCTCGCGCACCGGGCCGCGACTGACGCCGAACTGCGCCGTCAGTTCACCCTCCACCAGTCGGGCTCCAAGCTTCAGCCGGCCGGACACGATCGCATCGCGCAGCCGTTCGACGATGAAAACCACTGTGGCGCCGTGGCGCGGACCATCACCTTCTTCCGCCGGCTCATCAGCCGCTGGCAGTTGCTGCGCGTCCATGGGCAATCCTCTCCGCGGGGGTGCGTGCCCCAACGTCGCGTGCTTGCAACAAACTTTAACCCCGAAGCGCGGCCGGCGCCAATTCAACCTTGACTCGGCATTTGACGCGGCGAACCGCTCTGATATTGTCCTACAATGTTCGGAACTTTCCGGATACGACCGGGGGCAGGCGGACCGGTCCGAACGTCACGGGCCGAACTCATGGGCGGGTGGCGAGCCGAGGCGGTCGGATGCCGCCCTGCCCCATAATGTCCGGCGCTGAAGCGGCGACCGGATAAGAGCCAGGGAGGATACGCGCGATGCTGATCGGCAAGCGCGGCGAGGCGACGACGGCGATTTCGAGCGCGTCGGCGACGGGCATCACTGTGCGCGGGCACGATCTCGTCACCGAGCTGATGGGGCGCCTCAGTTTCACCGACTATTTCTTCCTCCTGGCGACCGGTCGCCTGCCGACGCCCGATCAGCGCGATTTTCTCGACATGTGCCTGATCGCGCTCGCCGAACATGGGCTGACGCCATCGGTGCAGGCGGCACGCATGACGCTTGCCGCCGATCCGGCCGCGCTGCAGGCCGCGGTCGCCGCCGGCGTGCTCGGCTGCGGCACGGTCATTCTCGGCGCGGCGAACGATTGCCGCCGCCTGATCGAGGCGATCCTTGCCCGCGTCGATGCCGGCAGCGATCTCGCTGCGGAAGTGGCCGCAGTCGCCAATGCGTACAGGAGCAACAAGGCGCCGATCCCCGGCTACGGCCATCCCTTGCACAAGCCGATCGATCCGCGGGCCGAACGCATGATCGGCGTGGCGGAGGAACGCGGCGTCGCCGCGCGCGGCATCCTCGCGGCGCGGGCGTTGCAGACCGCGATCATGGAGGTCTGGGGCAAGCCGTTGCCGATGAACGTGTCCATGGCGATCGCCGCAGTGATGCTCGATCTTGACGTGCCGGCGATCGTCATCCGCGGCATCCCGATCTTGGCCCGCACCGCCGGCCTCATCGCCCATCTTGGCGAAGAGGCCGAGGCCCCCATCGGCTTCTATCTCGCCTCGGTCGGCGAGGAGGCCATCCGTCACACCCAAGCTCGCGGACAGGAGCCGGCGCCATGAGCCTGGTCGACCCGGACATCGAGGCGGCGCCGTGGGCGGCGCAGAGCGAAGCGGATGCGCCCCTGTACAAGGCGCAGATCGC
>JARLIU010000289.1 GCA_031291595.1 Ancalomicrobiaceae bacterium | reverse complement strand
GGTGAAAGTGATCGCCTTTGCCGTCGAATTGGCCGGCTGCCCGATCGTGGTCGGGGGCGCGCGCACGCTCCTCACTGCCTTCGAGCGGTTGATCGGCGATCTCGGCGGCGAGATCCGCGTGGGCGCGGAGGTCGCCGCTATCGCGGCAGGTGCCGGTGGTTCGGCTGCCGGCGTTCGGCTGGCGACGGGCGAGGTGATCCGGGCGAAGCGCGGCGTGATCTGTTCGACGACGCCCGACCAGCTGTATCGTTCGCTGCTCAAGGACTGGCCGACCCCGTTGCCGGACGATGTCGCCATAGGGCTCGGCTCCTATCGCTACGGCAAGGGCAACATGCAGATGCATTATGCCCTGAAGTCGCCGCCACGCTGGGCCGCGGGAGACGAACTGGCCCAGGTGGCGCTGTTGCACCTGACCCCCGGGCTCGATGGGGTATCGCGCGCGTCCAACGAGGCGGAGCGCGGGCTCCTTCCCGCCGAGCCGACCATCTGCGTCGGCCAGCCGACCGCGCTGGACCGGAGCCGGGCGCCCGACGGCGCCGCCATCCTGTGGATCCAGCTGCCCGAGGCGCCGCGCCTCATCAAGGGCGACGCCGCCGGCACAATCGCGGTACCGGCGGACGGCGCCTGGACGGACGATGTGCGCGAGGCCTACGCCGATCGAGTCGAGGCGCTGATTGCCCGCCACATCGATGGCTTTGCGGCAAGCGTCATCGCGCGGCGCGCCTATTCGCCGGCGGATCTCGAACGGCTGAACGTCAATCTCGTCGGCGGCGACCCCTACGGCGGTTTCTGCGGTCTCGACCAGTTTTTCGTCTGGCGTCCGTTCAAGCGCTCTGTTAACCACCGCACCCACGTGCCGAAGCTTTATCACATCGGCGCTTCAACCCATCCGGGTCCTGGGCTCGGGGCCGGCTCTGGATTTCTCCTCGCCTCGCAGCTTGCCTGAGACTGGGCGAAGCAGGCGCCGCGCGACGATTCCAGCAATAGTTCATAGGGATGCGGATCACGCCATGGGGGACAGGTTTGCCGGGACGGTGCTTCGTGATCTCGACGGCGGCGCGGCGCGGCCGACGCTCGGCGAAATCGGCCTCGCCCAGTTCGCTCCCTATCTGATGAACCGGGTGATGGCGCGCTGGAACGCCAACATGTCCGAGGCGCTGAAGCAGCACGACATGACCACCGCCAAGATGCGGGCGCTCGCGGTCCTCAGCCTGTCGTCGACGGTGACCATCAACGAACTGTCTGTTTATGCGGTGACCGAGCAGTCGACCATGAGCCGCACGCTCGATTCGCTCGAAGAGCAGGGCTACATCCGCCGCCAGCCGCGCCCCGAGGACATGCGCGTGCGCGATGTCGCCATCACCGAGGAAGGCCGGATCGCGTTCGAGGCGGTGTGGCCGACTATGTACGAATTGCTGATGCAGCTGTTCGATGGCGTTTCGGACGATGAATACACCGCCTTCGCTACCATCCTGCACAAGGTACTGCGCAACATCCGCAAGTACGAGATCTGAGCGGCAGAAACGCTTCGGGGTAGGCATCCGTGACGCGGGTCCCGCGACGGCTCCTCCGCTTCTACAGCGTCGCCACCGTCTTCAGCGCGCCGTCGAGCGCCGTGCCGGCCTCGTCGAGCAGCGCGGCCTGTCGGAGCCTTCTCAGCCAGGCCGCGCCGTCGTCGCGGGTGATAAGCAGCGGCAGCGCCGACAGCACGCGGTCGAATTTCGACGTCCCGCGCACATGCGTGTCCGAATAGCCCTTGATCAGCCGGCGCGTTGCCACGACCTCGACGCCGAGGTCGTAGTTCGCCCGAAGCGTCTCCACCGCCGTTGCGATCCAGGCATCGCGGTGCGCCATCTCGCGAGCATGGCGGAGCGTGCCGCGCCGCGCCTTGCGCCGGCCGGCGACGAGACTGAGTGCCAGGAACCACAGAAGCGTTCCGGGCCGCAGCCGCCGGCCCTTGTTGACGCGTCGGTCGAGCCAGCCGAACAGCTTCGGTCGGGATTCGATCCAGGCCCCGATCGCCTTCGGCAGCGTGCCGCAAACTTCGTCCATGCGCGGATGCATGTATTCGGTGGTGTAGACGACCTGCTCGGGCGTGGCGCCGACCTCACCGCGGATGCGGCCGAGACGGTTTGAGCGGATCTTCAGGTCCGCCACTCGGATCGGGTCGTCATAAGCCATGGCAACGGCGAGATATTTGGCCGCGGCGAGCGTGAAGGCGTGCGCCTTCGCCACCCCGCCCGCAGCCCGGTCCTCGGCGACGAGTTGGCTGAGGAGGTCGAGGTATTCGCCGGCATAGGCCGGATCTTGGTAGTCGGTGAGCCTCTTCACCCCGGCGAATGCCATGGTCTGCGCTTCCGCCGGCAGTGCGGTGCGGATGCGGGCAACGAGGGCGTCGAGCACCTTGTGCCCCGTCGTGTCCGGCAGCGCATCGAGGCGCTTTGGCGGCGTGCGCGTCACCGCTGTCTTCGTCGGCGCCTGCGTCCGCTCAAAAGCTTCCCGGAACGCCGCCAGGCTCGGCTCGATGCCCTTGCCGCCCGATCGAATCGTCGCCTCGAAGTCGTCCTTGCCGAATGGCAGCACGCGCGCAGCGGCGAGCGCTCCGAACAGTGTCGCCGAGACGACGCTGCCGTGGGTCGCCGCCAGCGCGTCCATGTCGAAGGCGATGGTGCGTTTGGCGGCGAAGTCAGTGGCATCGATCACCGTCGCCGGGTCGCCGACGCCGTCGCCGGGGCGTTCCTTCTCGATCACCGCATAGGAGCGATGGGTCGAGGCGATCAGCGTGGTTCTCTCCGGCGTCACCAGCCCGCGCAATACCGAGCGGCCGGCCTCCATCAGTTCCGCCGCCAGCACGATGTCGACGTCGCCGGGCGTCGGCATCAGCGCCAGGACCGGGCGCCGGCCCTCAGACGCGGCGATCATCTCGATGTAGTAGATGGTGGCGCCAGTGCGTTGGGCGACGCCCGGCACCGAGGTGGACTGCGCAACCCAACCCTTAGCTTCGGCCAGCGCGACGATCCAGTCGGCGAGCACGCCGCCGCCTTGCCCGCCCATGGCGAGAATGGCGATGGTGAGCGGACGGTCGGCAGAGAGCTGCGATCGGTCGAGCAAAGCGGCGGTCATGGCTCACCTCCCTCGAAAACGATGCGGCCGCTCTCACGGCGGCGCTGCAAAAAGCCAATCACGCCGGCGCGCAGGCGGGCCACCCAGCGGTCGAGGCGGCTGGGATTGTAGATGATGTCGGCACGGTAGAACGACGGGCAGAGCACGGCGGCTTCCGACACCTCGCCGCAATTGCCGCAGCCGACGCAGGAGTTGTCGATCGCGGCGACCGGATCGTCCTTCAAGGGATCGTCGGTGTGTTTGACCGACAGCGACGGACAGCCGGACAGGCGGATGCAGGCGTGATCGCCGGTGCACACCTCCTCGTCGACGCCGAAGCGTTCCTTCACTGCCCGAACGTCGGATTTCACCGCCGCGTTGAACAGCGGTTTGACCCGGCGTTGCTTGTTGAGCATGCACTCCGAGGAGGCGACGATAATCTTCGGCCCCGGCTCGTTCGACGTCAGCGCATCTTTGAACGTGTTGCGCATCTTGGCGACGTCGTAGGTGCGATCGATCTGCCGCACCCAGGTGGCGCCGATGCCCTTGACGGCAGCGACGATCGAATTGTTGGTGTTGCGGTTCGGGTTCTGCGCGCGCGACGAGAGAATATCCTGGCCGCCGGTCGCGGCGGAATAGTAGTTGTCGACGATCAGGATGACGCCGTCGTGCTGGTTGAATACGGCGTTGCCG
>JARLIU010000049.1 GCA_031291595.1 Ancalomicrobiaceae bacterium | reverse complement strand
TACGGCCTGGTGTTCATCAACGTCGAGCCGTTCTGGCAGTTCGTCGCTGTCGGGTGCGTCATCATCATTTCCGTGCTGGTCGACCAGACGCAGCGCAGGTTCACGGAGCGCTGACATGGCGACGGAAACCGGCCCCATCCTTGACGTACGCAACATCCACAAGCGGTTCGGAGGCGTGCAGGCCCTCGCCGACGTGTCGATGGACCTCTATCCGGGCGAAGTCGTCGCGCTCGCCGGCGACAACGGCGCCGGCAAGTCGACGCTGATCAAGGCCATCTCGGGCGTCTACAGCGCCGACGAGGGCGAGATCCACTTTGGCGGCGAACTCGTGCATTTCGCTTCGCCCGAAGCGGCGCGCGGTGCCGGCATCGAGACGATCTATCAGGATCTGGCGCTTGCCGACAATCTGTCGATCGGCGCCAACATCTTCCTCGGCCGCGAACCGATGCGGCGTCTGCTCGGCTTCCTGCCGGTGCTCGACCGTCCCAAGATGGCAGCCGCCGCCAAGGACACCATGGCGCGGCTCGACTTCCATGTGTCGCGTCTCGAAGCCCCGGTCGGCCGCTTCTCCGGTGGACAGCGTCAGGCGGTGGCCATCGGCCGGGCGATCTACTGGAACGCCCGCGTGTTGATCATGGACGAACCGACCGCCGCACTCGGCGTGCCCGAGCAGCGCAAGGTGCTGTCGCTGGTCCAGACGCTCAAGGCGCAAGGGCAGGGCATCATCTTCATCTCGCACAATCTGCACGACATTTTCGCCGTCGCCGACCGGATCTTCGTGCTGCGTCGCGGCGAGGTCGCCGGCGAACGCCGCATCACCGAAACCAACCCGGACGAGGTGGTGCGGCTGATGGTCGGCGGCTGACCCGACCCGGAGCGTTCCCCGGCCGGACGGGATCGTCCGGTCGAGCGGGAAATGCTCCAGACCCAATCGTTGAGCGTGCCGTCTCGGTCGGGGTGCCCCGATCCGGATAGGACACGCTCCGGCCGGCGGCGCGCATGTCCCCTGCATGCGGATACGCCGCCGGCACTGAACAGGAGCATATCCCATGCCGAAGAAGCAGGACCGACGCCTTCGAGTCGGTGTGCTCGGCTGCGGCCAGATCGCCCAGGCAGCCCATTTCGAGAGCTGCACCAAAGCGATAAACGCAGATCTTCATGCAATTTGTGATGTCGCCGACGATCTCCGCGACCGGATGGCGGCGACCCATGCCCCGGCGAAGAGCTACCGCGACTATGACGCCATGCTCGCCGACCCCGACGTCGAGGCGGTGATCATCGCCACGTCGGACGCCTTCCACGTGCCGGCCAGTCTGCGGGCGCTCGCCGCCGGCAAGCATGTGCTGTGCGAAAAGCCGTTGGGCCTCAGCGTCGAGGAGGTCGAAGAACTAGAGCGCGCGGTCGAGCGCTCCGGCAAGATCCTGCAAGTCGGGCACATGAAGCGCTTCGATGCCGGCTTGCAGGCGGCGAAAGAGTTCATCGACACCCGCATGGGCGAGATGCTGGCGCTGAAAGCCTGGTACTGCGATTCCACCCATCGTTATGCGATGACGGACGCTGTGCAGCCGCTGGTTGTCCAGAGCGCCAATGCCAGGAAGCCGGCCGAAAACCCCAAGGCGGATCTGCGCAAGTATTACATGCTGGCGCACGGCTGCCACCTGATCGATCTCGCCCGTTTCCTTGCCGGCGACATCGTCGAGGTCGACGCGCGGCTCAATCAGCGTTTCGGCGCCTACTGCTGGTTCATCGACGTCGCCTTTTCGAACGGCGCGCTCGGCCACCTGGATCTGACCGTGGCCGTTCGCATGGATTGGCACGAGGGGCTGCAGATCTACGGCCAGAACGGCAGCATTGTCGGCAAGACCTACAACCCATGGTATTATAAATCGAGCGACGTCGACATCTTCGACGAGGCCGACGGTTCGACCCGCCGGGTGCTCGGCGCTGACGGCCATTTCTACCGCCGCCAGCTTGAAGGCTTCGCCGCTGCCATCCTCGACGGCTCAGCCATGACCGGGGCCGGCGTCGCCGACGGCGTCGCCAGCGTGCGCACCATGGTGGCAATCGCCCAGTCGGTGAGGACCGGAAAGCCGGTGCGTCCGGCCGACGTCAGCGGAGGCCTCTGATGCAGCTCGGGATCTTCGCCAAGACCTTTGCCGGCAACGACGCTTTGACCGTGCTTGCCGCCGCGCGCGGCGCCGGCTTTGCCACCGCGCAGTTCAACATGGCCTGTCTCGGCCTGACGTCGATGCCGGAGGCGATCACCGAGGCGCAAGCGGTCTCGATCGCCGCGGCCGCCGCCGCGACCGGCGTATCGATCGCCGCCGTCTCCGGCACCTACAACATGATCCATCCGGACCCGACCGTACGCCGGACCGGCCTCGCCCGGCTGGAAGTGCTGGCGGCCTCCGCGCATGCGATGGGCACGCGGCTGATCACGCTGTGCACCGGCACGCGCGATGCGGACGACCAATGGCGCCACCATGCCGACAATGCGACGCCCGGTGCCTGGGCGGATCTCGTTGCCGAGATGGGGAAGGCCGCCGCGATCGCAGCTGCCCATGACGTCGATCTCGGCATCGAGCCGGAACTCGCCAACGTCATTTCGTCGGCGCCGCTGGCGCGTCGGCTTCTCGACGAGATCGGCTCGCTGCGGCTGAAGATCGTGCTCGATCCGGCCAATCTGTTCGAGGTGGCGGTGCCGGCCGAGCGGCAGCGGCTGGTCGAGCAAGCCATCGACCTGTTGGCCCCGTCGATCGCCCTGGCGCATGCCAAGGACCGGTACGCCGACGGCTCGTTCGCTGCCGCCGGCACCGGCGTGATTGATTTCCGCCATTTCATCGCATCGCTGCGGGCGGCCGGCGTCGACGCTCCGCTCATCACGCACGGCTTGGAAGCGGCCCAAGCTCCGTCCGTCGCAAAATTCCTCGCGCATGCGCTTGAGGTCGCCGCATGACCCGCCGGATGATCGAGCACGACGGCCTGAAACTGGCGCTGCACGATTCCGGCGGCCCCGGCCGACCGATCGTGCTGCAGCACGGGCTGACCGGCGATGCGGCCCAGATCGCCGAATTTTTCCCCGGTTCGTCCGCTTGGCGGGTACTGACGCTCGAATGCCGCGGCCATGGCGGCTCTGAGGCCGGCGATCCCCGCCATTTCTCGATCGCCACCTTCAGCTATGATCTGGCTGCGGCCCTGGCGGCAGCGGGCGTGAACCGCGCCGTCGTCGGCGGCGTGTCGATGGGTGCGGCGATCGCCTGCCGGCTTGCCGTCACCCGTCCGGAACTGGTCGAGGCGCTGGTGCTGATCCGCCCGGCCTGGGTAACGGATGCCGGGCCGGCCAACATGGCGCCAAATGCCGAGGTCGGCGAGCTTCTCGCCCGCTTCGGCGCAGAGGCCGGCCTTGCCGCGTTCGAGCGCTCGGCGACGGCGGCGCGCCTTGCCGTGGAGGCACCCGACAATCTGGCGAGCCTCAAGTCGATGTTCCGCCGCGTGCCGGCCGACATCACCACGGCGCTCACCACCCGCATTTCCGCCGACGGGCCGGGCATCAGCGCCGACGACCTGCGACGCGTCGTGGTTCCCGCGCTGATCGTCGGCCACCGCCGCGACGCCATTCATCCGCTCCGCCTCGCCGAAATCCTCGCTTCGCTGCTGCCCAGCGCCCGGCTGGCGGAAATCACCCCCAAGGCTACCTCGAAGCCGGCCTATCTCGCCGATCTCACCGCGGCGATCGACCGCTTCCTCGCCGACTTCAACAGGGACATCACGCCATGACCCGTCCGGACCGTCTCGCGCAGCTGCCGAAGGGTCGGCTCCTCGCCGAATTCTCGCTGTGGTCGGCCGACCTCATCCGGCTCGCCGACGACATCGCGCGCGTCGACTCCTTCGTCGACCTCTACCATATCGACGTTTCCGACGGCCATTTCTCGCCGGCCTTGCTGTTCTTCCCCGATCAGATCGCCCGCGTCCGCCAGGCGACCGAAACGGCGATCCACGTCCATCTGATGGTCGAGGATCCGATCCTGCTCTCCCAGATCGACCAGTTCGCCGAGGCGGGCGCCGACGTGATCAGCATCCACTTGGAGAATGCCGCGCTGCGCGATGCCGGCCTCGATCGCATCGACAGCCTTGGGCTCAAGGCCGGCATGGTGCTGAAGGTCGATACGCCGGTCGCCGGTGTCGAACCCTACCTGCCGCGGCTGTCCTTCCTCACCCTGCTCGGTACCGCCATCGGCGTGAAGGGGCAGGGGCTCGATCCGTTGGCGACATCCAGGCTCGCGCAAGCGGCCGGGCTGATCGCCAAGGCGGGGCGTACGGGCGAAATCCGGCTCGCTGCCGATGGCGGCATCCGCGAGCACACCGTGCCGCTGCTGCGTGCGGCCGGGGCCGAGACCGTGGTGCTGGGCTCGCTCGCCTTCGGCGCGCCGGATCTGGCCGCGCGCATCGGCTGGATCCACGGTTTGCAGACGGCGGCGTGACCATGGCGACGGCGCTCGGCATCGATATCGGTGGCACGGACCTGCGCGTTGCGCTCGTCGGCGACGGCGGCAAGGTGCTGTCGCATGCCCGCACCGCGACGGCCGCATCGGCCGGTCCGGAAGCCGTCATCGCGCAGATCGTGGCGCTCGCCGGGAGCCTGACCTCTCCCGCCGGCGCGTCCAATCCCGCCGGCATCGGTATCGGCTCGCCCGGACCGCTCGATGCCGAGCGCGGGCTGGTGCAATCGCCGCCGACGCTCGCCGGCTGGCACGACGTGCCGTTGGCGGCAATCGTCGCCGACCGCCTCAATCTGCCGACCGCGCTCGACAACGACGGTCATGTGGCCGCCTTGGGCGAATGGCGCTACGGCGCAGCGCGCAGCGCCTCGACCTTCGCCTATGTGACGATTTCGACCGGCATCGGCGGCGGCCTCGTCGTCGACGGGCGCATGCTGCGTGGGGCAGGCGGTCGCGCCGGCCACGTCGGCCACATGGTGACGACCGACGCCCCCTTGCGCTGTGTCTGCGGCAATCTCGGCTGCTGGGAGGCAATGGCCTCCGGCACGGCGCTCGCCCGTGCCGCGCGCCAAGCGGTCGCCGAAGCGCCGGACAGTCTGCTGGCCCGGCTTGCTGCCGAACGCGACGTCGACGGGCGGTTGGTCGGCGAGGCGGCCAGAGCCGGCGATGCGGTTGCATTGGCGCTGGTCGAGGCCGAGGCCCGGTCGATCGCCGCCGGACTGACCAGCCTCATCCATCTCATCTCGCCTCAACGCATCGTCATCGGCGGCGGCCTCTCCGCGCTCCTCGACCTGATGCAGCCGACCATCGAGGCCGAGGTGGCGCGCCGAACGATGGCCGTGTTCCACGGCGTCGACATCGTTGCCGCCGAACTCGGCCCGGCGACCGGCGTCATCGGCGCTGCGGCCCTGATCCTGGCGCCAGATCGCGCGACGCGGTTCTCCCCCCGAACCCACAACGAGAAAGTGTCCCCATGACCCGGATGACCACGGCCGAATTACGCGGGCTTCACCAGATCTCAGCCGGCAACGGCCTGATGCTGGTGATCGCCTGCGACCAGCGCGGCAGCATGCGCACGCTGATGTCGTCGGACCCGGCGGTGCAGGCGACGATCAGCATGGAGCGCCTCGGCGAGACCAAAGCGGACGTCACCACCCACCTCGCCAGCGCCGCCTCGGCGATCCTGCTCGATCCGGTCGCCGCCGTACCCGCCATCGTCGATACCGGCACCCTGCCGCGCGATATCGGCCTGATCATCGGGCTCGACGATTCCGGCTACGGCTCCACGCCCGAAGGCTACCGCCTGTCGAAGCTGGTGCCGGGCATCTCGGCTCGGCGCGTCCGCGATCTCGGCGGTACCGCCGGCAAGATCATGGTCTATCTTCGCGCCGACGTCGCCGCCGCCAACACCCACAACATCGACCTGCTCAAGGCCTGCATCGCCGATTTCGCCGCGGAGAACCTCCTCCTCGTCGTCGAATTCCTCACCTACGCGCTGCCCGGCGAGACGGAGGCCGAGTACAAGGGCAAGACCGCGGCGCTGATCGAGGGCGGCAGCCGCATCTGCCTCGATCTCGGCGCCAAGCTGTTGAAGATCCCGTTCCCCGGCTCGGCGGCATCGGCCGGTCGTATCACCGAGATGTGCGGGCCGGTGCCGTGGGCCGTGCTGTCGGCCGGTGTCGATCACGCCACCTTTGTCGGCCAGGTCGAGATCTGCATGGCAGCCGGGGCTGCCGGCGTCATCGCCGGGCGCTCGCTGTGGAAGGATTGCGTCACGCTCGATCGCGCCGAAACCCGGCGGCGGCTCACCGAGCGCGCCATTCCCCGGCTCGACGAGCTGAAGCGGATCCTCGACCGCTACGCCCGTCCGCTGGCTGGCAATCGGGAGGCGGCATCGTGAGCATGCGAGCCAGCACCATCGGCATCGATATCGGCGGCACCAACCTGCGTGCCGCCCGCATCGCTTCGGACGGTTCGATCGAACAGCGCATCAGCGAGCGCATCACCCGCGAGCCGCACGTGGTGACGGAACGGGTCATCGAGTTGACCCGCGCCCTCGACAAGCCGTCGGTGGTGGCGATCGGCATCGGCGTCCCCGGCCGCGTCGACGCCCACCGCCGGCAGGTGCTTTCCGGCGGCTATCTCAATCTCTCCGGCCTGCACTTTGCCGAAGACGTCGAGGCGGCCGTCGGCAAGCCGGTTTCCATCGACAACGACTGCAACATGGCGCTGGTGGCCGAGATCGCCGTCGGTGCGGCGATGCGGCGCGAGCATGTGGTGATGTTCACCATCGGCACCGGCATCGGCGGCGCCGTGGTGCTCGATGGCAAGATCGTGCGTGGCCGCATGACTGCCGGCCAGTTCGGGCATCTGACCGTCGATGTTGACGGGCTGCCCTGTGCCTGCGGCCGCCTGGGCTGCGTCGAGACGACGAGTTCTGGCCTGGCGCTCGCCCGCCTCATGGCCGAGGCCGGCCTGCCGTCCAACTTGACGGTCGAGGATCTGTTCGCCCGCGAGGGTGACGGCGACGAAGTTGCGGCGGCGGTGCTGACCCGCTGGATCCGGCCGCTCAGGGCGGCGATCGACACTACGGTTGCCGCCTTCGCGCCGGAACTGGTGCTGCTCGGCGGCGGCCTCGGGCATGCGGCGCATCGGGCCTTGGCGCGGGCGCCGGCCATGGCAGACTGGTACCGCTGCGAGGTGGAAAAGGCCGAACTCGGCGATGATGCCGGCGTCATCGGCGGCGGCTTGTCGGCGCTGATCGAGTTCATCGAGGCCAACTCGGCGCCGCGCCTGAAGCCCCCGGGCTTCGCGAGGCCGCGCGAGGTGAAGACGTGAAGGCGGCGCTGCTGGTCAACGGTCTGCCGGCCAGCGGCAAGACCTCGGTGGCGCGCGCCGTTACGACGCGCACCGGCTGGCCGCTGTTGACGCTCGACAGCATCAAGGAGCCGTTCTTCGATCAACTCGGCATCGGCGACCGCGATTTCAACCGGGCGCTCGGCCGCGGCGCCTATCATGCGATCTGGTCGATCATCGCCGATGGACCCGACGGGTTGCACGTCGTCATCGATGCCTGGTTCTGGCTGGAACCGCTCGAGGTGCTGCACCGCTCGCTGGTGCTCGCCGGCGTAACGCATGTCGCCGAAGTGTGGTGCGAGGCTCCGGGCGAGGTTTTGGCCGAACGCTACGTCGGACGCGCCGCGCAGCGCCACGCCGGCCACCCCGGGGTCGAATACGCGGCGGAATTGATGGCGAAAGCCCTGACGGCACACCCGCTCGACGTCTTCCCGCTGTTGCGCGTCGATTCCACCAGGCCGCTCGACGTCGACGGCCTCATGCGCTTCGTATCGGTGCATCTGGACGGCCGGCCCGCCGCCAGCTGAACGATCGGGCGCAGAGGCGGCGGGTGCCGCGATCGCCGCAGACATCCGGTATTCGGACGCGACAGGCCGTTCTGGGAATGGCTTGCGATTTGTCGTATGTAAACTTTGCGCCGGCCGTCGGGTCGCCGTCGATCGAGCGCATGCGGCGCGAGGCCGGCAGCGGCCGGGATATTTGCAGCCGCCGGGCGGTGCTCCGGCTGGGGGCGGGCGCCAACGCGCATTTTCGCGTTGCCGACCTTGGCAAAAATGCTCTAGTTGTTTGTTTTTACGCATATTCTCATCCGAGGAGTCCTTTACCCTTCGGGACTATGCTGTGAACGCGTCAATTCGCCGCCGCTCGGATCGCCGAGACCGGCCGCGGCGGCCAAGGACGGAATTGCCGATGGACAGATCGATCCGGACGATGGAGCAGTTTGCTGCCTATGTCGGGCTGTCGCGACCGACGGTATCCAAGTATTTCAACGATCCGGACTCGGTGCGCCCGAAGACACGCAACGTCATCGAGGTGGCGCTGAAAGAATCCGGGTTTCAGCCGAATATTTTCGCCGTCAACCTGAACCGTCGGCGCGCCAATATTCTCGGCATCGTCATGCCGAATGCGATCGATCCGTTCTATGCGGAATTGACCAGACGTATCGAAACTATCGCCGAGGCGGCCGGCTATCTGTGTTTCAGCCTGTCGTCGGATGGCAAGCCGGAACTCGAGGATCGCGCGGTGGAGACGCTCAGGTCGCTGAACGTTGCCGGCGCGGTGATCGCACCCTTGGGCATGCGATCGCATCACTCGACGCTCGCCACCCTCGGCCGGTCGATCCCGCTGGTCTATGCCGATTCCCCGCTCGACAGCACCTCGTCCTTCGTCGGCACCAACAACGCCCAGAGTTTCGACCTGATCGTCG
Source organism: Ancalomicrobiaceae bacterium (assembly GCA_031291595.1). Taxonomy (GTDB): domain Bacteria; phylum Pseudomonadota; class Alphaproteobacteria; order Rhizobiales; family Ancalomicrobiaceae; genus CAIYYN01. The sequence continues at coordinate 741 of JARLIU010000049.1, read as the reverse complement.
ACTATCTCTGCCGGTCCGGCGACGATCCCTGCTTCTTCGACATGCCGACGGTCAACTACAACGCGTTTCAGCGCCGCGATGCCTATATCGCCACGATGCGGCGGTTGGGGCGGACGCCGCAGGTGGTGACAACGGCCGATGTCGATACCTGGGAATTCGAGCTGTTCGGCTACGAGGAAACCCAGCGGGTGCTGCAGCGCGGCGGCTTTCCGACCAAGACCATCCTGTGCGCCAACGACCGGCTGGCGTTTGGCGTCATCGCCGCGCTCTACGAAGCCGGCCTCAGGGTCGGCCGCGGCGAGGGCTGCGATTTCCGCGTCGCGGGCCACGACGATGCGCCCTTGTCGCGCTATGCCTGCCCGCCGCTGACCACGGTGACGCAGAACATCCGCGAGATCGGCCGGGTGGCGATCGATCTGTTGTTCCGCAAGATCGATGCTCTCGACAACGGCGTGCCGGCCGATGCCGACAACGACCGGGTCCTGCTCAATGCCGAATTGATGTTGCGCGCGTCGGCGTGACGGAATAAAACTTTCGGCGCGATAAAGAAAACATTAGCGCAACGAAAGATGGGCCGCAGGTCTTTCCGCCGGGCGTGGAGATCGGCGTCCCACGGCGGGCTCGCCGTCGGACCTGCGCTGGCGGAGCACCCATGACTGCAGAACGGACTTGTCCGGCGCCGGAAGCCCTCGGGCCGACGATCACCATCGGTGAGATCCTGGTGGAGATCATGGCGGCCGT
>JARLIU010000288.1 GCA_031291595.1 Ancalomicrobiaceae bacterium | reverse complement strand
GTTGGACGGCTTCACCGAGCCGCCGTAGAGGATGCGGATGCCCTTGCCGGTCTCACCGAACTTCTCCACCAGCCGGTTACGGATCAGCGCATGCACTTCGGCGACGTCGGCCACCGTCGGAGTCAGGCCGGTGCCGATCGCCCACACCGGCTCGTAGGCGATGACGATGCCGGCGGTATCGAGGTCTGCCGGCACCGAGCCGGCGACCTGGGTCGTCACCACGTCAAGCGTCTTGCCCGACTTGCGCTCGTCCGCCGTCTCGCCGACGCAGATGATGGCGATGAGCCCGGCGCGGGCGGCGGCCTTCGCCTTGGCGGCGACGATGGCGTCGGTCTCGCCGTGGTCGGCGCGGCGCTCGGAGTGGCCGACGATGACGGCGATGGCGCCGGCATCCTTCAGCATCTCGGCCGAAATGTCGCCGGTATGGGCGCCGGAGGCCTTGGCATGGCAGTCCTCGCCGCCGACGGCAACGCCGGTGCCGCCGGCCTTCGCCGCCATCGGCGCGACCAGGGTCGCCGGAGCGCAGATCATCAGCTCCACCTTGGCCTTGAGGGCCGCATCGTAACCTGCCGCGATCGCCTCGAATTCGGTGAGCGAAGCGGCGAGGCCGTTCATTTTCCAGTTGCCGGCGACCAGTGGTTTCATCTCTATCATCTCTCGTTGCAGACCGTTCGGGTCGAAATGGCATCGGGCAGGACGGACGAATGCTGCCGGCAAAGCCGAGGCGCACCGCCCGCTCCGACATCCGGCAGATTAACAGGCCGCCTTTCCTTAGGTCTTTTGCGCCGCCGGGGAATTGACATGGATCCGTCCTGGCATCCACCCGGGCGGTGCGACAGCGCCGGGCAGCGGCCAAACCCGGTTCGCTGCAGTCGTCGGATCGCTGATGCCACAGCTCCGGCCCCGGAGCAACCGCAGGCAGGCGCCCTGCCCGCCATCGCCCATCGTTCCAGGTTGGAAAAGCACCGGCACCGAGAGGCGCTTGCTCTTGCCCTCGAGCATTCCTATGATCCGCGCCTCGTCAGCGGACGGCCTAGGCTCGGCCCGCCGGGTTCCCACGTCCACGGCGGAGCGGCTTCCGCCCAAAAACACTGGTTGCAAGTTCATGCTCGACGTCCTGCGCCGCGGCGCCAATAGCTGGGCCTCCAAGTTCATCCTGGGCCTGATCATCCTGAGCTTCGTGGCGTTCGGCGTCACGACGCGACTGACGGGCGGCAGCGGCGCCGATAGTGCCATCCAGGTCGGTTCGACCGAAATCACCGCCGGCGACCTGCAGACGCGCTTCCGCCGCGAGATGGATGCCTATAGTGCGCAGGCCGGGCATCCGCTCTCCCGCCAGGAGGCCAACGCGTTCGGGCTGACCAACCGGATCCTGGCCGACATCATCGGCTCGGCGACATTTTCCGAATCCGCCCGCCGGCTCGGCCTCGGCGTTTCCGACGATGCCGTCCGACGGTTGATTACCGAGGATCCCGCCTTCAAGGGGGCGAACGGCCAGTACGACCGCAACATCCTCAGGCGCGTGCTCTACAGCAACAATTATTCCGAAGACGCCTACGTCGCCGAAAGCCGCGGGCAGGCGTTGCTCCAGCAGCTGCAGAATGCGCTCGTCGGTGGGCTGAAGCCGCCGACCGCGATGCTGCAGATGTTGAACCAATACTCGCTCGAGGAGCGGGTGGTGCAATTCGTGTCGATCCAGCCTGCACCGCTGTCGAGCGTCGCCGACCCTGATCAGGCGGACCTCGCCAAGTTCTTCGATGCGCGCAAGGCCGCCTTCAAGGCGCCGGAGAGCCGCAAGCTGCAGGTGATCCTCGTCGACCCGACGACGGTATCGACGGCCGACGATGTGTCCGATGCCGACGCCAAGGCGGCCTACGACCAGGACGCGGCCAAGTATACGACGCCGGAAAAGCGCCATGTGCTGCAGCTGCCGTTCGATACCAAGCAGGCCGCAGAGGCTGCGGCCAAGCGGCTGGCCGAGGGGACCAGCTTCGATGCGCTGGTGGCCGAAATGAAGCTGAAGCCGGAGGACATCGATCTCGGTACAGTCGACGCCAAGAGCATCCTCGATCCGGCCGTAGCCGAGGCCGCCTTCAAGCTCGCCAAGCCGGGCGATGTTTCCGGCGTGGTGGCGGGCAAGTTCCGTAACGTCATTGTCACGGTCAAGGAAATCGTCCCGGAGACAAAGACGCCGTTCGACCAGGCCAAGGAAGCCATCAAGCAGGCCCTCGCCGCCGACCGTGCCGATGCGACGATCAAGACGGTGCTGAAGCAGATCGAATCGATGCGCGACGAGCGCGCCTCCTTCGCCGACATCGCCGCGAAGCTGAAACTCGACCTCAAGACCATCGATGCCATCGACCGCGACGGAAAGGACGGCGCAGGCAAGCCGATCCAGGGTGTACCCGAGGTTGCCAAGCTGGCCAAGGCGGCGTTCGATTCCGATGTCGGCAACCAGAACGAGGCGATGGTGCTCGATAACGGCGGCTACCTGTTCTATGACGTCGTCGAAGTGAAACCACCGCACGACCGCACCCTCGACGACGTCAAGGACGAGCTCATCACACGCTGGAAGGACGAGCGCGTCCGGGCCCAACTGGCGATCAAGACCACCGTGCTGGTGACGCGGCTGGAAAAGGGCGAGGCATTCGAGGACGTTGCCAAGTCCGCCGGGCTCGAGCTGAAGACCACCGACCCGTTCAAGCGCTCCGACACGCCGGCCGGTCTCACGCCCGCCGCAGTGGCCGCCGCCTTCGGCTTTGCCGAGGGGTCGGTGACCACCTCGCTCGGCGAAAACGACGGCCGCATCATCATGAAGGTCAAGAGCGTCACCGAGCCTCCGTTCTTTGCCGAGGCGGAAAGCCTGCAAAGGCCGGCGGCGGAATTCTCGGCCTCGCTGCGCGTGTCGCTGCAGAACCAGTACCTGCGGCTGCAGCAGAGCGAGATCGGTGTTCGCGCCAACCAGAAGATCGTCTCCCAGATCGTCGGCGAGACCGAGCCGCAGAACAACTGACGGAAATCGACATCATGCGCATCGACCCCACCGCCGACGGCTTCAAGGAGATCTACCAGTCCGGTCGGCCGACGGTGGTGTGGACGACCGCCGTGGCGGACCTCGAAACGCCCGTCGCGGCCTACATGAAGCTGTGCGGCACGCGCGACCATTCGATCCTGTTGGAATCGGTCGAAGGCGGGGCGACGCGCGGGCGCTACTCGATCATCGGCTATGATCCGGATCTGGTCTTCCGGGCCGAGGGCGAGAAGGGCTTCATCAACCGCCGCTTCACCGAGGACCGGCAAGCCTTCGAGCCGGTCGAAGGCCGGGCGTTCGATGCGTTGAAGCAGTTGATCCACGACAGCCAGTTCTCGCTGCCGGCCGGGTTGCCGCCGATGTCGGCCGGCATCTTCGGCTATCTCGGCTACGACATGGTCCGGCAGATGGAGCGGCTGCCCGAGCCCAATCCCGATCCGATCGGGCTGGCCGACGCGGTGCTGGTGCGGCCGCGCACAGTGCTGGTGTTCGATTCGGTCAAGGACGAGATCACCATCGTCACGCAGGTGCGGCCGCAGCCGGGCGTTTCCGCCGAAGACGCCTATGCCCGCGCCGTCGAGCGCATCACGGTGGTACTCGACGATCTGGACAAGGCCGTCGACAAGACGTTCGAACCGGCGGATCTGTCGCTGCATGTGCCGGTAGTGTCCAACACGACCGCCGACGACTACATGGCGATGGTGGAACAGGCGAAGGACTACATCGCCGCCGGCGACATCTTCCAGGTGGTGTTGAGCCAACGCTTCGAGGCGCCGTTTAGCCTCCCGCCGTTCTCGCTCTATCGGGCGCTGAGACGAGTGAACCCCTCGCCGTTCCTGTATTTCCTCGACTTCGGGGGCTATTCCATCGCCGGTTCGTCGCCGGAGATCCTGGTCCGGGTGCGCGACGGCGAGGTCACCATCCGGCCGATCGCCGGCACGCGGCCACGCGGCAAGACCAAGGCCGAGGACAAGGCCAACGCCGATGACCTGCTCGCCGATCCGAAGGAACTGGCCGAGCATCTGATGCTCTTGGACCTCGGCCGCAACGACGTCGGCCGCGTCGCCGAGATCGGCACGGTGAAGGTCACCGAGCGGTTCTTCCTCGAATACTACAGCCATGTCATGCACATCGTCTCCAACGTCGTCGGCCGGCTCGCCGCCGATAAGGACGTCTTGGACGCGCTTGCCGCCGGGTTTCCGGCCGGAACGGTCTCCGGCGCGCCCAAGGTCAGGGCGATGGAGATCATCGACGAGTTGGAGAAGGAGAAGCGCGGGCTCTATGCCGGGTGCGTCGGCTATTTCTCCGCCGACGGGGCGATGGACACCTGCATCTGCCTGCGCACTGCCTTGATCAAGGACGGCACCATCTACGCCCAGGCCGGCGCCGGCATCGTCGCCGACAGCGTGCCTGCGTCCGAGCAGACCGAATGCGTCAACAAGGCCGGCGCGGTGTTCCGGGCGGCCGAGGAAGCGGTCCGCTTCGCCAATCAGGCACGGCGGGGGCAGTGATGGGGACGGCGATGACGGGGCCGCAAAGCGAGCGATGGCGTCGCCGGCACTGCTGGCGGTGACAAACCGCGCCGTTGTCCCTTGCGTCTTTTACCAAGGCGCCCCTGTCCCGATCGTGCAACCCGTGCAATTGTCCGCCAGAGCATTTTCAGTCTAAGCGAAGATGTGAAAATGCTCTAAGGTTTAGAGTTCACGCATATTCTTATCCGAGAAGTCTGCAACTTTTCGGGAATATGCTTGGTTGCGGCAGCGCGGCCGGCCGATCCAAATCCCGGAACCCCGACGATGTATCTCCTCATCGATAACTACGACAGCTTCACCTACAACCTTTATCACTTCCTCGGTGAAGAGGGGGCCGCGCCAAAAGTCATCCGCAACGACAAGATCAGCGTGGACGAGGTCGAGGCGCTCGACCCCGAAGCCATCATCCTGTCGCCCGGGCCATGCACGCCGAACGAGGCCGGAATCTGTCTCAACCTGATCGAACGACTGGGAGCGACGATCCCGATCTTCGGCGTTTGCCTCGGCCATCAGGCGATCGGCCAGGCCTACGGCGGCGAGGTGAAGCGCGCGCCCAAATTGATGCACGGCAAGGTGAGCGAGATCCGCCATACCGGCCGCGGCGTGTTCCGTGGCATCAACGGCGATTTTGCCGGTGCCCGCTACCACTCGCTGATCGTCGAGCGCGCGACCATGCCGACCTCGCTCGACATCGTCGCCGAGACGTCGGATGGGTTGGTGATGGGCATCGCCCATCGCGACCATCCGGTGCACGGCGTGCAGTTCCACCCGGAATCGATCGCTTCGGAGAACGGCCATCGGCTGATCCGCAACTTCCTCGACATCGCGGCCGAGTGGAATGCCACGCGGCGCGGCCGGCCGAGCGCGGCATGAGCAACGGGACAGAGGAGAGCGGATCATGACTGACCTCAAATCCCTCATCGGCAAGGCGGCGGCGGGCCATACGCTCAGCCGCGACGAGGCCCGGCGCGCCTTCGACATCATGATGTCGGGCGATGCCACTCCGGCGCAGATCGGCGGCTTCCTGATGGTGCTGCGCGTGCGCGGCGAGACGGTGGAAGAGATCACCGGTGCGGTCGAAGTGATGCGCGAGAAGATCCTGCGCGTCGAGGCGCCCGAAGGCGCCATCGATATCGTCGGCACCGGCGGCGACGGCTTGGGCAGCTACAACGTCTCCACCGCCAGCGCCTTCGTTGCGGCAGGCGGTGACGTTCCCGTCGCCAAGCACGGCAACCGGGCGCTGTCGTCGCGCTCGGGGGCGGCAGACACGCTGGTGGCGCTCGGCGTCAAGATCGACATCGATCCGGCACACATCAGCCGCTGCGTGCATGAGGCCGGCGTCGGCTTCATGTTCGCCCCGGCGCACCATGCCGCGATGAAGCACGTCGGTCCGGCGCGCGTCGAACTTGGCACGCGCACGGCCTTCAACCTGCTCGGCCCTCTCTCCAATCCTGCCAGCGTCAAACGGCAGATGACTGGCGTCTATGCTGGCGCCTGGGTCGAGCCGGTCGCGCAGGTGCTCGCCAATCTGGGGTCGGAGCGGGTGTGGGTGGTGCACGGCTCCGACGGGCTCGACGAGATCACCGTCACCGGGCCGACCCGGGTTGCCGAGCTGAAGGACGGGCGGATTTCGACCTTCACCGTTGCTCCCGAAGACGTGGGGCTGGCGCGGCACGAGCCGGCGGCGGTCAAGGGCGGCGACGCCGAGACGAATGCGGCGGCGCTCAGGCGCGTGCTCGACGGCGAACGCTCCGGCTATCGCGATATCGTTTTGATGAATGCCGGAGCCGGCTTCGTCGTCGCCGGCAAGGCTGAGACCCTGGCCGAAGGCGTGGCGATGGCCATCCAGTCGATCGATTCGGGTGCGGCGCGGGCGCGGCTGATCAAACTGATCGAGGTGTCCAACGCATGACCGACATCTTGGCAAAAATCGAGATCTACAAACGGGCGGAGATCGCCGCGGCGGAAGCCGCGGTGCCGCTTGCCGAGATCAAGGCCTTGGCCGGCGACCAGCCCCGCCCGCGCGGCTTCATCCAAGCCCTCAGAGCCAAGATCGCGGCGGGCAAACCGGCGCTCATCGCGGAGATCAAGAAGGCAAGCCCGTCCAAGGGCTTGATCCGTGCAGATTTCGATCCGCCGGCGCTCGCCCGTGCCTACGCCGAGGGCGGAGCCGCGTGTCTGTCGGTGCTGACCGATGGCCCCTCGTTCCAGGGCAGCCCGGACTACCTGAAGGCGGCGCGGGCCGCCGTCGAGCTGCCGGCGCTCAGGAAGGATTTCCTGTTCGCGCCCTATCAGGTGTACGAGGCGCGCGCCTGGGGAGCCGACTGCATCCTGATCATCATGGCGTCGCTGACCGACGACGATGCCAAACGACTTGAAGAAACGGCGCTAGGGCTCGGCATGGATGTACTGATCGAGGTGCACAACGAGGACGAGCTCGGGCGGGCGCTGCAGCTGTCCTCTGCCCTCATCGGTATCAACAACCGCAATCTGAAGACCTTCGAGGTGACGCTCGCCACGTCGGAGCGACTGGCGCCGCTGATCCCATCCGATCGGCTGATCGTCGGCGAAAGCGGCATCTTCACCCCCGCCGACCTCGCCCGGCTGACCGCCGTCGGTATCAATACGTTCCTTGTCGGCGAGAGCCTGATGCGGCACGACGACGTATCCGCCGCCACGCACGCCCTCATCGGCTAACGCCCGCACAATCGGCTGACGCCCGCACAGAGGCATTCATGACCGGACTGACCCATATCGACGACAGCGGCGCCGCGCATATGGTCGATGTCGGCGACAAGGCGGCGACGGCGCGCACCGCGACCGCCACGGGCCAGGTCGAAATGCGGCCGGAAACCCTCAAGATGATCCGCGACGGGCTGGCCAAGAAGGGCGACGTCATCGCTACGGCACGCATCGCCGGCATCATGGCGGCCAAGCGCACGCACGAGTTGATCCCGCTGTGCCATCCGATCGCGCTCACCAAGGTCACCGTCGACATCGAGGTGGACGAGGCGCTGCCCGGCCTCAGCGTCACCGCCACCTGCAAGGTGACCGGCCAGACCGGCGTCGAGATGGAGGCGCTGACCGCGGTTTCCGTCGCCTGCCTGACGGTCTACGACATGGCGAAGGCCGTCGATCGCGGCATGAAGATCGGCGCAATCAGGCTCGTGCACAAGGCCGGCGGCAAGTCCGGCGACTGGCGGGGGGAATAGGATGGCGCTCATCTCGGTCGATGAAGCCCGCGCGCATGTGCTCGATGGCGCCGGATGCGCCGCCGTCGACGAGGTCGAGTTGATGGCGGCGAGCGGGCGGACGCTCGCCGAAGATCTCATCGCCCGGCGCACGCAGCCGCCGTTCGAGGTTTCCGCCATGGACGGCTATGCGGTGCGATCGGCCGATGTGGCGCGGTGCCCGGCAGAATTGGTCCTGATCGGCGCGGTGCCGGCCGGCTACGCGTTCGAGGGCATCGTCGGGCCGGGCGAAGCCGTGCGCATCTTCACCGGCGCTCCGGTGCCGGCCGGCGCCGACGCAGTGCTCATCCAGGAGAACACGACCATTCCCGGCGAAGGCCGCGTCATCGCGCTGGAACCGGTGGCTGAGGGGCGCAACATCCGCCGCGCCGGGCTCGATTTTACCGCCGGCGACGTGTTGCTGAGGCGCGGACACCGGCTCGAATGGCGCGACGTCGCCCTGGCCGCCGCCATGAACTACCCAACCGTCCAAGTGGCGCGGCGGCCGCGCGTCGGAATTCTGGCAACGGGCGACGAATTGGCAAAGCCGGGCGCCGTGCTCGGGCCGGCGCAGATCGTCGCCTCCAACACCTACGCCATTGCCGCCTACGTCGAAACCAAGGGGGCGGAAGCCGTCGATCTCGGCACCGTACCGGACGACCTGACGGCCATCGTCGCGCGAATCCGTTACGGCCTGGGGTTGGGCATCGATGTGCTGGTAACGCTCGGCGGTGCCTCGGTCGGCGACCACGATCTCACCCACCAGGCGCTCGCGGCGTCCGGCGCCACGTTGAACTTCTGGAAGGTGGCGCTCAGGCCGGGCAAGCCGCTGATGTCGGCGCGGATCGGCGCGACGCGGATCATCGGCATGCCCGGCAACCCGGTCTCCTGCATGGTCGGTGCGGTGCTGTTCCTCGGCCCGCTGATCGGCGCCCTCCTCGGGCGCGACGTGATCGGCGAACCGGCGGAGGAGCCGGCCATCCTCGGCGCTGCATTGAAAGAGAACGATTCCCGCTCCGACTATCTGCGGGCATCGCTCGTCCCCTCGCCGTCCGGCCTGCCGGTGGCGACCGCGTTCGAGCGGCAGGATTCGGCGATGCTCAGCCGCTTCGTTGCGGCCGATTGCCTGATCGTCCGCCCTGCGCACGCGCCGCCGGCTCAAGCGGGCGCGCCCTGCCGCATCGTCCGACTGTGACGGCCGAGATCTGCTCAGCCCGGGCGCCAGGCTGCTGTCGCCACGTGCTTTTTTGGGCACGGCGGCAGGTTCCTGATTTGTCTTCACAGAATATTAACCATTGCGGAACATCAAGGGAACGTGTAGACATGGTTCCGGTTTTGTCCCGGATTTGATTCACCCATCGCTCGGTGCCGCGAGCGGGTGAATCGGGCCGGAACGGGTTGGAAGCGCGTCGATCACGCCCGCTTCAGGTGTCCTTGGGGGGCTTCCCAGCGGACGACGGTAGCTATTTTCGGCCTCAGGGAGGGACGGCAGCGTCATGCTGACTCGCAAACAATATGAACTTCTGATGTTCGTGCACGAGCGGCTGAAGGAGACGGGCATTCCGCCGTCGTTCGACGAGATGAAAGACGCTTTGGATCTCCGGTCGAAATCGGGCATTCATCGGCTGATCACGGCACTCGAGGAGCGCGGCTTCATCCGCCGGTTGCCGAACCGGGCGCGGGCGCTGGAAGTGCTGCGCCTGCCGGAATCGGTGGCGCCGAGCCTCGCCGCCCAGTCGCGCGCCGGCAACGGCAGAGGTTTCGCCCCCGCCGTCATCGAGGGCAGCCTCGGCAAGATGCGGCCGGTGCAGCCGGCGGAGGAGCGCGCCCAGGTGATTTCGGTGCCGGTCATGGGCCGTATCGCCGCCGGCACGCCGATTTCCGCCATCCAGACCTATACGCATTCGATCCCGGTGCCTGCCGACCTCCTGTCGACGGGCGACCATTTCGCGCTCGAAGTGCGCGGCGATTCGATGATCGAAGCCGGTATCCTCGACGGCGACACGGTGGTGATCAAGCGGTCGGACAGCGCCGATACCGGTGACATCGTGGTGGCGCTGGTCGACGATGAGGAGGCAACGCTGAAACGCTTGCGCAAGCGTGGCGCTTCGATTGCGCTGGAAGCCGCCAACCCGGCATACGAGACCCGCATCTTCGGACCCGACCGGGTGAAGGTGCAGGGCAAGCTGATCGGCCTCATCCGGCGGTATTGAGCCAAGCGACGTCCGAGCGCGTTTTTACGCGGACGTCACAGCCCGCAAGGCAGTGGCTTGCGGTTAGAGCATCGGACCGGGAGCGGGAACCGGTTCCGGGCTGAGTCCGATGCTCAAATAAGGAGATTGCGCGCCGGGCCAATTCCCATTGGTCGGCCGGTGCTCTAGGTCGGGACGCTGTCACATGGGAGTATGTGACAGCTGAATCAGCGCTTCTCCAACTCTTCATAGAGCAGTGATTCAGCACGTCGATGGATCGCCGGGCGATTCCATCTGAAAGCATCCTCTAGGTCGGGACGCTCTCGGACAGAATGCCCGAGGCGAACCATTCGAAAGCTGGGCCTCTCCGCTATCAACGACTTTTGTCCTCGATCAAAGATTTCCGTCGTTGATTCGGCAGTTGCAGGTTTCCCTGCGACAGAGTCGCAGGCTGCATTGGGTGTTGCCTTGCACATAGCCAAATCAAGCCAAGGCGTGAAAGCGCTCCAGCGAGTTGTTTTGGAACATAGTCTTATCGAGAAGCCAGCAACATCTCGTAATCGTGGCTATAGCCTTTTCAGATTTCTCGTATGGACGAAGATGAATTTGCCTTTTGTTTCGACGTGGTCTTATCGGAGACGTCTTCGACCATTTGGGACCATGGTCCGGATGAAGGGTCATGGCTCAGGCGGTGGCTCCAGCGGCTCATCGACCTCGGGGGCGGCGGTCGGATCAAGGGGCAGCCGGTCGGCGGAAATCGCGGGCGGCCGCTTGCGAGGCCGCAGTGCCGCGGCGGAGGTGGCTGGCCGTGCCGGCTGCACGACGGCTGCAGCCGGTTGGTTGCCCAGAGCTTCGGCGGGGCCTGCGTCGGCTGGTGCGGCACGATCGGGGGACTGCGGCTGGGCGGCCGGCGGGGAGCGGGTTGTCGGCGCGGACGTCGGCGCGCTGCGGTTCTCCGGCGGAGCGATCCACGGCCGCGACGGATCGGCGAGCGATACGGCGATGCGGGCTGTCGGCGGTTCCGGGTCGGCGTCCGGAGCGATGACGGCGGCGGCTGGCGAATTCGGCGGCTGCCCGGGCGGACCGCTGGCCGGCGGGCTCGGGAGCGGATGCAGGTCATCCGAACGATCGGCCAGCGCCTCGGGTCGAAAACGGATAGCGACGGAGCCGGAAGTCCGCAGGCTGGTGCGGTCGAACACCAGGGCGGTCGAGCGGCAGTCGTCGGGGGCGGTGAGTTTGGTGATGACGACCGCAGCGAGCCGACAGTCCTCCTCGAAGGCCTTCGGGTCGGTGACATAGGCGATGCCGCGGCCCGGCAGACGCGAAGCTCGGGCATCGCGGAAAATGCAGCCGAGTTGGTCGCAGCGCCAGCCGTCGGCGAGCGTCGGGTCGAGCCTAGCGCGTGGATCGGCCGGGGTCGACGGGGCAGCATCGGCCGACAGCCAGTTGGCGGTGACGAAGCGGTTGGATTTGCTGCCGAGGATATGCAGTTCCCCGTCGGCGCCGCGCACCGCGATCGGCAGCGCCTCGTCGGCGATGAGGATGTCGGGCCGTTCGGCGAAGGGGGCGATGAGGAGGGCCAGACACATTGGCAGCGTCCCGAGCAGCCGCCAGGGTCGTTGCCACAGGCAGAGCCAGAGCAGGCCGCCGATGGCGAGCGGATTGGACCAGGGATGGATGCGGCCGATCAGCCCGGCGCCGCCAGGCAAGGCTGCAGCGAAGCCTCCGACGGCATCCATGGTGTCGATGGCCCAGCCCATCACGCTGAGCGGATAGGCTTCGAGGCCGAACGGCATTGCCAGACAGGCGACGACCGCCATCGGCATGGCGACGAGATCGATGATCGGCAGCACGATCAGGTTCGACAGCATGCCGTACGGCGTGCCGCGGAAGAACTGGTCGGCGATGACGGAGGCGGTGGCGACCGTGGCGATCAGCGAGGAGGCCATCGCCGCCGCCGCATAGCCGGCCCCCGAGCGCAGCACATGCATCACCGGGCCGACGTCGCGGGCGACGGCCGACTGCGGATGGCAGGCACGGAACTGCCGCCAGGCATCGTACGAGCCGATGAGCGCGATGACGGCGAGATAGCTCATCAGGAAGCTCGGCTCGACGACCTGCGCCGGATCGCGCGCCAACAGGAGCAGCGCCGAGAGCGCGACATTGCGCATCGACAGCGCCGGCCGACCGATGAGGATGGCGACGAGCATGATGGCGCACATCACGTAGGAGCGCTCGGCCGCCACCTGGTCGCCGGCGAGCATCATGTAGAACGAGATGGCGAACAGCGCCGCTGCGGCGGCCCATTTCTTGATCGGGAAGCGGAGCGCGATCGGCGGGATCAGCGCCAGCACGAAGCGCACGACCAGAAACACGCCGCTGGCGACGAGGCTCATGTGCAGGCCCGAGATCGAGATGATATGCGAGAGGCCGGACATTCTGAGCGCATCGTTCTCCGCATCCGGAATGCCGCGTTGTTCGCCGACGATCATCGCGGCGGCGATCGCGCCGGAAGCGCCCGGCAGGCTGGCGCGGACCCGCTCGGCGATGCTGTGGCGGAGGTCGGCGACCCAGGCGAGCGCCGCCATGGCCGGTGGCTGTGCACCGAGGTCGATCTTGGCGATCCTGCCGAGCACGAAGCCGGTGGCGCCGCGGCCGTCGAAGAAGGCGCGGCGGGCGAAATCGTAGCCCCCGGGCATCACCGGCCCCTGCAACGGGCGCAATTTGGCGAGGAACCGCACCGCTTCGCCAACGCGCGGCAGTTGGGCGCCGGCGCGGAAGGTGACGGTGATCATCGCCGGTACCGCGGATTTCTCCAGCCGCTTGGCCGTCATGTCGACGACCGAGACGGAGGCGCGGGTCGCCCCCTTCAACACGGTTTCCTCGCTGACGATCCAGCCGGTGACGGTGACGATGCGCTCGTGGTCGAGCCGTGGTCGGGCCGAGCGGATGGAGTCCAACGCGCCGAACCAGACGCCGAGGATGGTCATGGTGACGAGCATCATGCCGAAGGCGTGCTCGGCGGTGCGCTGGCGGTAGAGGAGAGCCGCGAGCGTGGCGGCGGCCAGACCGGACAGCGCAAGGAACGACGGTTCGTGCGGCAGGCCGAGATAGATGGCGGCGCCGACGGCGAAGGCGACGATGCCCCAGGAGAAGCCGCGCCCGGCGTTGAGCTCGTCGCCGAGCGACTGGGCGAGCCGGTCGCCGGCCTGTCCGATATGAAAGCCGCAGCGACGCAGCAGACCCGGCGCGACGAAGGCGAACGGCCGCAACCTGACCGCGCCGGGCGGCAGCACGGTGGGACGCGGCGCCCTGGGCGAGGCGGTCCTGCCGCTCTCGCGCCCGTCATCAGCCCCGGATCCGCCCCCCTCGCGCATCGCGACATCCGTCCCGATCGGCAAACGCCCCTGCCCGTCGGCCGGTCGCGACGGACAAAAGCTTAGAGCGTTGATTCAGCTGTCACATGCTCTCATGTGACAGCACCGCGCTCTCAAGCGCCGGCCGGCCAATTGGAATCGGACCGGCGCTCCATACGTTTTGTTTGAGCATCGGACTCAGCCCGGAACCGGTTCCCACGTCCGGGTCCGATGCCCTAGGCCCGGTCGATGCGCGCTGCGAAGCACCCACGTTTGGCAAATTGCACGTGATGGTACGCTACATCGGGATTTTTCACCAATCGCTCCCATTCGCTCGCCGGTGGACCGCAGCGGCCACGGCCGGCCGCAACCGGCAAAGTCTTGACCGTGTCTGCGCATTGCGTGCCCACGCACTTTCGGACTTTGCCGCACTCATGCTACAGCAACTGCCCGCGAGCCGGTCATCGCATCGAAGCGACGCCGGCGCCGCCACAGCTAAGGCTTCCAAACACAAATGAGCGCAGTCGTCACCCGTTTCGCCCCGTCGCCGACCGGCTATCTCCACATCGGCGGTGCCCGCACGGCCCTGTTCAACTGGCTTTATGCGCGTCATACCGGCGGGCACATGCTGCTCAGGATCGAGGATACCGACCGCGAACGCTCGACCGACGCGGCCATCACCGCCATCATCGACGGGCTGAAGTGGCTGGGGTTGACCTGGGAGGGCGAACCGATCTTCCAGTTCGTGCGCGCCGAGCGCCACGCCGAAGTGGCGCGCTCACTGGTCGAGAACGGGTTCGCCTACTACTGCTATGCCAGCCAGGAGGAGCTCGACCAGATGCGCGAGCTCGCCGCCAAAGAGGGCCGTCCGCCGCGCTACGACGGCCGTTGGCGCGATCGCGATCCCTCCGAGGCGCCGACAGGCGTCAAGCCGGTCATCCGCATCAAGGTGCCGCAGGTGGGCGAGACGGTGATCGACGATCAGGTGCAGGGCCGCGTCGTGTTCCGCAACGACGTGCTCGACGACTTCATCCTGCTGCGCTCCGACGGCACGCCCACCTACATGCTCGCCGTCGTCGTCGACGACCACGACATGGGCATCACCCACATCATTCGCGGCGACGACCACCTGACCAATGCCGCGCGACAGACGCAGATCTACAATGCGATGGGCTGGCAGGTGCCGGCGATGGCGCATATTCCGCTGATCCATGGTCCGGACGGCGCCAAACTGTCGAAGCGGCACGGCGCGCTCGGCGTCGATGCCTATCGCGCCATGGGCTATCTGCCCGAGGCGATCCTCAACTATCTCGCCCGGCTCGGCTGGAGCCACGGCGACGACGAGCTGTTCTCCACCGAACAAGCGAGCGACTGGTTCGAGATCGGCGACATCAACAAAGGCGCGGCGCGCTTCGACTTCGCCAAGCTCGAGCACCTCAACGCCATCTACATCCGCTCCGCCAGCGACGAACGGCTGGTCGCCTTGATCGTCGAGCTGCTGCCGCATCTGCCCGACGGCGCGGGCCTCATCGCCAAACTGACGCCGGAGAAGACGGCGCAATTGACCGCCGCCATGCCCGGCCTGAAGGAGCGGGCGCGCACGCTGCTGGAACTCATCGACGGCGCCGGCTATCTGTTCGCCGACCGGCCGGTGAAGCTCGACGCCAAGGCTGCCGGCGTGCTCGATGCCGACGCCCTCGGCGTCCTCAAGGATCTGCACGGCCGGTTTGCGGCGCTGACCGACTGGTCGGTGGCGACGACCGAGGCGGCGGTCCGGGACTATGCCGAATCCGCCGGACTGAAACTCGGCAAGGCGGCGCAACCCTTACGCGCCGTGCTGACCGGGCGTACGACGTCTCCCCCGATTTTCGACGTGCTCGGCGTGCTCGGCCGCGAGGAATGCTTGGCGCGAATAGCCGATAGGCTTCGCTGATGATTTTGCTTTGCGAAGTCCGACACCCATTGTGCTCATGCGTCGTTTCGTGATTTCTTCTGCACTGCATCATCCCTTGGGCGAACTTGCCGCAGGCGGCTGCGTCGTTTAGGGGATGGCCGGTGCGGCCCTCCAACCGCCGCACCCGATGGCATTCCGGCCGTCGTTCGCTCGAGCCTGTCGATCCCCCGGGCGTAACCCGCCGCGGGGCCAAGCATGCGAGGAACGACCGCATGCCTGTTCGCCCGGTCCCCGTCCCGCCGCCGAGGCGGCGGGCAAGCAACCACGCGGCCGGCCCGCTGACGCAGGGCGGTTGACCATTGGACGAAGCGTTCCATCTTCGCCAGGGTGGGCGCCGAAGTCGATCAGCCGCGTCGTCCGAGACGCCGGACTGCCGCCGACCGCCGATCCGCCCGAGGCTTCACGGCACTGGGCGGGGGAATTCCAGCCGAACCGTCCGTCCTTGGGGTCTACGCGCATGACAGAGAAAACTGCGAAATTGTCTATCGGCAACCAGGCTTGGGAATTCCCAATTCGCTCAGGAAGCATCGGGCCGGACGTCATCGACATCTCGAAGCTGTACGGCGGAACGAAGATGTTCACGTACGATCCGGGCTTCACCTCGACGGCGTCCTGCGAATCGAAGATCACCTATATCGACGGCGACGAGGGCATGCTGCTCTATCGCGGCTACCCGATCGAACAGCTCGCCGTGCACGGCGACTTCCTCGAAACCTGCTACCTCCTTCTCTACGGCGAGTTGCCGAACACCACCGACAAGCACAAGTTCGACCACACCGTCATGCGCCACACCATGGTGCATGAACAGATGAGCCGGTTCCTGTCCGGCTTCCGCCGTGACGCCCATCCGATGGCCGTCATGGTGGCGACCGTCGGCGCGATGTCGGCCTTCTACCACGACAGCTTGGACATCACCAATCCGCACCACCGCATGGTATCGTCGATCCGCATGATCGCCAAGATGCCGACCATGGCGTCGATGGCCTACAAGTATTCGATCGGCCAGCCGTTTGTCTATCCGAAGAACGATCTCGGCTATACCGCGAACTTCCTCAGAATGTGCTTCTCGATCCCGTGCGAGGAGTATGTGGTCGACCCAGTGCTGGAGCGCGCACTCGACCGTATCTTCATCTTGCACGCAGACCACGAGCAGAATGCCTCGACGTCGACTGTCCGGCTCGCCGGTTCGTCGGGCGCCAATCCGTTTGCCTGCGTCGCTGCCGGCATCGCCTGCCTGTGGGGCCCGGCGCACGGCGGCGCCAACGAGGCGGCGCTCGCCATGCTGGAGGAGATCGGCACACCCGAGCGCATCCCGCATTATATCGCGCGCGCCAAGGATAAGAACGATCCGTTCCGACTGATGGGCTTCGGCCACCGGGTCTACAAGAATTACGACCCGCGTGCCAAGCTGATGCAGCAGACCACGCACGAAGTGCTGAATCTGCTCGGCCATCGCGACGATCCGTTGCTGCAGGTGGCGCTCGAACTGGAGCGCATCGCGCTGCATGACGAGTATTTCATCGAGAAGAAGCTCTATCCGAACATCGACTTCTACTCGGGCATCACCTTGAAGGCGATGGGCTTCCCGACCTCGATGTTCACCGTGCTGTTCGCGCTGGCGCGCACCGTCGGCTGGATCGCGCAGTGGAAGGAAATGATCGAGGATCCGAGCCAGAAGATCGGCCGTCCGCGTCAGCTCTACACCGGCGCGCCGAAGCGCGAGTACATCGAACTCGCCAACCGGGCTTGATCCGGCCAGTTGTCAGACAGGCACAAGGGCGCCTTCGGGCGCCCTTTTTCGCTGCATGATGGTTCGCCGGCTATGGATCCGCCTTGCCGGCCGGACTGAGATCGGCGGCCCCCATCACCTGCGGCGGCGCCCCGGACTGTTGCGCCGCGACGCCATCGGCGATCGCCTGCCACACCGCAGCGGCGGCATGCTCGTCGGGATCGAAGCCTGGCTCGGGCAGCATGGCGGCGTCGAGCCGGCCGAAGGCGTCCAACTGCCGCCGGCGCTCGGGCGTGTCGGAGAGCAGCGCGGCCACTGCCTTGGCAAGAACAGCCGGCGTGCAGCCGCCGTCGATGAACTCCGGCATCACCTTGTCGCCGACGATGATGTTGGTGAGCTGCGCCGAGCGGACCGGCAGCCGGCCGGCGAGCATTTTCGGCGGCCTCAGCAGGTATTTGGCCCAGCGGCCGATCCAGTCGAGCCGGTAGGCGGCGACCGTCGGCACATGCGCCAGGCTCAATTCGAGCGTTGCGGTGCCGGAGGCGGCGAGCGCGGCGTCGGCCTCGGCGAACGCGGCGAGCTTGGCCGCCTCGCCGGCCACGAGTCGGGGCTTGACCGACCAGCCGGCAATGCCCTGTTCGACCAGCGGGCGGACATGGTCGACCACCGGCAGCGTCAGATCGAACGGCCCGATGCGGTCTTCGATGAGCTTCAGCGCCGCGCCGAAGATGCCGAGTAGCCGCGTGACCTCCGAGCGGCGGCTGCCGGGCAGCACGAGGAGGCGCGGGCGGCGGCCGACGGCAAGCGGCGCCGGGCCGAGGCCGGCGGGATTGCGGGCGCGGTCGAGCTTGCGCACGAAGGGATGGCCGACAAAGGTGGTCGGCGGTCCGCCGAGCAGCGCGTGCACGTCGGGCTCGAACGGCAGCAGCGCCAGCAACCGGTCGCAGAAGCGGGCAAGTTTCTTCGCCCTGCCCGGCCGCCAGAACCATACCGTCGGCGAGACGTAGACGACGATCGGCGTCTCCGGCAGCGCGGCGCGCACCTTCGCCGCGACGCGATGGGTGAAGTCCGGGCTGTCGATCAGCACGACGACGTCGGGCCGCAACGCGATGGCTGCCGTGGCCGTGCGGTTGATGCGCTCGATCAGCTGCGGCAGGCGGGCAATGACCGGGCCGAAGCCCATCACGGCGATGTCGGCGAGCGGAAACAGGCTGTCGAGCCCTTCTGCCCGCATGTCCGGGCCGCCGACGCCGGCAAAGGCAAGGTCGCGAGCGAGCGAGCCGCCAGGTTGCGGCCGCTGCCGTCGCATGGCGCGCATCAGCCCGGCGCCGAGCACGTCGCCCGATGCCTCGCCGGCGACGATGAAGATGCGGCCTGTCGGATCGCTCGGCCGGATCGCGGTCATGGCGCGGCGCCCGCTGCCACTGCGGCGCGAGCCGCCGAAATCACGCTGTCGTCGAGCCCGACGAGGAACAGACCGGTCCGATCGAGTTCAGCGCTGACGCCGTCGCGATCGGCGACGAGCGTGCCATGCGCGGTGACCGCAATGCCGGCGAGCCCGGCGGCGGCGGCGGCGGCAACCGTCGGCGGGCCGATGGTCGGCATGTCGAGGCGGCGGTCTTGCGTCGGCTTCAGGCATTTGACCAGCACGCCCGAGGGGCGACCGGCCGTTGCGGCGGGCCCGGCCGGGCGGCCGTTGCCGAAAGCGGCGAGCATGGCGTCGGTGCCGTCGCGCCCTTCGCTGAGCACCACCCTGCCCGCCTGCACGATCACCGCCTGACCGCGATCGGCGGCGCCGTGCGCCCGGGCGGCATCGATCCCGACCAGGATGTCGGCCCAATCGCCGCGCTCAGGCTGGCGGGCTGTCGCCGGGCCGGGCGCAGCCATCAGTTCCGGCGCGACCTCCGCGGCCCCAACGACGTGGAAGCCGCCGCTCTCGATCAGCCGGGCGATCATGCGCAACGCGCCATCGTCGCCGCGTTTCAGCAGGTGCAGGTGGGAAACGAGGTGCCACAGTCCGCCGAGGTCGAATTCGTTCACTCGCGGCATGCGGCGCTGGCGGATGCCGCCGATCAGCACGAGATCGCGAATGCCGTCCCGGCGCAGCAGGCGGAACAGCGTGCCGAGCTGGCCGCGGCCGATCCAGGCGTGGCGCTCGTCGGCGATGCGGGGCGATGCCTCCTCCTTGATGCCGACGATCAGCACCGGTCGGCCGGCCGCGCGCGCCGCCCGGGCAACCGCGAGCGGCAGATCGCCGCCACCGGCCAGAATGCCGAGCGGCTCGCCGGAGCCTGCGGCGATCGGCACCGCCATCGTCAGACCTCGTTGCCGTCGCGCGGGACGCACAGCGCACGATCGCCGCCGATCCGGATGAAGTCGACCACCTCCATTACGATCGGCTCATCGGCGAACATCTGCGCCACATCCTCGACCCGCTCCTTGAGCGTGCCTTCGCTCGAAAACAGCATGCGGTAAGCGGCGCGCAGCCGGTGGATCGCCTCGCGCTCGAAGCCGCGCCGCTTCAGGCCGACGAGATTGAGCCCGCCCAGCCGCGCGCGGTCGCCGAGTGCCGAGCCGTAGGGTATCAGGTCGTTCTCGAGGCCGGAGAGGCCGCCGAGCATGGCGTGCGGGCCGATGCGCACCCATTGGTGCACGGCAGAGACGCCGCCGAGGATGGCATGATCGCCGACCGAGACATGGCCGCCGAGGGTGGCATTGTTGACGAGGATGACGTGGTTGCCGACCTTGCAGTCGTGGCCGATATGGGCGCAGGCCATGATCAGGCAGTCGGTGCCGATCGAGGTCAGCATGCCACCGCCGGTCGTGCCCGGATTGAGCGTCGTCTGCTCGCGGATCACCGTGCGCGCGCCAATGGTCAGCCTCGACGGCTCGCCGCGATACTTCAGGTCCTGCGGGCGGTGGCCGACGGAGGCGAAGGGGAAGACGACCACCTCGTTGCCGAGCGTCGTATGGCCGGCGACCGCCACATGGCTCTTCAGTTCGACGCCGTCGCCGAGTACGACGTCCTGGCCGATGGAGCAGAACGGCCCAATCGTCACGTCGGCGCCGATCTGGGCGCCATCCTCGACGACGCTGGTGGGGTGAATGCGGGCCATGGACGCGGTCTTTCCGGTTATTGATCTGGAGCGGCAGTCCAGAGCGCGGTGCCGTCGCACGGATCGATGCGACAGCTCAACCTGCGCTCTAGCTCACCGCCGAGCGAAGCGGAAATCACATCGGGTGTCGAAATGTGACGGCGCCCGCCACACCACCACTCGAGCGAAGGATCAATCCCTGACCAGCATGGCGCTGATCTCGGCCTCGGCGACGAGCTGCCCCCGCACTTTGGCCAGTCCCTTGAACCACCACATGGTCGACCGGCTGCGCGTCTTCAGCATGTGGTATTCGACCGTGTCGCCGGGGATGACCGGTTTGCGGAACTTGGCATTGTCGATCGTCATGAAATACACGACGCTGGGCCTGCCCCTGGACATGGAGTGGGCGACGCAGATCGCACCCGCCGTCTGCGCCATGCCTTCGATGAGGAGGACGCCGGGAAAGATCGGCTTGCCCGGAAAATGCCCGGCGAACTGCGGCTCGTTCGCCGTGACGTTCTTGATGCCGATGGCGGAGGAATCGCCGTCGATCGCCTCGATGCGGTCGACCATCAGGAACGGATAGCGATGCGGCAGATATTCCATGATCTTTTGGATGTCGGCACAGCCCAGAGTCTTTTCAGGTGCTTCATCCGTCACGATTTGCCCCCTTGGCGTCGGCGGGTTGGTCATCCGATTTGCGGCGCTTGACGAGCCGTTTGAGCGCAGCGACTTCGCGCGCGAATTCCATAAATGGCTTGGCAGGCGAGCCGAGCACGCGCGAGCCCGGCGGCAATGAGCCCTCGACGCCGGCCTGGGCGCCGATCTGCGTGCCGGCTCCGATGGTCAGATGGCCGATGAGGCCGGCCTGGCCGGCGATGACGACGAAATCGCCGAGCGTGGTGGAACCGCTGACACCGGCCTGGGAAACGATGATGCAATGGCGGCCGACCGTGACGTTGTGGCCGATCTGCACGAGATTGTCGATCTTGGAGCCCTCGCCGATCACCGTGTCGCGGCTGGCGCCACGATCGATGGTCGAATTGGCGCCGATCTCGACGTCGTCCTGGATGATGACGCGGCCGATCTGCGGCACCTTCTGATGCCCCTTCGGACCCATGGCGAAGCCGAATCCATCCTGACCGATCCGGACGCCGGGATGCAGGATGACGCGGTTGCCGATGAGGCTATAGATGATGGTCGAATTGGCGCCGACGTAGCAGTTGCGGCCGATACGCACGTCATGGCCGATCACCGCATTGGCGCCGATCACCGTCCCCTGGCCGATCTCGACGCGGGCGCCGATGACGGCCCCCGGCTCGACCGTCACCCCCGGCTCCAGTCTGGCCGTCGGATGGATCGTGGCGTGCTGCGACACGAGATCCTTGTCGCCGTAGGCACCCTCAAGCCGCAATCCGGCCGGATAGAACTTGCCGACGACGGTCGCATAGGCGCGATAGGGCTCGACCGTCTCCAGCACCGCCACACCGTCCGGCACGCGGGCAGCGAAGCGCGGATGCACCAGGCAGGCGCCAGCCCGCGTCGCCGCCAACTGCCCGGCATACTTCTGATTATCGAGAAAGGCGATGTCCTCGGGACCGGCGGTGTCGAGCGGCGCGACGTTGGAAACCGTGTAGCGTGCTCGCGTCTCATCCACGAGTTTGGCGCCAGTCCAGGCAGCGATTTCGGCAAGGCTCGCTGGCCGCGGCGACTTGAAGAACGAAGGGTCGGACATGCATTCCACCAACGCGAAAAAGGACGGCCGCGGCCCGGGCTGATCGGGCAACGCGGCCCTGGACCAGGGGGCCGGCCGATGCCCGGCCAACCGATCCGCGGACGCTTCGAGCTGCGGCCCGACGCAACGCGCCAGCCGAGCCATCCGGCCCGGCCAACGCCGCCGCGTGATGCGGGCCGCCGCACCGGCCGGGATCCCACAACCCGCTCGGCGGCGACCGGCGGCAGCGCAAAGCCGGTTCCTTTAAACACGAAGGCCGCCGCTTGACCAGCGGCGGCCCACGAAAAGCCGAGGAATTCCCCGTAAATGCCAATCCGGCGGCGAGCCAGACGGCCGCGTGCCGTTTAGAACTGCGTGCCGCCGGAGAAGCGGAAGATCTGCGTCACGTCGCCCTCGCCCTTGGTCAGAGCGAAGCCGAAATCGGCACGCAGCGGTCCGAACGGCGACTTCCACAAGACGCCGACGCCGACCGAGGTGCGGATCGTCGAGTCATCGGTGTAGCAGCTGGAGCCGGGAGCGCAATTCTTGCTCTTGACGTAGCCGGCCGGCAACGTCGACTTGTCGAAGTTGAACACCGTGCCGGCATCAGCGAACAGCGAGTAGTAGAGGCCGAATTCTTCCGGCGTGCCGGGCACCGGCGCATTGACCTCAGCCGAACCGGCAACGTACGTCCGAGCACCGAGGGCTTCATTGGCCGCGTAGTTCGTGCCGCCGACATTCACCTTCGAAATGTCGCGCGGGCCGAGACCCGAGTCGGCGAAGCCGCGGATGGTCTCGCCGCCGATGAAGAAGTTGTCGATGATGTCGATCTTCTTGCCGAGACCGGTGATGTTGCCGGCCTTCAGCTTCAACACGCCGATCAGGTTCCAGTCGGCATAGAGCTCGCGGTAGTAGCGGGCATCCAAGGTGTTGCGCAGGAAGGAGGAATCCCCGCCGAGCCCGGCGACATCGGTCTGCAGCTTGGCGTAGATGCCCGAATGCGGGAACTGGATGTTGTCGATGGTGTTGTAGACGAGCGCGAAGCCCGGCATCGAAGTGACGACGCTGCGGCTGCAGGTGACGCCGGCCTGAGCGCACGGCAACGCCGTTGTCTGGGTGCCGGAAAAACCTGGATCGACGAACAGCTTGTAGGCGAGCGACGCTTCGCCGTTCGACCAGTCGCCGTCGACCTGGTTACCCGAGAGCGTGATCTTGCGGTAGTAGAGGCTGTAGGTCGGGCCGACGGTGAAGTCCTCGGTGATCGGCACACCGAAGCGGATGGCGCCGCCGTACATCTCCTGCGAATACGGGCGATAGTAGGTTTCGGCCAGCCGCTGCGCATAGAGATCGATGCCGGCGGAAACGCGGCGATCCAGGAAGTAGGGCTCGGTGAAGGACAGCGATATGCCCTTGGTATACCTGCCGAACTGGACGCCGGCCTTGGCGAACTGGCCGCGCCCCATGAAGTTGCGCTCGGTGATCGACACGTCGCCGATCACGCCGTCGGTGGTCGAGTAGCCGGCACCGAACGAGATCTCGCCGGTCGACATCTCTTCGACGTCGACGTTGATGGCGACGCGATCGGGCGCCACCTGCTCAGTCGTCACCTTGACGTTCTTGAAGAAGCCCAGGCGATTCAGACGGCGTTCGGCCTTCGAGATCAGCGCCTTGTTGTAGGCATCGCCTTCGAGCACGTCGAATTCGCGCCGGATCACGTAATCGCGGGTACGAGTGTTGCCGCGGACGTTAATGCGGTCGACGTAAACATGGGCCCCTTCCTCGACGTAATACGTGAGGTTGATGGTCTTCGACGCATAGTCGCGCGTGGCGCGCGGCCGCACTTCGGTGAACGGCAGGCCGGAGCGCGAGGCAAGCGCGGTGATGTCTTCAACCGACTTGTCGATGTCCTCGGACGAGTAGATGTCGCCGCTGCGGGTGCGCAGCGACGACTGCAGCGAAGTGGATTCAAGCTGCGGGATCGCGGACTCGACGTTGACGTTGCCGATCTTGTACTGGTCGCCTTCCTCGATGCTGAAGGTGACGATGAACTGGTTGCGCTCGCGATCGAGGTCGGCGTTGGCGGCGACGATCTTCACGTCGGCATAGCCGTTGCGCAGGTAGAACTTGCGCAGGTTCTCCTGGTCCTGGGCGAGCCGATCGGAATCATAGGTGTCGGTGGTGCGGATGAAGCCCAGAAGGCCCGTTTCGCGCGTCTTGATGATGTCGCGCAGCCGGCCTTCGGAAAAGGCGTGGTTGCCGACGAACGAAATGCGCTGAACCGCGGTCTTGTCGCCTTCGTCGATCTCGAACACCAAGTTCACCCGCCCCTGCGGCAGTTCGATGACCTTGGGCTCGACGGTGGCGCGGAACCGGCCCTGCCGGCGATAGACTTCCAACAGGCGCTGCACGTCGCTCTGCACGCGCGACTTCGACAGGAAACCACGGGTCTTCGATTCGATGACGGTGCCGAGCTGCTCGTCGGTGAGGCGCTTGTTGCCCTCGAACACCACCTTGTTCAACAGCGGGCTCTCGGTAACGGTGACGACGAGAGCGCCGCCCTGGCGCTCGATCTTGACGTCTCCAAACAATTCGGTCGCGTAGAGCGCTTTAAGCGAATCGTCGATGTCCTTGGACGAATAGGGCTTTCCAGGCTTAATCGTGAGATAGGACCTGACAGTCTCCGGATCCATGCGCTGGTTGCCGCGCACGATGATGGACGAAATCGTTTCCGCCTGCGCCGTTCCGACCGCGAGAGGGCCGAACTCAACTCCGACGACCGGGGAAAGTGTCATCAAAGCAGCGGCGACCGCCACCCTGGTCACTTCAGTCGTGAACGCTCGCATCGATCCAGAGCCCCAATGTTCTATCGCTTCAAAACCGGACACACAATTAGGTGCCTCGCCCGCGGATTCTCGTGGACGGTAGGGGAGTTGTACAGGCTTTTGTGCCCGGTGCAAGCCAAGCACATGCCAAATGCCATGCCTTTCGGCGCGACCGTTGCCGATGAGCCACGTTTCATCCGATGGCGCTTTCGCGGCCATTTCGGATGGTGCGGCAGTCCTTCCTTTACCGTTCGACACGTCAACGCACCCAGTTGGAGAGCCATCTGCCGCCGTAGTGGATCAGGTCGTTGCCATTGGCGACGAGCATGAGCGCCAGTACGAAGGTGAGCCCGATACGCAAGCCGACGTCCTGCACGCGCTCTGACAGCGGGCGTCCGCGGATGGCTTCGAAGAAGTAGAACACCAGATGCCCGCCATCGAGAACGGGGATCGGGAACAGGTTCAGCAGGCCGATGGAGACGGAGATGAACGCCAACGTGCCCAACACTCCGCTGACGCCGAGCTGAGCCGATTCCGCCACCACATGCGCCATGCGGCCGACGCCGGAGAGCTGGTCGACGTATTCATGGCCGCTGAACAGCCGCCCGAAGAAGCCGAGCGTCTGGGTGACGATGAACTTGATCGTGCCGCACGCCTCGCCGAAGGCCTGCAAGGGATTGAGGTCGACGTGGTGGTCGGTCGACGGCGACGTGTCGGGCGAAATGCCGATCAGTCCGCGTCGCTGCATGCCGAGGTCGGTTTCCTTTTGCTCGAGCCGCGGCACGACGTCGAAGTCGAGCTTGGAGCCGGCGCGCTCGACCGAAATGACCAGGTGTTCGCCGGCGCGATTCATCACCAGCGGCGGGATCTGCAGGAAACTGTCGATTCCGCTGCCGTCGATGGCGACGATGCGGTCGCCGACCTTGATGCCGGCCGCTTCCGCCGGGCTGTTTTCGACGAAGCCGCCGACAATGGGAGCGAGTTCCACCTTGCCGACGACCGAATAGAGACCGGTCAGCACCACGAGGGCCAACAGGAAATTGGCGATCGGGCCGGCGGCGACGATTGCCGAGCGTTGCCCGACACTCTTTGCCTGCAGCGTGCCGGCGCGCTCCTCAGGCGTCATCGTCGCAATCGCCTCGTCGTCGGCGACGCTGGCGGCATTCAGATCGCCGGCGAACTTCACATAGCCGCCGAGCGGTATGGCGGCGACGCGCCAGCGGGTGCCGCATCCGTCGATCCAATGGGCAAGCTCCGGCCCGAAACCGAGGGAGAAGGTCTCGATCCGCACGCCGCACCAGCGGCCGACGAGGAAGTGGCCGAGTTCGTGCACGACGATCACGATGCCGAGCACCAGAACGTACAGGGCACCGTACACGACGATCGACGCAATACCACTCAAGACCGCCATCTCATTCCCCTTCGGGCCGATCGCGCCCGGATAGAGACAATTGCCACAAAAATCGTGAATGCTTCGCTTACTGCAATCGCCGGGCCGCACCGCACGACCTTCGCGCCGCCGAGCGGACCAGGCGGGGCGCGAGTCGCCTAGCCCAGCCGATCACCGCTAGCGGCGCAATGCGGCAATATGGCGTCCTCACCAGATGAGGACACCTTCGGCGGCATCGCCGCCGCCGGAGTGGATCCAGCCGACGACGGCGAGAAATGTCGCGGCGGCGACGAGCCCGTCGACGCGGTCCATCACGCCGCCGTGGCCGGTAATGAGACCGCCCGAATCCTTCACCGAGAAGCGCCGCTTGATCCAGGATTCGGTGAGGTCGCCGGCCTGCGCGACGATGGAAGCGGCCGCGGCGAGTACCAGCACCGGCCAGATGTGCGGCACTGCCGCGACCGAGCAGACGACTGCCGCCCCGACCAGTGCGCCGCCGAGCCCGCCGATGGCGCCCGCCCAGGTCTTCTTCGGCGAGATGACGGCCATCAGGCGCGGTCCGCCGATCGCCCGTCCCGTCATGTAGGCAAACACGTCGGTCGACCAGACGACGGCAAAAACGAACAGCACGGCGGCAAGGCCCGAGGCGTTGCTGCCGCGCAGCGACTGCATCGCCACCGCCGGGATGATGGCATACAACACGCCGGCCGCAGCCCAGGGCACGGCGGGTCGCGGCGAGGTCGCCGCCGCATGCAGCGCGGCGGCGGCGGCGAGGATCACCGAGACGATGCCGGCGGCCCCGGCGCCGAACTGATGCCCGGCCAGAATGGCGGCGATCGCGGCTGCGAGCATGGCGACGGCGACGGTGTGCGACTGTTCGATACCGATCAGCCGGCGCCATTCCCTGAGCACCAGCGCCGCCATGATGGCGACAAGCCCGGAGAACGCCCAGCCGTCGAGCCAGGTCACCGCCAGCGAGCCGATGCCGAGCACGCTCGCCGACAGGGTGCGCAGCCTGAGGTCGGCGCCGAAGATACCGCTCGTCCGCAGATCAGCCTGCTTGCCGGTCATTTCCCGCCCCGCATCCTCTTACCGGTTGCGAGCGGCGACATCGCCGAAGCGGCGCTCGCGGCTCTGATATTGCGACAGGGCATCGTCGAAGGCGGCCTCGTCGAAATCGGGCCACAGAACCGGCACGAATACCAGTTCGGCATAGGCGGACTGCCAGAGCAGGAAGTTCGACAGCCGCTGCTCGCCCGAGGTTCGGATCACCAGATCCGGATCGGGGAAGTCGCGGGTATCGAGATGGCGGGCAAACGTCGCCTCGTCGATGGCGCTCTCGGCCAGTTCGCCGCGCGCGACGGCCGCGGCGATGGCCTGGGTCGCGCGCAAGATCTCCTGCCGGGCGCCGTAGTTGAAGGCGATGATCAGCGTCAGGCCGGTATTCGCCCGGGTCAGCGTCTCGGCCTCCATGAGCAGGCCACCGATGTCGGCGGACAGGTCGTCACGCCCGCCGATAACCCGCACGCGGATGTTGGAGGAATGCAGGTCCGCCAGATCGCGCCGGATGAACAGCTTCAACAGCCCCATCAGATAGGCGATTTCGTCCGGCGGGCGGCGCCAGTTTTCGGCCGAGAAGGAAAACAGCGTCAGGTAGGCGACGCCGCGGCTGACCGCCCGGCGCACGATGCGGCGCACCACGTCGACGCCGCGGCGATGGCCTTCGGACCGCGGCATGCCGTGCCCCTTGGCCCAGCGTCCGTTGCCGTCCATGATGATGGCGACGTGCCGCGGCACCGGTGCCTCGGACGCCGACGAACGGCACTCGCCGCCGGCGGCATCGAGCGAAGGATCGGGACTGGCTGTCATGGATCGGCGGCCTTACGAGAGAAACATTGCAAGCGCAACGGAAGAAAGGGCGATGGGCCTGTCGAAAGATCCGGCGCGCCTCGGTCCACGACCTCGCCGCAGACACAGGTAGCACAAACCCCGACGATGCCACCGCGCGCCTCGTCCGCCGGCGCCGCTCCCTGCCGGCGGCGCCAGCGGCTCAGACGCGCGCGATATCCTGTTCCTTGACGGCGAGCGCCTTGTCGATCTCGACGATGGTCTCGTCGGTGAGTTTCTGCACGCGATCGGCGATCTTTGACTCTTCGTCTTCGCTCATGCCGTCCTTGGCCGCCCGCTTCAGGTGGTCGAGCCCGTCGCGGCGCACATGGCGAACGGCGACACGCGCCGCCTCGGCGTACTTATGCGCCACTTTGATCAGCTCCTTGCGGCGCTCGGCATTCAATTCCGGAATCGGTATGCGCATCGTGGCGCCTTCGACGATCGGGTTCAATCCGAGATTGGCCTCGCGAATTGCCTTGTCGACGGCGTGAACCATGCCGCGATCCCACACCTGCACCGACAGCAGCCGCGCTTCCGGCACGGAGACCGTCGCCACCTGGTTCATCGGCAAGCGCTGGCCGTAGGCCTCGACGGTGATGGGATCCAACAGCGTGACCGATGCGCGGCCGGTCCTCAAGCCGGCGAGCTCGTCCTTGAACACGCTCACCGCCTGGTGCATCCGGCGCTTGACGTCTTCGAATTCGAATTGATTGGCGGCCATGATGTCCTCAAGTTCCCGGGGACCTCTCGTCCCCAACGCGCACGGGTTCTAGCCTTGGCCTGCCCGGGCTGCAAGTTGTGATGCCGCTCGGGCCGAGCCCGTTGAGCGGCATCGATGAATGGCCTCGGAAGCGATCGGCGGCGCCCTCGTCGCTCACGCGGCTTCGGTGCCTTCGTCGGAGACGACGGTCGCGTGGCCCGCGCCCGACAGAACCGACTGCAGCGCCTCTTCCTCGGCCATGGAGAATACGATTATCGGAATCCCGTTATCGCGGGCAAGTGCGAATGCTGACGTATCCAACACCTTCAAATCACGGCTGATCGCCTCAGCGAACGACAGACTGTCGAAGCGGACGGCGTTGGGGTCCTTGCGCGGATCGGCGGTATAGACGCCATCGACGTTCGTCGCCTTCAGAATCGCGTCGCATTTCATTTCCGCGGCCCTGAGCGCGGCCGTCGTATCGGTGGTGAAGAACGGGCAGCCGGTGCCGCCGGCGAAGATGACGAGCCCGTCGCGGGCAAAGGCCGCAAGCCCGTCGCGCTGGGTGAAGCTATCGCAGACCGTCGGCAGCGGCAGGCCCGAGAGCACCTTGGCGGTGGTGCCGCGAGCGGCCAGTGCCTCGCGCAACGCCAGCGCGTTCATCACCGTCGCCATCATGCCCATGTGGTCGCCGGTGACACGATCGGTGCCGCGCGCTTCCAGCCAGGCGCCGCGGAACAGATTGCCGCCGCCGATGACGATGCCGATCTCGGCGCCGAGCGCCCGCGCCGCGATCAGATCATCGGCGAGCCGGCCGACGATCGCCGTATCGATGCCGAAGCCTGCCTCGCCTGCCAGCCCCTCGCCCGAAAGCTTGATCAGCACCCGTTTCCAGCGCAACGTCATTGCCAGTCTCCTTCAGCGTTGCCTGTGGCCCGGCAAGACCGGTCGGCCGCAGGATTGCACGTTGGCCGTGGCCCCGCGACAGCCGTCGGCTTGATCGAGCGGGACCGGGTGACTTGGCCGATTTCGCAAAAAAGGGCACCGGTCGCCCGGCGCCCTTGGTCAAATCATCGGCTGCAATCGGCCGGCCGGGGTCGCCGCACCCATCCGGCGAACACGATCGGTCTGCCGATCAGGCCTTGCCGGCCGCGGCGGCAACTTCCGCCGCGAAGTCCGTCGCGTCCTTCTCGATGCCTTCGCCGAGGACGAAGCGTACGAAGGCGGTCACCGTCACCGGAGCGCCGACATCCTTCTCCGCCGCTTTCAACGCGGCTTCGACGGTCAGGTCGGGGTTGACGACGAAGACCTGCTTCAGCAGCGTGGCTTCCTCGTAGAACTTGCGGATGCGGCCCTCGACCATCTTCTCGATGACGGCTTCCGGCTTGCCGGACTGGCGGGCCTGATCGGCGAAGATCGCCTTCTCGCGCTCGAGCACGCTGGCGTCCACCTCGTCCGGGCGCACCGCGATCGGCGCAGCAGCGGCGATATGCATGGCGATCTGGCGGCCGAGGAGGCTCAAAGCCGCGCCGCTGCCGCTCGATGCCAAACCGACGATGATGCCGATCTTGCCGAGGCCGTCGGCAACCGAATTGTGCACGTAGGTGCCGACGACGCCGGCCTCGACCGAGACCGCGGCGGTGCGGCGCAGGCGCATGTTCTCGCCGATGGTGGCGACAGCGTCGGTGACCGAGTCGTTGACCGACTTGCCGGTCGAGCCGACGATGGCCGCGCCGAGCTTGTCGATGTCGCCGCCTGCCCCGACCGCCAGATCGGCGATCTGGTGCACCAGCGCCTGGAACTGGTCGTTGCGGGCGACGAAGTCGGTCTCGGAGTTGACTTCGACCAGCGCGGCCGAGGTGCCGTTCGACGACACGCCGATCAGGCCTTCGGCAGCCGTGCGGCCGGACTTCTTCGCCGCCTTCGACAGTCCCTTCTTGCGCAGCCAGTCTACCGCGGACTCCATGTCGCCGGCAGTCTCGATCAAAGCTGCCTTGCAATCCATCATGCCTGCGCCGGTAGCGTCGCGAAGCTCTTTAACCTGGCTAGCTGAAATGCTCATGTTCGCCTCTGCGGTCATTCCCACGCTGTTGCCGCGCGGAGATTCGTGTCGTGTCATATCTGTTCGGTCGCGCAAGCGCGCCATGTTCGGTCCGCGGTCGCGCAAGGCGCGCCGCCTCCGTTCGTCGGGCGCTTGGGCACCGCACAGGAGCGAATCCGATCGCGCCAAGCCTGCCCGCGGCCGTCTCTGGCTGAAGCCGGCGCCGCATCGGCGGCCGACTCACGGCCCAAATCGCTCACCCGGCAGCCCCGACGCCCACTCGGCCCGGCGGCCATGTCCAGCCGCATGCCTTTGGGCATCGCCTGGCCCGCCCGCCCGAGACTCGCGGGCCCGCCGGTCCGGCTCTTGCTGGCGCTTTGCCATGACGAGCGCATGACAAGGCCGGACGTCAGGGGATCGAGGCGCCGATGATCAAATCCCGACGCCGCATCTTGCCTGTCCCAACGACGACCGGCCAGGTGTCGTTCGAAACTCCCGCCTTGGACCAGCGTCCGGATCGCGGTGGGTGAGGCCGGCCGCGACCTGGAACCGAGGCAGGAGCCGCCGCCCCCGGGGGCGTGCGGCCAGATGGTCCCGTCCTACTCGCCGGCTTCCGGGGCGGCTTCGGCCTCGACCTCAGCCTCGGCCAGCGCAGGTTCCTCGAGCAGGGTCTCGGATTCGCCGATGTCGACGCCGAGTTCGCCATGGGCGCGCGAGATGCCGTCGATGGCGGCGCGGGCGATCAGATCGCAGTAGAGCGCGATGGCGCGGCCGGCGTCGTCATTGCCCGGGATCGGATAGGTGATGCCATCCGGATCACAGTTCGAATCGAGAATTGCCGCGACCGGGATGTTCAGGCGGCGCGCTTCCTGGATGGCGATCGCCTCGCGATTGGTATCGATGACGACGATCAGGTCGGGAATGCCGCCCATGTCCTTGATGCCGCCGAGCGCCTTTTCCAGCTTCTCGCGCTCGCGGTCGAGCGTCAGGCGCTCCTTCTTGGTGAGGCCCTGGGCCTCGCCGGCCAGCATGCCCTCGAGCTTGCGCAAGCGCTGGATCGACTGCGAGATGGTCTTCCAGTTGGTCAGCATGCCGCCGAGCCAACGGTGGTTCACGTAGTACTGGCCGCAACGCTGCGCGGCTTCG
>JARLIU010000048.1 GCA_031291595.1 Ancalomicrobiaceae bacterium | reverse complement strand
GAAGAAGGCTTCCTCTACGACAGCGACGCCTACAACGACGATCTGCCCTATTGGCTCCCCGTCGCCGGCCGCCGGCATCTGGTGATCCCTTACGCCTTCGATACCAACGACATGCACTACTTCCACACCCAGCGCTTCGCCGGCCAGGATTTCGCCGACTATTGCATCGGCGCCGTCGATTGGCTGCACCAAGAGGGGGCCAAGATGCTGTCGATCGGCCTGCACTTGCGCATGATCGGTCGCCCCGGCCGCATCGGCGCGCTCGCCGCCATCCTGCAGCATGTGACGGCGAAGGACGGCGTGTGGATCGCCCGGCGCGCCGACATCGCCCGCCACTGGCTGGCGACTGTCTCGCCGGATGCCGCACGGACGGGGCAGGGCAGGGCGGAATGAGCCCGCGGCTGCTTGTCGCCAATCCCAATACCTCCGCCGATATCAGCGAGAAGATGGCGGCGACGGCTCGCGCGATCGCCGGTCCGCGGGCGACGATCCTGCCCTTGACCGCACCGTTCGGCGCTCCGGCGCTCGAAACCGAGGCCGACCTTGCGGTGGCGGCCGATGCCGTCGCCGCGATGCTGCGCCGAGCCGACTGCGATGGTGCGATCATCGCCGCCTTCGGCGATCCCGGCCTGAAGGCGGCACGCACGGCGGCACCCATGCCGGTGGCGGGGCTCGGCGAATCCGGGCTGATCGTGGCAGGCGAGGGCGGACGGCCGTTCGCAGTGTTGACCCTCGGCCCGGCACTCAAATCAGCGATCGAGGCGAAGGTCGCCGGTCTGGGGCTCGGGGCCCAGCTCGTCGGCATCGAATTTCTGCCTGCCGGCGTGCGCGATGTCGCCGCAGCACCGGAGCGGTTCTTCGATGCCATCCTTGCCGAGGCCGAAGCCCTGCACCACCGGGGCGCCGCTGCCGTGCTCCTCGGCGGCGCGCCGTTTTCCGGCCTGGCCAAGCTGTTGTCGGAGCGCTCCGCGCTGCCGCTGGTCGATGGACTGACCAGTGCCGTCGAGCGACTGCTGACCATCCTCGGCGTCTGAGCCCGCGCGTCCCGCACCGACCGATCTGCGCTGCCGCGGCGTTTCGACGCGGCCCCTACGTGCGAACCCGGATCGGCCCGGTTCGAAGCCGCAAAACCCGGCCATTTCCCGCCCTGTCCGAAAAACCGAACGCGATTTCGCCGGGCCCGTCCGGAAACCCGTCGGCCGACAGCCGCCGCGCCAGAAATTACCGAACGGAATCAAAGCCCGGTCCGTCGGCCGCGGCTGGCACGCTCGATGCGAGGCTTGGGCCCGAAGGCAGGACCGCTCCCCGCGTCCCACCGCCGAAAGGCCCCGAACAAGGCCCTCACACGAAGGGCCGGTCCGCCGGAACCCTCAGGAGGAAATTCGATGTCCAATGTCTCCAGCGTCGCCCCCCTAAGCCTGGTGGCCGATCCCGGCCTCCCGCGCCAAGTCCTGCGCCAACTGAGCGCCATCAAGGTCGGCCCCGTGCCGCTGCCGCTGTTCGCGGCGATCGCCGCCGTGATCTTCGGCGCGGCCTACGTCGGCAAACTGCCCGCCGACATGATCGGCGGTTTCGCCGCCATCATGATGTTCGGCTTCCTGTTCAGCGAGATCGGCGCCCGCATTCCCGGGCTGAGGACCATCGGCGGCTCGGCCATCCTCTGCCTGTTCGTCTCGTCCGCTCTCGTCGGCTACCAGGCGTTCTACCCCGAGATGGGCAAGGTCTTCGTCAAGTCGATCACCGGGGTGATGAAGGATGCCAATTTCCTCTATCTCTACATCGCCTGCCTGGTTACCGGCTCGATGCTCGGCATGAACCGCCGCGTGCTGATCCAAGGGTTCCTCAGGATGTTCGTGCCGCTGGCCATCGGCACGCTCGGTGCCGTCGCCGCCGGCATCGCTGCCGGCCTGGTGTTCGGCTATACGCCGGCCCACACCTTCTTCTTCATCGTCATGCCGATCATTGCCGGCGGCATCGGCGAGGGTACTCTGCCCCTATCGCTCGCCTATTCGGACATTCTTTCGCAGCCGCAGGCCGGCCTCATCGCCTCGCTCATTCCAGCCGCTCTGATCGGCAACGTCGTTGCCATCGTCGCGGCCGGCGTGTTGAAGCGCGTCGGCGAGAAGCACCCGGATGCCTGCGGCAACGGCCTGTTGGTTCGCACCGGTGACGACAACGACCTGCTGAAGGAAATATCGCAGGAAAAGCCGATCGAGCTGCCGCTGATGGGCGCCGGCCTGCTGATGGCCTGCACCATGTTCATCCTCGGCGCCTTCCTTGCGCCGTTCGTCGGAATTCCCGGCCCGATCATCATGATCCTCGGCGCCGCGATGCTGAAGGTGTCGAAGCTGATCCCGGCGCGCATGGAGCTCGGTGCGCAGCAGATGTACAAGTTCATCGCCACCAACATGACGTTCCCGCTGCTGGTCGGCCTCGGCGTGCTCTACGTGCCGTGGCACGATCTCGTTGCCGCGTTCACGCTGCCCTACTTCATCATCTGCACCGTGACGGTGCTGGCGATGGTGTCTTCCGGCTGGTTCGTCGGCAAGCTCCTCAACATGTATCAGGTGGAATCGGCCATCGTGACCGCCTGCCACTCCGGCCTCGGCGGCACCGGCGACGTCGCCATCCTGTCGGCCTGCAACCGCATGGGGCTGATGCCCTTCGCCCAGATCTCCACCCGCATCGGCGGCGCCACCATGGTGGTGCTGGCGGTGTTCCTGCTGAAGATCTTCCACTGATCGGATGCGAGCGCCGTCTCCCAGCGGCGCACGATCCCCCGCCGAGGAGGGGCTCGGCGGGTCGGCGGTTGGTGCGACCTGCATGCCGCCGTCGAACAATTGAGGGTGCCGCCAGACGTCGGGCGGCGCCGTCATGCGTTGCGTCATTGCTTGACGTCGGCACTTCATCGTTTCCTCATGCAGTGGGGGCCGAAGGAGGGACCGCGTGGCGACGTCGATTGCGCTGTCCGAGACGCTTGCCGTCGTGCCGCTGACGCGACGGCTGCGCGGGCTGCTGCCCCTGGCGCTGGCGATCGTCGTTGCCCTCGGTCTGGTTGCGGCCGCCGGCTGGTACGGCTATCGCCATTCCTTCGATCAGGCGGTCGAAGAGATCCGCGGCCGCGCCGACCACCGGCTCGATCTCTATGCCGCGTCGTTCGAGCGCGAGATCGAGAAATTCGCCGCCTTCCCCTTCGTCATGAGCTACGACCGCAATGTCGCCGACCTCGTCGCCGCGCCCGACGATCCCGAACGCGCCGTCGTCGCCGACCGCTATCTGGAACGGCTGAACGCCCGCATCGGCACGCTCGCGGTCTACATCCTCGACAAGACCGGGCGCTGCATCGCCTCGTCCAACT